>NZ_JBITGS010000067.1:0-26034 GCF_044457265.1 Streptomyces sp. NPDC050564 | reverse complement strand
CTCAAACGCCGCCTGTCCAACGTGGTCTACCGGATCATGAAACGCGACCAACGAGACCTGCTCGCTCAGGCCGCTTGACACACAGAGGCGCTATCGGGACGCACCCCGCCAGCCCGGTACCGACAACGCACCATCCCCGGCCAACGGCCGACACTGTGACACCAGGACACTTCGGTCAGAGAAATCATGAGTCAGACCCCCAGGCCCAGGACAGCACCCGCCCATCCTCCCGCCCCTCACACCACACGGGGCCTCTGCGTTCAAACCCGACCGCTAGGCGGGACCACTCGACAACTGACGCCCCCTGACGACAGGAAGTGTTCGCACCGACACATCACACGCTCACCGGTCTCGATGGCCAGGTGGTCGGCGACGGCACAGGCCAGAGTCTCGCGGTAGAGGTCCCATCCCAATACCCGACTGAGGTGCGCGGCCAACGACTCCTGATCGATCGGGTCCGGGCCGGTCGCCCCGTCGCGCACGTTGCCGATGAAATGGGCATCAGCGATCGGCAAGACGCGCCTTAGGACGACCGGATACAGTGCGCGCGTCGGCAGTCTGGCTACTTGAGGAGGGGAAGCGTGACCGCCACCAGCGAGGCCCGATCCGCGGACGGTGCAGCGCATGCGACCCAGCAGAGCCGACTGCGCCTGATGCGCTACATCCCTTTGATCGCCCCCGTCCTGCTGTGGACCGTGCCCTGCTGGGTGCTGCTGCACGCCGGCCAGCACTGGCCGCTCCCTGTCACGCTCGCCGGCACCGCCCTGTTCGCCCTCGGCCTGATCGCTATGCCGCTCGCGATGGTGCGCGGCCACGGCCGGCGGCAGCAGGATTGGGCGGCGATCGTCGGGGACACCCTCCTTGGAGCCAGCTGGGTACTGTTCACTTGGTCCGTCCTGCTCGGCGTCCTGCTGCGCCTCGCCCTGACCGTGGTCGGCGTAGGCGACGGTCAAAACCGGGCCCGGATCGTCACTTGGGCGGTCCTCGGCGTATCCGCCGTGCTGCTCGCCTGGGGGTACGCCGAGGCCCGCCGGGTACCACGGGTACGCCGCCTGGACGTGCAACTTCCGCGCCTGGGGGCCGGATTGGACGGCACCCGCGTCGTCCTCATCACCGACACCCACTACGGCCCGCTCGACCGCGCCCGCTGGTCTGCGCAGGTCTGCGCGAAGGTCAACACCCTGGAAGCCGACCTGGTCTGCCACACCGGAGACATCGCAGACGGCACGGCCGAACGCCGCCGCGCCCAAGCCGCCCCACTCGGCACCGTGCAGGCTACCCGGGCCCGGGTCTACGTCACCGGCAACCACGAGTACTACAGCGAGGCCCAGGGCTGGGTCGACCTGATGGACGAGCTGGGCTGGGAGGCACTGCGCAACAGCCATCTGCTGCTCGAACGCGGCGGCGACACCCTCGTGGTCGCCGGCGTGGATGACGTCACCGCCGAATCCTCCGGCCTGGCCGGCCACCGCGCCCACCTCGCCGGAGCCCTGAACGGCGCCGACCCCGACCTGCCCGTCCTGCTCCTGGCCCACCAGCCCAAGTTCGTCGACCGGGCCGCAGCAGGCGGCATCGACCTCCAACTCTCCGGCCACACCCACGGCGGCCAGATCTGGCCCTTCCACCACCTCGTCCGCATCGACCAGCCCGCCCTCGCCGGCCTGAGCCGCCACGGCACCCGCACCCTCCTCTACACCAGCCGCGGCACCGGTTTCTGGGGCCCGCCGTTCCGCGTCTTCGCCCCCAGCGAGATCACCCTGCTCATACTCCGCTCCCCGCAGCGGCCTCCCACGCGATAGCCCGGAGTGGGCCGACAATCCCTCATGGACCGGTTCACCGAGTCAGATCCTGCCTCGTCCTCCCTTGCGCGGACGCCGCCGGTCGGCCATTTCAACCCAGAACGCATCTCTGACCTTGCGCCGCCATCCGACGCGCACCGCCGTTGAAACCGCTGGACAACACAGACAGCGGCCAACCTTCCCGGTCAGAGCTCTTCCCCGCGTGCGCCGACACCTGGGCACCGGGGTCGGGCCCGTGAAGGGTGCTGTCCGAGCTGCGGATGCCCCTCGGCTCGTGTCCACGACCACTACCACCGGCAGCTCCAGGACGTGGCGCTGGCCGGCCGACCGGTGCAGATCGTGCTGGAGGTCCGCCGGGCCGCCTCGAAGAAGCTCACTGCAGCTACTTCGAGAGACAGCGCCCGGTTCGGGCTCGTGGCCTCCGGGGCGGATCCCTGGGGTCAGGGCGTGATGAGGACTTTGAGGCACTTGCGGTCGGCCATGTCCTGGTAGCCGGCGGGGACTCCGTCAAGGTCGGTGGTGGTGTCGAAGACCTTCCCGAGGGCGAGCGGCACGGGGAACTCCACCCGCTAAGAGCTCGTAACACGATCATGCGCCCCAGTCCCAGTAGTCGTGTCGTGGTGGAGCGTGGGAGCGTGGCCCTGGATCGTGGGCGGTGACCTGTGTGGGGAAGAGGGGCTGGATGAGCGTGGTGTGGGCGGCGACGTCGCCGGAATCGGGACTGTTCCATCCGGTTGAGAGACGTTCAGAGGTGAAGGATCTGTCAGACCGCTTCAACGACCTGCGTTCCCGTGGTCAGGGGTACGTCGAGGTTCGGTCGCCGAACAGGGAGTTCCCGGTGCTGATCCTGGCCTTCCGAGATGATCACGCAGTCGTCCACCTGATGATCACGCCAGGCGCGCCAATCCTCGCGACTCGGAGATCATCGGTGACGTCGACCTCCACCGCCTGATTCGACGGAGCACCAGCTATGGGCCGCCGCTGCCGGCCGGCACCCTGGACGACGACGGCGCCGACCGCGGCATCGTGTTCATCGCCGTCAACGCACACCTCGACCGTCAGTTCGAGTTCGTGAAGTCCCAATGGTTCAACGACGGCAACTTCACCGGCCTCGACGCGGAAAAGGATCTACTCACGGGCGACAACGACGGCTCGGGCATCTTCACGATCCCGCGGCACCCCGTCCGGCGTCGCCTGCACGGCGTCGAGCGCTTTGTCACCACTCGCGGCGGCGAATACTGCTTCCCGCCGAGTCTCAGCGCGTTGCGCTGGCTGGCCGACCTTGGTGTCTGAGCCGACCGTTGAAACGGTAGGGGGCGCGCAGCCGTCGGTTCCGCTCAACACGCGACAGGTACGAGCCCGATGTCAGGTGAACCGAGCGTTGCTGACGTCGATGGAGACCATCGTCTGGTCCAGGATCGGGCGGTTGTCTGCATCGCTTCGGTAGGCCCGGCGTTTGGTTGGCAGGCGGATCCCGTCTGCTTCCACGGTGTCGTAGACGTATTGTGCCGCGGCGAACCCGCCCGCGATGTCGACGTGATAGTCGTGCCGACGCAGGAGATGGTCGGGGCCGAAGTAGAAGTCCTGTCGCGTGCTGTGGCTGGCGATGTGGGGCGGGAAGGTGGCCCGCAACCCCGGCCAGAGTTCCTCTCCTTCCCGCCATGGTTCGATCTCGGTGACGGCGAAGCCGGGCATCGACAGCAGGAAGGGCGAGGTGAGATACGTCCACAGCGCGTATCCGTTGAAGTAGGCGCGGTCCAGTGGGTCCCAGGGGGTATTGAGGTCGTGGCCGGTGAACGACTTCCGCGGTTCGTCGCGTTCGGCCACGACGCGGCCGTCGAGTTTTTCGATGCTGACTCGGTCGGCCGTGAAGTCGGTCTTCTGGTCGGGGGCGCCGAACGGCATCACGGAGGCGTGCTGCTCGTGCAGCCAGACGGTCATCTCCCGGGGGGTGGGGTCCTGCGGCATCCCCTTGATGACGAACATGTCGCCACCCGTGACGATGGTGGCGCGGACCGTGGTGAGTGCGTTCCAGCGGTCGAGGCCACCATGGGCGTCGAGGACCTCTGCGAGCAATGTGTTCATGTCGGCCTCCTGCTAGGTCGTGCCAGGCGGCGGTGGCCAAAGGCGCGTCGATGGGGCGGCCCGGCCCGCCGACGGGATTCGGTGAATGCCCGCAAGGTTGACTGCGCCCCGTGATCGGTGAGCGTGATCGCCCTGGCGGGGCCGGCGCGGGTGCGCTCAGCAGCGGCGAGCGCGTCGACGGCGAAACCCGGCCGCATGTGGTCGGCGAGCGCCCAGCCGACCAGGCAGGCGAGGCGAGCTCGAGCACGATGGTCATGCAGGAAAATCTGTCGCCGCCCACGGGCAGATATGTGATGCCGCGGGTGCATTTCGTGTGCCACCTCCGTCGTGGTGAAGTCGAGGCCCACCAGTTCCGGGGGCCATCGCCGAGGGAAAGACCGCGACGGCGGTCCGATACCGGCGACGCTGCCGCACCCAGGCGATCCGGTGACCCTGATCAGCCGGGCGACCCTCCCGACGGCTCGTCGGGCTCCGGTTGCGCTCTGGTGGTGCGCACAGCAGGCTGCTCCCATGGACCGCACCCCGGAAGCCAGTGTGCTGCCCATGCTGGTGGCGGGCGCGGCGGGCAGCGTCGGTGCCGTCGGACGATCTGTGGTCGAGGACCTTCGGCAGCGGGGCCTGCCCGTCCGGGCCATGGTGCATCGCGAGGACGAGCGAGCGGAGGCGCTGCGCGCGACGGGCGCCGAGGTCGTCGTCGGAGACCTGACGTGCGCGGGCGATGTCGCCGACGCCCTGGCCGGTTGTGGACGCATGTATTTCGGCATGGGCGTGTCGGCGCAGTATCTGGAGGCTGCCGTGACGGCAGCGGCCGTCGCACGCGCGTACGGACGCCTGGAAGTGTTCGTGAACATGTCGCAGCTCACTGTCTCCGAGATGGACCTCACGAGCACCTCCGAGTCTGTGCAGCAGCGGCAGCACTGGCTGGTGGAGCATGTCCTCGGCTGGTCCGGCCTGCCCGTTGTCCAGATCAGACCCACCGTGTTCATGGAGAACCCGCTGTTCCGTATCGGCTTCTCCTCGATCGCGAAGAACGGAAGCATCAGGCTGCCCTTCGGCCGGGCGAAAACCTCCCCTGTGGCGGCCGGGGACGTCGCCGCGGTCGTGGAGGAGATCCTGGCCGATCCGGCCCCGCACATCGGCCGAATCTACGAGCTGACCGGCCCTCGCTCGGAGGACATCGCCGCCATGGCGTCGGAGGTTTCCGCAACTCTGGGACGACCGGTCGGTTACACCGACGTCCCACTGCAGGAATGGATCGACGACGACCTCAGACCGCTGAGACTGCCGGACCACGCCTTCCAGCACATCTCTACCATGGCTCGCCTTCACGCGGAGGATCGATACGACCGCGAGGCGGACGGTGTCGAGCAGGTCACCGGGCGGCCTCCATCAGGGGTGGCCGATTACGTCCGTGCGAACCCCAGCCTGTTCAGCCTCTGAAGTCGCGTCCTCGTCGTGCGGCGTACGAATTCTCTGCAAGGACGGCCTTGCCGCCGTAGCCGCGATCATCGTAGGAGGACGTCGAAAACCATGCGGAAAAAGGCGTCCAAGGGAGCGGAGGACTTGTCCGCCCGGGCCGCGATCAGCGTGCCCTCCCAGGCGCTGAGGATGAACAGCGCCGCGGCCTCGACGTCGAGAGCGGCGTCCAACTCACCTGCTTCCTTCGCTTCGGTGAGCACCTGCCGGATTCGCGTGGCCCACCGCTGGAAGCCGCCCTGGACGGCGGAGCGGATCTCCTCGGAGTGGTCCGCCACCTCGGCGCCGAGGTTGCCCACCAGGCATCCTCGGGCGAAGCCGTTGTCTACCGTGTCCGCGCCCAGGAACTCGAAGTGCGCCCGAAGCCGCTCCAGCGCAGGGCGTCCTGGGGTGTCGAGCAGGTCGAACCGCAACCCGGCGGCGTAGCGGCTCAGCGCCTCGAGGGCGCTCTCCTCCTTGCTGGCGAAGTGGTTGTAGAACGAGCCCTTGGGAGCCCCCGCCGCAGAAGTGATGTCGCTGATGCCCGTGGCATTGAAACCCCGCGTGCGGAACTGCTCCAGGGCTGCCTGCGCGATCTCCTCGCGCTTGGACGCGCGTGCCATCCTCACCACCACCTCCGGTTCAATATGTCCGGTCGCCTTGGCTTGGGTCAAACCCAGGTCATCGGGGAAGGCGGCTCGCGCGCGGAACGACACCCTGCCCCCGGTTCGGCCCACGGTTCGGCCGTCGGACCTGCTTGACGAAGATTAAAGTGACCGGTCATATTGAACACACGTCCCCGCCCAAGGCCTCGGCCCGCCCCGTGCCGGCAGAGGCAGCACCCAGGAGAAGCGTCATGTCCGCGTACCGAGCATTCGAGGCCACCGGCGTCCACCAGCTCCGGCTCGTCGAGCGCGAGCTGGTCGCCCCGGAGCCCGGACACGTCCGGCTCAGGGTGGAGGCGTGCGGTGTCTGCCACTCCGACGTACTGGCCGTGGAGGGGCTGCGCGCCGACCCGTCACGCCCCGTCGTCCCCGGCCACGAGATCGTCGGCGTGATCGATGCCGTGGGCGCGGGCGTCACCGCTTGGAGGCCCGGCGACCGCGTCGGCGTCGGCTTCCTGAACGGGCACTGCTGGGAGTGCGAACCCTGCCGCCGCGGCGACTTCGTCAACTGCCTCAACCAGGAACAGACCGGCACCACCATCGACGGCGGATACGCGGAGGTGACCTACGCCCGCGCGAGCGGACTGGTGCGCATCCCCGACGGCATGCCGGCCGTCGAGGCGGCCCCGCTGCTGTGTGCCGGTCTGACCACCTTCACCGCGCTCCAGCAGGCCCCCACCCGCGCGGGCGCCCTGGTCGCCGTGCAGGGGATCGGCGGGCTGGGGCACCTGGCCCTGCAGTACGCACGCAGCCTCGGACACCGTGTGGCCGCCATCGCCCGCGGCCAGGAGAAGGAGACCCTCGCCAGGGAGCTGGGCGCCCACGAGTACATCGACAGCACCGGCACCGACCCCGGCACGGCGCTTGCCGACCTGGGCGGCGCATCGGTCATCGTCGCCACCGCATCCAGCGGTACGTCCATGAACCCCCTGGTCCGCGGCCTGGCCCCGGGCGGCACGCTGGTGGTCGTCGGCGCCGCCCCCGATCCGCTGACGGTCGCCACCGCCGACCTGATCTTCGGCACCCGCCGCATCGTCGGCAGCCTGACCGGATCGTCGATCCAGAACGAGGACAACCTCGCCTTCACCCTCGCCCACGGCATCCGCCCCGCCACCGAGACCATGCCCTTCACCCACGCCATGGACGCCTACGAGCGGATGCTCTCGGGCAAGGCACGCTTCCGCGTCGTCCTGGACATGGCCGCCTGACCACGCCGCGACCTGCGCCGCCAGGCAGGCGAGTCCCGGCCCACGCCCCTAGCATCCCCTCGAGGTTCCCCGCCCCATGACCGACATGGTCGCCACGACAGAGCACACCAGGACGGCCCCGCGCGGCAGCGGGCCTGCGCGTCCAGCCGCCGACATCGCCTCCGAAGTCAACGGTCGCCACGCCACCCGCGCCGCACGGATCGGGCTGCTGTCCGTCTCCCTCGGCACCGCCGGCCTCGGCGGAGCCTGGCAGGCGGCAGCAACCACCGTCCCGGCGGCACCCCGAGTCAGCGATGTGCTGTTCGCCATCAGCGGGCTGATCTGGCTGGTGCTGCTGGCCCAGTACCTGCGTCATGGCGGGGCCCGATGGCGCAACCTGCGCCACGACCTGCGCCATCCCGGCCAGGGCTTCACCCTTGGGTACGTGCCCATCATCGGCATGCTGATCGCAGGCCACTTCTCGCGGTTGGGGATCACAGGCCCACGATGGGCCTACGCCGTCTTCGTCACCATGGCCGCCCTCATCGCCGCACGCCTGCTCGCCCACTGGCTCACGGGTGCCCTGAGCGCGACCGTCCTGCACCCGGGCTACCTGCTGCCGGTCTCCTCCGCACCGTTCATCGCCAGCGCCACGGCCTCCACGCTCAGGCTGCCCGGTGTCGCCGACGCCGCCTTCGCGGTGGGGCTGCTGTACTGGCTCGCCTTCGGCACCGTCATCCTCGGCAGCCTCGTCACCAGCGGTCCCCTGCCCGGGCCCGCCCGCCCGGCCCTCACCGTCCTGACCATTCCACCGGCCACCGGCGGAATCGCCTGGACCGCCGCCCACAAGGGCGCCTTCGACGCCGTCGGCTACGGCTTCGCCGGGACCCTGCTCTTCACCGTCCTCCTCGTCGCCTTCCTCCTCCCCGAGCTACGCCAGCCCTCGTTCCATCCGGGCCTGTGGATTTTCAGCTTCCCCATAGCGGCGTGCACCAATTTCGCCATCCGCTGGATACACGCGTCCGCACTTCCCGGAGGGCCGGCCCTCACCGGGATCCTCCTTGCCGGTGCGACCATCGCGCTCGGCCTGCTGGCCGCAGCCACCCTGCACCACCGGGCCCGGCGAGCACGCCCCAGCTGACATTCGTTCCGACGGCGGAGAGACGCACGCCAGAGGCGTCACCTAGTTCTTCGAGCACCGACCCGCCCGGTTCACCGGAACGTGACAGCCCGCGGCCCCGGCCTGCGGCCCGCCAGACCCCCGACTCCACCCGGCCAACGTGCCCTGCCTCACCGAAACCTCTCCAAGGAGCCATGATGCCCACGCTCGACCGCCAGGACGCCGTCTTCGTTCTCAACCTCGGTGACGGGGAGAACCGCTTCCACCCCGACTGGATCGCCTCGGTCAACGCAGCCCTGGACGAGGTGGAGAAGTCGGAAGGCCCCCGCGCCCTCGTCACCGCTGCGACCGGGAAGTTCTACTCCAACGGTCTCGATCTCGAATGGCTCGCCGCGCACAGCGACGAGCACCGGGACTACGTCACTTCCGTCCACGCTCTGTTCGCAAGGTTCCTGTCCCTCCCGCTGATCACCGTTGCCGCGCTGCAGGGACACACGTTCGCCGCCGGAGCGATGTTCTCCCTGGCCCATGACTTCCGTCTCATGCGCGCCGACCGAGGCTTCTGGTGCCTGCCCGAGGCAGACATCAGCATCCCCTTCACCCCAGGCATGTCCGCCCTCATCCAGTCCCGGCTGACCCCACAAACGGCCCACCATGCCATGGTCTCCGCCCGTCGTTTCGGCGGCCAGGAAGCCGCCGCCGCCGGAATCGTCGATCAGGCCGTGGACGAGGGCGCCCTGCGCACCGCCGCCCTCGAACTTGCCCAGGCTCACGCGAGCAAGGCCGGCGACAGCCTCGGAACCATCAAGACGCGCATGTACGCCCGTGTCCTCACCATGCTCCGCGACACGACCAACCCGCTGGGCTGACGCCGTGCCGACAGCCGCTTCCGGTAGCCGAGGAGCGCTCTGCGCCGCGACGTCTTGCAGCTGGTCAAGGCCCCAGGCCGCGCTCCTCCATACGTGCGCGATGCGTGAGCGGACTGCCCGGCACAGGACTTCATGAGCGGGACCGAACAGGAAGCCGCGCGGCGTTGATCAGGCAAAACAGCGCCACGCAGCAGCGTCGAGCACCACCCGGCAGGGGTTCGATCCCACTCCTAAAACGAAGCGATCGACCTCTTCTCTGGGAGTGCCGGAGGTGAGGAATTCGCCGGGGGAGGCCGCTGGCGCAGGCGATCACCACGCCAGGGCAGAGGCGACGGCACACACGGAGCGCGCGGCGTCCAGCGGCTCCTGCAAGCCGGCCACCACGCAGGCGAAGCCGGTGCCCCGCCAACCGGCACACCGCGTCATCCCGAAGGAATGCGAAACTCGAATTCGGGACGGTCCCACGGCACGGCGGGCGGGTTCGCGAACGCGGTCCCGGTCCGCACCGCACCGACGCGGTGGTAGAAGTCCTCGGCGGGAAGGTGCGACACGACCTTGAGACGGTCGATCCCGGCGGCACGGGCCTCGGACTGCATGTGCGCGACGAGCAGCCGTCCAATACCCCGTCCTTGCACTTCGTCGGCGACGAACAGCAGGTCGAGCTCCGGTGGAGCGAGGACGAGCGAGTAGAACCCGAGGACCCGGCCTCCGTGCTCGTCGGCGCCGACGGCCACAAAGGCGCGATGGGCCTCGATGTAATCAGGACCGACCCGGTAACCCGCCACTGCGGCTGCATACTTACCCTCGTAGGCGCCTGAGCCACGCACGAGCCGCGTGAGCCGTTTGGCATCCCGCGCGACGGCCCTCCGTATCGTGATCGGCTGGCTGATCCGGGAAGTGCGTGAACTCATCGGGAGAGTATTTCGCACCGGGGAGTACCCTCAGGCGGCGGGTCGGCTGCTCGCACAGGCGTTCCTGCACCGCTCCAGGGAACCGCTCACCCAGGCCCCGATCGGCCACGTCACTGCCGCCCGCCAGCAGCACCGGACCCGAACCGCTGCGGAGAAGCCGGAGGAACGGCTGCTGCTCGCCACGGGCTGCCGCGCCCGACCGACGTCGAACAGATGCGCTTCCGGCCGCGGAGGCCGGCTGACCGGCGTCCGCGTAGGCCGACAGGTCACCGGCGGCCACGACAAACTCCGCAAAAGCCCCGCCGGGATGGTTTCCGACGGGGCTCCGCCGTATCACAGCCCCTATGAGCGGGGTCCTGGCTGCAGCTGTCCGACCAGGTGGAAGACCTCCCGGGCCACATAGCGCTTGAGGCTTCGGACTATCTCGCGCCGGGTCTTGCCCTCCTTGCTGCGACGTTCGTAGTACTCCTGGGTGCGCGGATCAACGCGCAGGCGAGTCTGCACGATCCGGTGCAGGGCCGCATTAGCTTGCCGGTCGCCGCCCCGGTTGAGGCGACGGTACTGCCGACTGCCCGAGGAACGCTCGACCGGGCTGACACCGCACAGCGCCGCGAACGACGCCTCACTGCCCAGGCGTTCCGGGTTGTCCCCCACCGTGATCAGCAAAGTGACGGCCGTGTCCGGACCGATGCCCACCACCTCGAGCAGCTGCGGAGCGTGGCGCTCCACCAGCCGGGTCAGGCGGTCTTCCAAGTCCTGGACCTCGTCGCTGAGCTGCCTGATGCGCCGGGCCAGGAGACCCAGGGTGACGTGGGTGGCATGGAGCACCGCCCCTTCATCGGCATCGTGGTTCAGGCTGTCGTCGACGAGCCCGGCGCAGGTGCGGAAGAGTTCTGCGTTGCCCAGCCCGGCAAGTTCCTCTCTCAGCTGCGGATCGGCACGGATGAGGACAGCCTTGAGTTGGTTGATCGCCTGCGTGCGGGCCTTGACCGCCGAGTCCTTGGCCAGTTTGTACATCCGGGCGATCTCCACTGGCCCATCGCCCGTCTTGGCCTGGGCGCGCGTCCGCCCGCTCAGCACCGCCCGGGCCGCGTTCTCGGCATCGAGCGGGTCGGACTTGCCGCGCCGACGGCGGTCGGCCCGGTCGAACCGATTCACATCGAAAACGTCCACGCCCTGGGCCAGCAGATAACGTGACAGGGCAGCCCCGAAGGAACCGGTACCTTCCACTCCGGCCCGGCGCACCGTACCCGACGCCCTGGCCCACCCCAGCAGGTCTCGGCATCCAGCCGCACTGGCCGGGAACTCCTCGGTGCCGATCACTTCCCCCACCAGGGAGAGCACAGCGGCCACATGGGCATCCCGATGCGTGTCCACTCCCAGGACCACCTCCCTCGCCGACCGGCGGCGACGAGAACGCGAAGCGGAAGGTGTGCCGATCACGCTCGTTCCCTTTCAGGCTGACGGCTTATCGCTAGCGCTGTGACCACATAGGTTCGCCGGTTTGGTGATCGTGACGGTTGGATGTGCGGTGACGTTCGATCCGACCGCTGGAGGTGCAGTGGCCGAGCCTGTCCGTGTGCGCAGACTGACCGACCAGGAGGGGCAGAAACTGCAGCAGATTGTGCGTCGTGGCAGCACCAACTCGGTGCGCTATCGGCGCGCGATGATGTTGTTGGCCTCGGCCAGCGGGAATCGGGTGCCGGTGATCGCCCAGCTGGTGCAGGCCGACGAGGACACCGTGCGCGATGTGATCCACCGGTTCAACGAGATCGGCCTGGCCTGCTTGGACCCTCGGTGGGCGGGAGGCCGTCCCCGCCTGCTCAGTCGTGACGACGAGGACTTCGTCGTCCGGACGGCCACCACCCGCCCCACCAAGCTCGGCCAGCCTTTCACCCGCTGGTCGCTGCGCAAGCTCGTCGCCTACCTGCGGAAGGTCCACGGCCGAGTGATCCGCCTCGGCCGTGAGGCATTACGCGGCCTGCTCGCCCGCCGCGGTGTCACCTTCCAGCGCACCAAGACGTGGAAGGAATCCCCCGACCCGGACCCCGAGGCGAAGCTGGACCGGATCGAGGAGGTCCTTGGCCGCTTCCCGGACCGGGTGTTCGCCTTCGATGAGTTCGGCCCGCTCGGGATCCGGCCCACTGCCGGCTCGGGCTGGGCCGAGCGAAAACACCCTGACCGTCTGCCCGCCACCTACCACCGCACGCACGGCGTGCGCTATTTCCACGGCTGCTACTCGGTCGGCGACGACACCCCTGTGGGGCGTCAACCGCCGCAGGAAGGCGCCACCAATACGCTGGCCGCGCTGAAGTCGATCCGTGCCGCCCGGCCCGACGGTGGCCCCGATCTACGTGATCCTGGACAATCTGTCCGCCCATAAAGGCACTGGCATCAGCTGCTGGGCGAAGAAGCACAAGGTCGAGCTGTGCTTCACCCCGACCTACGCCTCCTGGGCGAATCCGATCGAGGCCCACTTCGGACCGCTGCGGCAGTTCACCATCGCCAACTCCAATCACCCCAACCACACCGTTCAGACCCGGGCCCTGCACGCCTACCTCCGGTGGCGCAACGCCAACGCTCGCCACCGCGACGTCCTGGCCGCCGAACGCAAGGAACGCGCCCGCATCCGCAGCGAGAAAGGCATCCGCTGGGGCGGACGGCCCCTGCGATTGGCGGCCTGACCTGGCAGGAAGGTGAGTCGCCGAGATTGCGGGGCGAGCGGGGCTTCTCGCCTGAGACGGCAACGGGTGGCGCCGGCAGGGACTCAGGGTTCGATGACGAGGCGTTCGATGAGGCCGTCGCGGAGTGTGAACTGGTAACGCAGATCGATGGTCCCGCCGGGGAAGTTGCCCTCGAGGTGGTGGGTGGCGATGTAGCGGGTTGCGTCGGTCTGCTGGGCGCCAGTGAGGTAGATGGTGTAGGTGAATTCGGTGGCCGATCGGTCGAGCCATTCCCCGATCGCCTCGATGCCCTCGTAGGTGTTGCCGTCGTCGATCACTGTGGCTTCGCGGGTGAACGCCGTGATTGCGGTGGCGGTGTCGTGGGCGCGGTGCGCTGTCAGGTAGCGGGTGATCACCTCGGGCAGGGTGTCCGGGGTGCTGGTGCGCGGCTGGTTGTCGTGCATGACGCTCCTTGGGGTGGTGGCGGTTCAGACGGTGGGGGTGGTGCCGCCGTCGATGACGTGTTCGGCGCCGACGATGGCCGAGGCGCGGTCGGAGACGAGGAAGGCGACGAGCTCGGCGACTTCCTCGGGCCGGTTGGGACGGCCGAGCGGGATGCCGCCCAGGGAGTCCATGAGCCGGCCCAGCGCCGCTTCCTGCGTGATGTCTGCGTCGTGTGCGATCCGGGCGACGAGGTTGTCGGCGGCCGAGGTCTGCACGAAACCGGGCGAGACGGTGTTGACGCGGATGCCGTGCGGGGCGACCTCGTTGGCCAGGCCCTTGCTGTAGGTGGTCAGGGCGGCCTTGGCGGCGGCGTAGGCCAGGGTTCCGTTCCATAGCGGCATGCGGCGCTGGATCGAGGTGACATGCACGATCACGCCCTTACCTGTGGCGATCATGTGCGGCAGGAGTGCGCGGTCCAGGCGGACGGCGGCCAGCAGGTTCGTGTTCAGCTCCCTGGCCCAGTCGTCCTCGCCGAGCGCGGCGAACCCTCCGGCCGGCGCCTCGGACCCGCCGAGGGTGTTGACCAGGATGTCGACGCCTCCCACGCGGGCGTCCACCTCGGCGGCCACGTGGGCTGCGCCCTGGGCGGTGGACAGGTCGGCGGTGATGAACGCCTTCTCCTCGACGTCGTCGGGGCGGCTGCGGGCGGTGATCAGCACGGTCGCACCGGCCTGGGCGAGACGTCTGGCGATGGCGGCTCCGGTGCCCTTGGTGCCGCCGGTGACCAGAGCGCGTCGGCCTTCGAGGGATTCGCTGATGGGTGTGGTCACGGTGTGGTCCGTTCCCGGGTGCGGGCGCGGAAGGCACCGCTCCCGTCGTTACTGCTAAAATAGAAGCTACTAACTTCGACTTTAGCAGTAACCGAGGGGATGGCCACCATGGCAAGCCGGATCAGGCTGGAGGACCGGGAGTGCCCACTGTCCACGACGGTGGAACACGTAGGCGAGTGGTGGACGCTGCTGATCCTCCACGACGCTTTCGACGGCTACACGCGCTTCGACCAGTTCCAGGAGAGCCTGGGCATCTCCTCCAGCATGCTCACCACCCGGCTGAAAACCCTCGTCGCCGACGGACTACTGCAGCGCCGGCCCTACCAGACCAACCCCGTACGCCACGAGTACGTCCTCACCGAACTCGGGCACTCCCTCCGACCGGTGATCGTCGCCCTGGCCGCATGGGGCAACTCCCGCCTCACACCGGCCGAACGCAGCATGATCCTCATCGACACGCACAGCGGCGAGGAAGTCGAGCCCGTCGTCGTCGACGCCAAGACCGGCCGCCGGCTCGACGACAGCGACACCTACGTCTTCACCGCGGGTCCCGCAGCCAGCGACGCCATGCGCCACCGATATGCGACACGACCGAACACCCCCGCGGAGTCGTAGGGCTGCTCCGAACCAGCACCGAACAGCCTTGAGCAGGGCCGGGACACACCCTCCTACCTCATCGACCAGGCAACACCGGATCGCCGTCAATATCACGCATGCCAATCATCCCGAGCCGTTGATAACCAGATCAAGTGAGGCGAAGGAACGTCGGTCGTCTTCTCAAGAATCGCCATCATGGGCTGCGCCCCCGGATCCCATCCGAGCGGGAGGGAGTCATCAGCGCGACCCAACCCGGTGAACCTTCCCGGTCACAGCACTAGCCGGCATCGGGCCGTGCGGACGGTCAAAATCGTGATGACGCCTTTCCGGCAAGCCCCTATCGAGACACGCCCGGTCAGCCCGAGACCAGCAACGCACCGCCCCCGGCCGGTGGTCGACACAGTGTGAGCAGGACACTCTGGTCAGGCATCTCAGGAGTCAGACCCCGCCGCAGGACAGCACCCACCTACCGTTCTCCGTCTATCCGGCTTGCAGCCACGTCAGCTCGCTCGTTCGGACGTCCGCCGGATTCCCGGCCCGGTCGTCCTGGTGGGCCACTCCTACGGCGGTGCCGTCATCACCGTCGCGGGCTCGGAGGACAACGTCGCAGCGCTGGTCTACCTGGCCGGGTATGCCCTGGAGGAGGGCGAGAGCCTCGGTGAACTGCAGGGCCGCTTCCCGGATTCCGGCCTCTCCGACGCGCTCGTCTTCACCCCCTTCCCGATCGAGGGCTCGACCACACCCGGCACCGATGTGTCCGTCCGGATCGACAAGTTCCCGTCGATTTTCGCCGCCGACGTCGAGCCCCGTCTCGCCTCCGTGCTTGCCGTCTCCCAACGCCCCCTGGCCGCAGCGGCATTCGCCGAAAAGGCCCCGGTCGCGGCATGGACGACCAAGCCCTCCTGGGGCCTGGTCGCCTCGGCCGACCGCACCATCAACCCCGATGTGGAGCGCTACGGCTACCAGCGGGCCGGAATGACCACCGTCGAGGTCGACTCCTCGCACCTCGTGATGCTTGCGCACCCCGAGCGGGTCGCCGACCTGATCCACGAGGCGGTTCGGGCCACCGCCCGGTGAACCGTCACGCCCAGCACGAGCCCATTGACGCAACCGTAGAAAGCGAACAATGAACTCACCGATCTCACGCCACACCGTCACCGTTTCACTTCTGGCCGGGGCCGCCGCCCTCGGAACTCCCGGCGCCGCGTTCGCCACTCCCGCACCGTCACCGGCCGAGGCCCTGCCGTCCCGACGACACCGACATCAGCAGCCCACCATCGTCCTGATCCACGGCGCGTTCGCCGACGCCTCCAGCTGGAGCGCCGTCGTCGAACGTCTCCAGCGGCAGGGCCACCATGCGCTCGCGCCAGCCATTCCCCTGCGCGGGCTGGCCAGTGACGCCGCCTACATCCGCAGCGTGCTGGACAGCATTCCGGGACCGATCGTGCTCGTGGGCCACTTCTACGGCGGAGCGGTCATCAGCGCCGCGGCATCTGACGCGTCTCGGGTCAGGGCGCTCGTCTACATTGCCGCCTTCGTACCGGACATCGGCGAAAGCGCCTTGGAGCTCACGGGCAAGTACCCCGGGAGCATCCTGGCGCAGGCCACAAGCACCCAGTACTACCCACTGCCCGGAGGCGGCGAGGGCGAGGAACTGATCATCAAGCAGGAGCTGTTCCGGGAGCAGTTCGCCGCCGGCGTGCCGCCACGACCGCTCAGGTGATGGCGGTGGGGCAGCGTCCGATCGCCCTGGCCGCGCTTCAGGAGAGGGCCACCGCGGCAGCCTGGAAGAAGCTCCCCAGTTGGTACCTCGTCGCCACCGAGGACCGCAACATCCCTCCGGCCGCCGAGCAGTGGATGGCCGAACGCGCCCACGCCCACACTGTCAGGGTCCGCGCACCCCACGCGGTCGCCGTGAGCGACCCGGCCCCCGTCACCGAACTGATCCTGCGCGCCGCCCGCTCGGCCTGCTGAACAGATCGACAGACCACCGATGCACGATGATCCCATTGGGAGTGCGCTCGGACGCGAGCACCAATTGACGTTGCAGCTTCTCCACCCGACGGGCGTCCTCTTCGACGAGGACCATGAGCACCCTCTTGGGACGTTGCCGCAGGGCCTCCGCGAAGACCCGGTGGGCGACGACGGGCGACCCAGGTTCGCCGTCGGCACCTGCCGGCGAGCGCGGCGCGGGCGCGGTCGGCGTCAGCGAGGGCGACCTGACGCTGGCCAGCTGGCCGAGCCAGGGCTTCCAGCTCCCGGTGCTGCTGCGGAAGGTGCTCTCCGACGTACCGGCGGACCGCGCGGGGGCGGGCAGCGGGGTGATGGTGACCGCACAGCAGTCCTCGCTGGCCGTGGGGGTGGCGACGCCCGGCACGCTCTTCCTGGCGGTGTCGCCCGGGCTGGGCACGGGGAACGCGCTGGTGGTGACGCTGCTCGTGCGGCTCGGGGTGGTGGGTGACGGGGCTGCTGAATCTGCGGCTGCCCCGGGTGGTCGGCTGAGACGTGGGTGTTCGGCCGTGAGCTGAGCGGGACCGGCCGCACCCGCTACGGCAGCAGGCCCCCGGTACGGGGGCAGGGCCCGGACCACGCGTCGCGGTCCGGGCCCTGCCCCCGTGCGGTGCCGCCCTGCGGCGGCGGTGCGTCAGCTCTGTGCGGTGTCGTCGCCCGTCTGCCCGGCGCCCCCGGCTGCGCCTGCCCTCTCGCGCATCTTGCGCACCAGCTCCGCCTTCTGGTCGGCGGCACCCTGGCGGTCGAGGTTGCGGTGGGGACCGTTGTTCTGCCGTTCGGCGCGGGACAGCTTCTTGCGCTGGCCGCCGCCCATGCCCACGGGGTTGTTGATGTTCTTGCTCACGGGTTCTCCCGGAATGATGTGAAGCGATCTACGGATTCATCGGTGGGGGACGGGCGCGGCGACGTCGAAGGACGTCAGCAGGGGCCCATCACGCTCTCACTCGTAAATCGGCGTCTGGAAGAACATGACCATGACGTTACCCGGTTCCATCGGCCCCGCACACCAAGTTTTTCGCCGTCCCGGCGTCGGCCGGGCCTTCGGCGAGCGCCCGGGGTCAGCCGTTTCCTTCCAGAGCCAGCGGGGGTTCTACAACACCATTCCTGTCACGTGCCTATCACGAACCCCCTGGACGCCCTCACGTCACAGGGCTCTGACCTGGACCTATGCGCTCGTCCGGGACCAACTGAACGTCCAGAAACGGTTTCTACGACATGTGCCGTGTCGCAGTGAGGGACCCAAGATCAGGACTGGTGCGTCTTCTCGCCCGTCAAAGCGGTATTGCAGGGTGTTCGTCGGTGTCTCACTCACGCCCTGCACGCTCTCACATCTCACAAATTCTCACGTGCTCGGGTCGGAGCCCCGTGCAAGCCGTCCATGTTGTGACGGCTCCGCGAAAATCCGCCGAGTCCTGCTTCACGTACCCCTTCTTGCTCCGAATTCCGCGAACCAGTCCAGCATGTGGCCATCGGTGACGGCGCCAGGACCGGTGACGTCGGCCACGCGCGCGCCCTGCAGAAGCCGTTTGACCGGCACTTCGAGCTTCTTCCCGGTCAGCGTGCGGGGCACCGCGGGAACCCGCACGATCACGTCGGGCACATGGCGTGGGGACAACTGCTGTCGGATGGCCGCCGTGATCCGCTCCCCCAGGCGATCGTCGGATTCCTCGTCATCGCCGGTCACGACGAACAGCGGCATGAAGTAGGCGCCGTCGGCCTGCTCGACACCGACGACGAGGCTGTCCGAGATGCCGGGCAGTTGCTCCACCACCCCATAGATGTCCGCCGACCCCATCCGCACCCCCATGCGATTGAGCGTGGAGTCGGAACGGCCGGACACGACGAGGGACAGGTCCGTTTCCATGGTCACCCAGTCACCGTGCCGCCACACGCCCGGGTAGGTGTCGAAGTAGCTGGCCCGGTAGCGTGCGTCACCGGGGTCGTCGACGAAGCGCAGTGGCATGGACGGCAGTGGGGCGGCCACCACCAGCTCTCCCTGCTCGCCGATCAGAGGCCGTCCCGTCTCGTCCCACGCGGCCAGCGCCACACCGAGCGCCGGGCACTGAATACGGCCTGCACGCACCGGGAGGAGGGCAGAGCCGCCCGCGAGCACGGAGCAGACGTCGGTCCCGCCGCAGATCGACTGCAGCCACACGCCGGGAGTGAGCCGGTCATGGACCCAACGCCAGGTGCTCGATGCCATGGCCGACCCCGTCTGCAGGACCGAGCGCACGGCACCGAGATCGAGGTCGGCCGCCGGATGCAGACCCGATTTCTCCACGGCCGCGAGATAGGCAGCGCCCACCCCGACCATCGTCGCCCTGGTCCGTTCGGCGACCCGCCAGGCGCCGGCGGTGTCGGGATACGTGGGGCTGCCGTCGTAGAGAACGATCGTGCTGCCGTGCAGCAGACCGCCGACCAGGAAGTTCCACACCATCCAGCTGGTGGAGGTGACGAACAGGTACCGGTCCTCGGGGCGCAGGTCGGCACCGAGCCCCAGCGCCTTCAGCAATTCCACGACGATGCCGCCGTGGCCCTGCACGATTCCCTTGGGGACACCGGTGGTTCCCGACGACCACAGAATCCACAGCGGGTGGTCGAAGGGTAGGTCGGCGAAGTCCAGTGCCCGGGCGGTGGACGGCAGGGCGGACCAGGCGTGCACGGTGACGCCGGATCGTATGGACCATGCGTCCGTCTGCTGGGGGAAGAGGTTGTCGACCGCCAGGAGGTGGCGGACGGTCGGCAGTCCGTCCAGGAGCTCGGTGACCGCATGGCGTCTGTCGTGCTCCTTACCGCCGTAACGGTAGCCGTCCGCGGCGACGAGGACCGTCGGCCGGACCTGCCTCAACCGGGCAAGCACGCTGGGGGTGCCGAACTCGGGTGAGCAGGCCGTCCACACGGCGCCGATCGCCGCGGTGGCCAGCAGTGCCACCACCGCCTGCGGCAGGTTGGTGAGATACCCGGCGACGCAGTCGCCGGGTCGCACGCCCATCCGCCGCAGGGCGGCCGAGACGTTCGCGACCTCGTGGCGCAGCTGGGCCCACGACGTCTCGACAGGTTCGCCGTCCTCGGTCACGCTGACCAGTGCCGGACGGGCGTCGGTGGCCTGGGCGAGGCACCGTTCGGCGAAGTTCAGCCGCGCGCCGGTGAACCAGCGGGCTCCTGGCATGGTGGCGTCGCCCAGCACCTCGTCGTACCCGGTGACGGCGTCCAGTCCGTAGTACTCCCACACCGCCGACCAGAAGCCCGGGAGGTCGGTGGAGCTCCACCGCCACAGCTCCGCGTAGTCGGCGAAGTGCAGGCCCCGGGTCTCTTCCAGCCATTCCATGAACACTGCGACGTTGGAGTCCTCCAGTTCGCGGCGCCCCGGTGTCCACAGCAGTTCGGTATCCGGGCTCATGACTGCCCTCCGGTGGGCGTCGCCCCGAGCGTTGCGCTGCCGGAGTCGGACTCCAGCATGCGGATCAGTTCCTCGGCAAGGGGCCACTCACCGTGTCCCGAAGCCGGGTTGAGGTGGCCGACCGCGCCCAGCTGCACGAGGCGGCTGCGCCAGTTCCGGGCCAGCTCGGCGACGCGGCCCGGTGCGCCGAGCGGGTCGTCGGCGCTGGCGGCGACGAGGCTGGGGAAAGGAAGCGGCGCGCGGGGCACGGGAGTCCAACCGTGGTCCGCCAGTTCGACAGGGGTGGGGTAGCCGTCCGGCAGCGGCGTCTCGAAGTCCGGTGGCGTGGCGAGCAGCGCGCCACGTACGTCGGCGCGGTGGCGCCCGGCCCAGTGCACCGTGGCGATGGCTCCGGCACTGTGGGCGACCAGCAGGACCGGCCCGTCCAGGGGCGCCAGCGTCGCGGCCAGATTGCCGACCTGGACGTCCAGGCTGAGCCGTTCCGCGGCCACCGGGGGAACGGTGCGGACGGCGCGGCCGGCCTTGACGAGCCGTTCGGCCAGCACGGTCTGCCAGTGGTCCGCGACGTGGTCGCGCAGACCGGGGACGATGACCACGGTGGATTGCCCGGTGGGGCTCATGAGGGGACCTCCGACGGGTGCTTGGGCTCCACCCTCGTGGCGAGGTCGTCGAGGCGGAGGAGGTCGCGTTCGTACCAGTGCCTGCCGACCAGGAAGACCGCCGCGGCTGCGACCGAGACGAGGGGCACGATGCGCAGGGCGCCCAGCAGGCCGAAGCGGTCCGCGAGCGCGCCCGTGACGGCGGGGCCGGGGGCCAACCCGAGCAGGCTGTTGGCCAGGGTGAGGGTGGCGAACGCGGTCGCGGCGATGGAGGCGGGGGTCAAGTTCGCCACCATGGCCGCCGCAGGTCCGGCAGAACCGGCCGACAGCAGGCAACCGGCGGCCAGGGCGAGCAACTGGGCCGGCCCGGTGGGCAGTTGGAAGGTAAGAGTCAGCAGGAGGAGCGCGCCGAGGCTGCAGCCGACCGCGACTGCCCACTTGCGGCTCGGGGCGGTGGAGCTGACGCGGTCTGATGCGACGCCCCCGAGGATCATGCCCAGGCCGATGATCATCGCGAAGCCACCGGCGGCCCCACCCGCCTTGGCCGGTGCCATGTGGTAGTAGCGGTTGAAGAAGCTGGGCAGCCAGCCCAGGAGCGCGGCGGCGATGAACAGTTGCAGTCCGCTGCCGATGTAGGCGCTGATGACCGAGACGGAGGAGAACAGGCGGGGCAGGTGGGTGCGCAGCCGACCGCTCGCCTCCGCACCGCCCTCGGCACCGGCCGGCCGTCCGCGCGGCGCCAGTCTGCTCTCCTTGACCACGACCCCGTACACCGCGGCGAGCACCAGGCCGAAGATCCCCATCGCGGCGAACGCCCAGCGCCAGCCGACCGCCTGAGCCACGGCGCCGCCGAGGGCCACGCCGAGTACCGAGCCGAAGGCTCCTCCGGCGATGAAGGCGCCCGAGAGGGTGGCCCGCAGCGCGGCGGGGAAAATACTGAGGACCACGGCGATTCCCACGCTGCCGTATGCCGCCTCACCGATGCCGACGAAGAGACGGCCGACGAACATCTCGCCGTAGCTCGCCGATACGGCGCACCCGAGGGTGGCCAGGCTCCACATGGTGGCGGCGAGCAGCAGGCTCCGCACCCTCCCCCACCGGTCGGCCACCAGGGACATGGGGAAGGTGAGCACGCCGACCGCCAGGGCCACGATGCCGCTGAGCGACCCCAGGGCGGCGTCGGACAGCAGCCATTCGGCCTTCAGCATCGGGAAGACGGCGTTGAGGACCTGGCGGGACATGTAGTCGGACAGCAGCAGGCCGAAGCCGAGTGCGAAGACCGTCCAGGCATAGCCTTTGGACACGGGCCACTCCGACGCGGATGCGGTCGGGGCCGTGGACTGCGCAGTGGTGTGAAACTTCATTGTCATCACCTCGACTGCTCGAAAGGGAAGGTCAGAACGGTCTGTCGCCCACGATTCCGGCGCGCTCCATCTTGCGGACGGCGGGCCAGTAGTCCTGGACGGCGTAGTGCTGGGTGGAGCGGTTGTCCCAGATGGCCACGCTGTGGGGACTCCAGCGCCAGCGCACCTGGTACTCGGGGATCGCGGCCTGGCTGATCAGATAGGTGAGCAGGTGGCTCGCGCCCGGCGCGTAGTCCTGGCCGAAACGCACGTTCTCGGGCGTGTGGTAGTTGACGAAGTGCGTCGCGAACGCGTTGACGAAGAGGATCTTCTCGCCCGTCTCCGGGTGGGTGCGCACGACCGGATGCTCGGCGTCCGGGAACCGCTCTTTGAGCGCGTGGCGCCGTTCCTCGGGCATGACGGCGCCGAAGGTGGCCTCGATGCTGTGCCGGGCGCGCAGCCCCTCGATCCGGGTCTTGATGTGGTCAGGGAGCCGGCCGTAGGCCTCGACCATGTTCACCCAGATCGTGTCACCGCCGACCGGGGGCGATTCGACGCAGCGCAGTACGGCGCCCATCGACGGGTTCACCCGCCATGTGCCGTCCGTGTGCAGGGCGTTCTCGTAGTGCTCGGGGGGGCTGTCCAGGTCCTTGTAGATCCGGACCAGCCCGGGATGATCGGGGTCGCTGCCGGCGACGGGGTGGTCCTCCAGCGGGCCGAAACGCGAGGCGAACGCGACGTGGTCGGCACGCGAGATGTCCTGGTCCCGCAGGAAGAGGACCTTGTACTCGAGCAGCAGGCTCTTGATCTCGGCGAACAAGTCGTCGTCACGGGCCGCTTCGGCCAGGCTCACACCCCTGAGCTCGGCACCGACGGTGCAGGTCAGTGGCTCGGCCACGATGGATGTGCGGCGCGCGCTCGGGCGCACCAGCGCCGGGGTCTGCCGCGGCAACGACGAGAGGGTGTCTGGCATGGATGCTCACTCCCTGAGGTGGAACGGGGTGCGCCCTCTCACAGGACGAAGACGGAGGATCCGGTGGTCCGGCCGGCTTCCAGATCGCAGTGCGCCTGCTCCGCGTCCTCGAGGGCGTAACGCTGATTGATTTCGATCTTGATGCGCCCGGAGGCGACGTGCTCGAACAGCTCGCCCGCCAGCGCGGCGCGCTCGGCGGGGTCGGCGATGTAGTCGGCCAGGGCGGGTCGGGTGACGAACAGCGAGCCCTGGACGGCGAGTTGCATCGCGTCGATCGGCGGCACGGGGCCCGAGGCGGTGCCGAAGCACACGAGGAGCCCGCGGCGGGCCAGCGAGGCGAGGGATCCCGCGAAGGTGTCCTTGCCCACGCTGTCGAACACGACCGGGACACCCGCGCCGCCGGTCAGCTCGCGGACCCGGTCGGCCACGCCCTCGTGCCGGTAGCGGATGACGTGCTCGCATCCGTGTGCTCGGGCGATGTCAGCCTTCTCCTCACTGGACACCGTTCCGATCACACGGATGCCCAGCAGCGCGGCCCACTGACACACGATCAGGCCCACCCCGCCCGCCGCGGCGTGCAGCAGCACGGTGTCGCCGGACTTGAGCGGATGGATCCTGCGCAGCAGATAGGCCGCGGTCAGGCCGCGCATCGTCATCGCTGCCGCCGTCTCGCAGCTGATCTCCGGGGGCAGCTTGATCAGGTGCGAGGCGGGCATGACCCGTTCCGTGCTGTAGGCACCGAGCGGACTTCCGGTGTACGTCACCCGGTCGCCCTCGGCGACGTGGGTGACGGCTTCGCCCACCGCCTCCACCACGCCGGCGGCCTCGACGCCGATGCCGTCGGGCAGGCGTACCGGATAGAGCCCGCTGCGGAAGTACGTGTCGGCGAAGTTGAGCCCGACGGCCTCGTGCCGGATACGCACCTCGCCGGGGCCGGGATCGCCGACGGTGACCTCCTCCCACGACAGGACGTCGGGGCCACCGGTTTGGTAGAAGCGGACGGCGTGTGCCACAGAGTGCTCCGAAGGAATCGCGCGGGTGGGGTGATACCTGTGTGCGGGGACGGGCCCCGGCGCCGGGGAGGCGGGAGTCAGGCCGTGACGTCGCGCAGCATGAAGCCGCGCTGCCCCGGGCGCCGGTTGGGCACCATGCCGAGCCGGGCGATGGTCTCGTCGGCGTCTGCGTAGTACTCGCCGATCTTGTAGATCCGCTTGGCGTCGGTGCCGGTGGCGATCTCACGGCCGAGCGCCTCGGAGATCGCCACCATCTGCTCGACCTGTGCCACGGAGGACATCCGCTCGCCCTTGGCGCGCCAGAGGTTGTCCTCGTTGCCGACGCGCACGTGCTGGCCGAGGGCGATGGCGACGGCGTTCATCGGGGCCACGGCGCGCATGGAGCTCTCGATGGTCAGAACGGCGCCGTCCGGGACTCGGCGCATGAACTCGATCAGGTCAGCGGGGTGCCGCCCGGCGAAACCGCCGCCGATCGCCACGTAGTTGAGGATCAGCGGTCCGGTGTGGACACCGGCCCGGATCAGCCGCTCCACGGTCTCCAGCTGGGCCAGGTGGGCGAGTTGGAAGTGCGGCTGGATACCGTTCGCGCGCAGACGCTTGAGGTGCTCCAGGTAGAACTCCGGACCGGCCTCGACGACCATGTCGCGGTACGCCCGGTAGTAGTCCGGCTTCGCGATCGAGGTGCCCTCGAGGTCGTCGTCGTTCATGATCTCGACGATGTTCATCTGGCTGGTGTTGATCGCGATCGTGACCTGGTCCGGCGCCGGGGTGAGTTCGGCCAGCAGGTGACGGGTGTCGTAGGCGAGCCATTTGGCGTCACTGCCCTCGCCCTCGGGGGCGAAGGAGATCGAACCGCCGATCTGGAGCACCATGTCCGGCACGGCCTCGCGCAGCCGTCCCAGCAGTTCGTTGAACATCGACATCCGCTTGGAGCCCTTGCCGTCGAGCTCACGCACGTGGATGTGGAGCACCGTCGCGCCGGCGTTGTAGCAGTCGACGGCCGCCTGTACGTGCTCGTCCATGGTCAGTGGCAGGTCGTCCGCGTCGCCAGGAAGCCACTCGGGGCCGTACGGCGCGGCCTGGATCACCAGCTTTTCCTGGTTCTCGGGGAAGAGAGAGTCGTCGTGGAAGTGCACGGTGCTTCTCCTTGTCGAAGGGGTGATCACGTCACGGAGCAGGCGGCGGACGCGACGACAGGGCCTGCGGAGGCTGACGTCCGGGCCGGTGGCGCCACCGGACCGAGACGATTGCGGGCAGGTCCGGAGGAAGTGCCCTCAGGGGAGTAGCAGAGCGCTCCCTCCGGAAGCCGACCGCCTGCGCGGTGGTGCCACGGTAGGGCGGGCGGAACGTGCCCGCTTTGCCTGTGGTGACAGGTGACTTGTCAATCGGGGACACACGCGCGGGTCCACCGGTCCTGCCGCCCGTATGTATGCGTCCTGCTGCGGGCTCAGCTTCCGCCGCGGGTCGCCGAGCCGCCCCCGCTCTTGCGCCACTCCCGCGGACCGGTGCCGAAGTGCTCGTGGAACCACCGGGAGAACGCACTCAGCGACGAGAACCCGAGCAGCGTGGAAACCTCGGTCAGGGAACGGCTGGGATTGGCGACGAACTGCTCGGCGAGCGCCCTGCGGGTCGAATGGAGCAGGGAGGAGAACGTCTCCCCGGAGCGAGCCAGATGACGGTGAACGGTGCGCCGGTCGACGCCGAGGCTGCGTGCGATCTGCTCGATGGAGCAGCGCCCGGTCGGCAGCAGCGCCTCGATGAGGTCGCGCACCCGGTCGGCCTCGGACGACTCCCTGGGGGCCGCGATGGGCTCGAAGTACTGCCGGGTGTAGCTGCGCAGCTGGGCGTCGGCCATGGAGTTGGGGGCGTCCAGGTCCGCGGCGTAGAAGACGATGCCGTTGAAGTCGCGGTCGAACTCCACCAAGGGCCCGAACATGCGGCGGTGGCCTGCGGTGTCCCGCGGCGCTCGGTGTGCGAAGCAAACCCAACAACGGCGCCAACCCGGGCCGAGGGATCCCCACCACACCCCGTTGCAACCACCCACCGCAATTTCCCTTCCCAGCCCGGCCCG
>NZ_JBITGS010000066.1:0-26240 GCF_044457265.1 Streptomyces sp. NPDC050564 | reverse complement strand
CCACACCACGCGGGACCCGCCATCCCGGCGCACCGCGCCGGACGCCACCACGGTGCTCCGCACCGCTCACCTCAGGACGCGATACCTCCCGAGCGTGAACGCCCCGGGGTTCCTCGCAAGAATCACGCTGAACCGATACCGGGAATCAGGCCGCGACGAGCTCCTGCTCGCGGGCCGGTGTTTTGACCTTGGGCTTCTTGTTCGGCAGCGAGAGCCGGAAGACCTTGCGCCACGCGGAGAACACCTGCTTGGGCAGCGGCCCCGTGACGTACTCCAGCTCGTACTTTTCGAACAACGCGCGCACCTTCACCGCGACCTCGGCGTACCGGTTGCTCGGCAGGTCCGGGAACAGGTGGTGCTCGATCTGGTGCGACAGGTTGCCGGTCATGAAGTGCATGGCCTTGCTGCCGCTGATGTTCGCCGAGCCCATCATCTGGCGCAGGTACCACTGGCCGCGCGTCTCGCCCTTGATCGACCGGCGCTCGAAGACCTGTACGCCCTCGGGGAAGTGCCCGCACATGATTACCGAGTGGGACCAGGTGTTGCGGACCAGGTTCGCGGTGAACGTGGCGGCGAGCGTGGTGAGGAACGACGGGCCCGACAGCAGCGGGTGGATCACGTAGTCCTTGAGCACCTGCTTGCGGATCTTGCGGCCCACGGCCTTGGCCCGCGCGCGGAACTCGGGGTTCTTGCGGCGGCGCTTGTGCAGGTTCTTGCCAAGCTCCAGGTCGTACGCTGCGATGCCGTACTCGAAGAAGCAGGCGTTGATGAAGTTCCACAGCGGCTGGCCGAGGTGGAACGGGTGCCACTTCTGGTCCTCGTCGACGCGCATGATGCCGTAGCCGAGGTCGTTGTCCTTGCCGATCACGTTGGTGTACGTGTGGTGCAGCTCGTTGTGCGAGTGCTTCCACTGCTCGGACGGCGAGACGTGATCCCACTCCCAGGTGGTGGAGTGGATCTTCGGGTCCCGCATCCAGTCCCACTGGCCGTGCAGGACGTTGTGGCCGATCTCCATGTTGTCCATGATCTTCGCCACGGACAGACCGGCGGTGCCGATCAGCCACGCGGGCGGGAAGATCGAGAACAGCAGCACGCCCCTGCTGACCAGCTCGAGCTTGCGCTGCGCCGAGATGACCTTACGGATGTAGGTGGCGTCTTTCTCGCCGCGGCTGGCGATCACCTCGTCGCGGATCGCGTCCAGCTCGCGGCCAAGCTCCTCGATCTGGTCCGCGGTCAGGTGGGCGGTGGGGTCGATGGCGGTCACGGTGCTCCTACCGTTCGATGTCGCAGGGGCCCGCCGCGGCGGACACGCAGGTCTGGATGAGGACGCCCGGCGCGGCCTCGGTGATCTCGCCGGTGCGCAGATCGCGGACGGCGCCCGCCTTGAGCGGCGTGACGCAGCCGAAGCAGATGCCCATGCGGCACCCGGAGGGCATGAGCACGCCGGCCTCCTCGCCGACGTCCAGCAACGGCGTGGCGCCGTCCGCGTCGACGGTCTTGCCGGTGGCGCTGAACGTGACCTCGCCGCCGTCGCCGGCGACGACGATGCTGGGGCGGAAGCGTTCGGTGTGCAGGCGCTCTGCGACGCCGTGCTCGCTCCAGTGCTCTTCGGCGGCGTCCAGCAGGCCCGCGGGCCCGCAAGCCCAGGTCTCGCGCTCGGCCCAGTCGGGCACGAGTTCGTCGAGACGGGCGATGTCGAGCATGCCGTCGGTGTCGGTGTGCACCTCGGTGAGCTGCAGCTTCTTGTCCGCGACCAGGTCGTGCAGTTCGTTGCGGAAGATCACGTCTTGCGGCTGTGGCGCGCAGTGGACCATGACGACGTCGTTGAACTCGGTGTCGCGCAGCATGCCCATCACGGGCGTGATGCCGCTGCCGGCCGTCAGGTAGAGCACCTTGGCGGGCTTGACCTCCGGCAGCACGAAGTCACCGGTCGCCTGGTCGAGCTGGATCAGCGTGCCCGGTTTCGCCCTGCGGACCAGGTGGTTGCTGACCTTGCCGTCCGGGATCGCCTTCACGGTGATCGTGACGCGGCCGTCCCGGCGTTTTGCCGGTGAGGTGACCGAGTAGGCACGCCACAGGCGCACCCCGTCGACGTCGACGCCGATCCGCACGTACTGACCGGCCGTGTGGCCGCGCCAGCCTCGTCCCGGCCTGATCACGATGGTCGCGGCGTCACCCGTCTCGGGGTGCACGGCCTCGATGCGCCCACGCAGGTCAGCGCCCGCACGCAGCGGGCTGACCAGGTCGAGGTAGTCCGACGGCAGCAGCGGTGTCGTGACCATCTCCAGCAGTTTCCAAGCCCTACTGCGGAGGGCTGCACTCGTCATGACTCCAGCTTGCTGTGCCTCAAGGCGTAAAGTCCTGACCGCTGGACGTAAATCTGGTCGGCTGAATTGTTCACAGGGAACAAAACATGAGCCATGCAATCCGGAGGGCCAGCGAACTGGCCCTGGATGAGACGACGGTCACCGCACTGCGGGCCGCGCTGAAGACCACTGCCGACGAGGTCGTCCAGGCGATCATCGACGAGGTCCCTCCCTACGCCAACGCCCTTTCGGGCCGCATGGGCGGCACCATCCGCCGAGCCGTCCGCACCGCCCTGGGGCACTACCTGGACCTCGCGAGCGGGAACGCCACAGGCGGCGACGCCGGTGACGCAGCCTACGAGTTGGGCCGCGGCGAGGTCCGGGACGGCCGTTCGATGGACGCCCTGCTCAGCGCCTACCGCGTCGGCGCCCGCGTGGCCTGGCGATGCCTGGCAGCGGGTGCCGTACCCGCAGGTCTGCCCGCCGCCGAGGTCGCCAAGTTCGCCGAGCTGACCTTCGCCTACATCGACGAGCTCTCCGCCGCGAGCGCCGCGGGCCACGCCGACGAACTGGCCGCCCGGGGCCGGGCCCACGAGCGCCACCTGGAACACCTGGCCCGCGACCTCCTCGCCGGCGCGAGCCCGGACGTGCTGCTTGTCTCTGCTCAACGGGCCGGGTGGCAGCCTCCGGTTTCGCTGACTGCGGTCCTGCTGCCCGCCGCCCAGGCCCGGCCTGCCTACCGCGCGCTCGACCCGAGCACCCTCGTCCTCGACGATCTGCCGGACGCCTTCGGCGTGCTGCTCGTCCCCGATGCCGACCGATCACATCTCTTGCGGCAGCTGACCGACCGCACCGCCGTGGTCGGCCCGGCCCGGCCATGGACTCGTGCGTCCGCCTCGTACGCACGAGCCGTACGCGCGCGCTCCCTCTCCTCTGATATTCGCGACACCGAGGACCACCTGCCCGAGCTGGTGCTGAGCGCCGACGTGGACGCGTTCGCAGACCTGCGTGCCCGAGCCCTCGCACCGTTGCGGACCTTGCCTGTCGCAACCGCGCGGCGGCTGGAGGAGACGTTGCGGGCGTGGCTGCTCCACCAGGGCAGGCGGGATCAGGTGGCGGCGGCGTTGTTCGTCCATCCCCAGACCGTCCGGTACCGGATGTCGCAGCTGCGGGACCTGTTTCCGGATCTCGCATCGCCGCACCGGGTCCTTGAACTGACGCTGGCGGTCGGTCTTCGGGTCAGCTGACGCGTTCTTCGACCGTCCAGGACCGCGTCCGCGAGCGGTCCAGGAATCGTGCCTCGTCCTCGGTGCCCCCACGCTGTTACCACCTTTAGGTGCCCTACACGGAGACGCTGCTCCGGCACGCAACGAAACCCGATGCCGAGTACCTGAAGCACGTCACCGAGCATCACCTGAGCGACTGGTACCGGGATGTACGCACCGGGACATGGCCCAAGGCAATCGAGCCCTGCCGGTGATGGACCTCGTCGTGGGTGGCATCGCCGACGACTACACGGGCCGCCTGACGGCCGTCCGCGCCGACATCACGCGTTGTCCGGCCGCAACCGAGCGATACGGGATCACCGGAGCCCCGTCCTACGTCCTGCTGAAGAAGGGAGGAGACCTTCCAGACCGAGAAGGGGCTCGCCGGACTCGACGATCACCAGGTCCGCCGCTTCGTCTCCTGGACCCGCTGGGTCACCCTTGCCATGCTCGCCCACGCCTTCCTCGCTGCCGTCCGCGCCGACGAACACGCCCGGCACCCCGCCCCGGAGGAGCTGATCCCGCTCACCTGCAACGAGATCCAGCGCCTGTTCGTCGCCCTCGTCGTCCGACCCGTCCACGACGCCGCCCACCGGCTCGGCTGGTCCGACTGGCGGCGACGTCATCAGGCCCGGTCCCGAGCCGGCTACTACCACCGGCAAGCCGCGAACCAGACATGATGTGCCGAGCGCGCTGGTTGGCAACTGCGCACCGCAGTTGGCCACTTCGGTGCTCAGCGGGCGAAGGGCATCTGTTCAGCCGAGGACCGCGGTGGCTTCGATCTCGACCAGATGGTCGGGAACGTCCAGTGCCGCAACGCCCAGCAGCGTGGCCGGCGGGACCGGGGTGGTTCCCAGCTTTGCGGCCGCCCGGGAGATCCCCTCCAGGAGCGGGGGCATCTTGTCGGGAGTCCAGTCGACAACGTAGAAGGTCAGTCTTGCCACGTCGTCGAAGGAGCCGCCGGCCTCGGCCAGGGCGGTGCCGATGTTGAGGTAGCACTGCTCGACCTGCGCGGCGAGGTCGCCTTCGCCGACCGTGATCCCCTCGGCGTCCCAGGCGACCTGCCCGGCGATGAAGACCAGCTTCGACCCAGTTGCGATCGAGACCTGCCGGTAGACATCGATCTCGGGCAATCCGCTGGGGTTCACCAGGGTGATGGCCATGCCGTCCGTCTCCTTGTCCGGGCATCGTAGGCCCGTGCTCGTCACTCCAGACCCTCGTGGTCTCTTGTGGTTACTCAGGAACCGTAAGAGAGTGGTCGCTGACATGGAAGAACGCACTTTTTAGTGACTGAGGAACCTGATGGTGACCAAACAGATCAAGGGCCGATCCGAGGAAGCGGACCTCAGGCGCGCGGACTCATTGGCGCGAGAGATCTTCTCCGACGTCGCCAACAAGTGGGCGTTCCTGATCATCGAGACTCTCGGTGAACGCACCCTGCGATTCAGCGAGCTGCGGAACGGGATCGAGGGCATTAGCCACAAGATGCTCACTCAGAACCTGCGCATGCTGGAGCGCAACGGCCTGGTCGAGCGCAGCGTGCACCCCACCGTCCCGCCGCGTGTCGAATACACCCTCACCGAGCCGGGCCAGGGCCTACGCGCAACCGTCGACGGAATGTGCGACTGGACCCACCGGTACTTCGGCCACATCGAGGCCGCCCGCCACCGCTTCGAAGCCTGACGGCTGATCACGATATACAGCTGGAGTATTAGTACTCCAGCCGCACTTTGACGTTTTCCCTGTTCAGGGGCGGTTTGGGTGAGTGTAGTGGGCTGGTTGTCGGCCCGTGTTCGCTTTCCCGTGCCGCCCCTCGATCGTGTGCAGCCGCCGCTGATAGTGGCAGTCCGGGCAGCCTCCGGGCGTGATCGACGAGCGTGCAGTGGTGGGTGGTGCGGGTCTGCCCCAGATCCAGGGTCGGGCGCGGGAGTTGAGCTGACCGGTGGCGACGTTGATGGCGTGGGTGATGTGGCCTGGGTCGCCGAAGGAGCGTCCGGCCAGGGCGGTCTTGCGGAAGGTGCGCCACCAGCCTTCTTGGAGGTTGAGCCAGCAGGCGCCGACCGGGATGAAGACGTGCTTGATGCGTGGGTGGTCCTCGAGCCAGGCGCGGGTGGACACGCTGTTGTGCGAGGACAGATTGTCCGTGATCACGTAGATGTCCCCGGCGGGGTTGGCTTCCTCGACCAACTGGAGGAACCGCTGGTAGAAGGCGCTGTTGCGGGAAGTGGCGGTCATCGTGATCGCTTGACCGTCGCGGACGCGTAAGGCGCCGTAGACCCAGGTTTTCTCCGGCCCGCGGGAGTAGTCGATCTCGTTCTTGACGCGGTGCCCGTCCGGCGACCAGCCCGGTGCCGGTGGGACAGCGCGGGGGATCACCGGGCCGAGTTCGTCGGCGCAGACCACCGTCGCGCCGGCGGGCGGGCTGGTATAGAGCTCGACGATCCGCGTCCTTTTCCCTCGAAGTCCGGATCCTTCGAGCGCGTCCAGGATCGCGTGCGCCGCCAGCGGACCCCTTCCGCGAGCAGGATCCGGCGCACCTGGGTGCGGCTGACCTCGATGCCCAGGTCCCGGGCCGCGGTGTCCAGCGTGTCCAAGGTCCGCTCCGAGGGCCCTGACTCGTCCGCGGCCCACATCTCGTTCGAGGGCTGCACCTCGAGTCGGCCGGGCGGGGTCTGCTTGACCAGGCCAACGATCCTCGAGCGTTCGGCTTCGGTGATCCTTCGCTTGCGGCCCTGCCCGCCCAGATCCTCCAAGCCCTCCAGCCCCAAGCGGTTGAAGCGGTGCAGCCAGCGGCGCACCGTCTTCTGACTGCACCTCAGCTCGTCGGCGATCTGCGGGACCAGCCACCCGTCCCAGCTCAGCTCCACCATCCGGCACCGCTCCACCACATCCTTCGGCGCCTTTCTGGCCGACGCCAGGCGGTGGACCACCGCCTGCTCACCCTCGTTACGGCCCGGCCGTGCCCTCAGCACCATGACCCAGCACCCGCCCCCGAGTACCCGCAACCGCCCCGCTACCAGCAGCTATACCCACCGAAAGCGGAATCCAGCACTAAGGAGTTCCTGCTGCCGGGGTCGCCGTGGGAGGCGGACGTGGATGGTCTTGCCCCGCCAGGGGCCGGGGGTGATGGTCACCTTGCTGGTGAGGCGACGGACCACCGAACCCGCCGGTGCCAGCGTTGAGGTCGGGGGCACGTTCCCGCGGGGGTGCGGGGTTGAGGTCGCTGACGGCGACGTTCACCGCATCGGCGGTGGCGGTGAGTTGGAGGGTGTATCGGCCGCCGCCGTGGCGCAGGCCGTTGGTGGTGAGCTCGGACACCCCGAGTGCGAGGGTTTCCGCCGTCCCGGGGGCCGCGGCCGGGTCCAGCTCGTCGGCGAAGGCGCGGACGGCGTCACGAGCGTGAGCGATACCGGCGGGACTGTCGCCTTCGGCACGCACAGAGACCCTGGGGACTCGCGCGCGCGTCGTCTGCGTGTCGGTCATGCGCTGCCACCTCGCCCTTGGATCGGTTGTGCGGCCCGGCTCAGCGTGTGCCCGCCCGCCGGGGCTTCACCCGGGACGGCACTCTTCCGGGTGCATTTGCGGCAGAAGCCCGCGCATGGGCTCGCAAGAAAACCTGTTGCGGTCACAGTAGACATTGGCTCGTCGCAGGGTTATTGTTTCTGGCGTACCCAGGAAGTCGATGAGGGTGCGGCAGAGATGAACTGCCGTGCATGCAGGTCAAGCAGGACGCGGCCCCCTCCCCCAGGGGTTGCGAGCAGTACCCGCGTTATCCAGCAGTACAACCGTGTAACCGAATGAGGTAAGGAGCAGACGCCATCAGGATCGCCCGGGCGAGGAAGAAGTCCGCCCGGGTACCGCAAGGCCCCGGATTGGAAGGTGGTCCCCGGTCACGCATCCGCGATCCCTGCAGGCCCGCCCTCCCGGGCGGAACCTGCGGACAAAGAAGGCCGGCACAGTTGGCCGGTAGATGGTGTTGAAAGCTCGGGGCCCGGGTGCCGTACGGCGCTCGGGCCCCCCGACGTGTCCCCTGGAAGAAGAGGTCTATGCCCCCTGCCAGTTCCCGTCCCGTCGACAATCTCGACGATGACGACTACCCCGCCTACACCATGGGCCGGGCCGCCGAGATGCTCGGCACCACCCCCGCCTTCCTCCGCGCCCTGGGCGAGCACCGCCTGATCACCCCGCTGCGCTCCGAAGGCGGCCACCGCCGCTATTCCCGCTATCAACTGCGCATCGCCGCCCGCGCCCGCGAACTCGTCGACCAGGGCACCGCGATCGAGGCCGCATGCCGCATCGTCATCCTCGAAGACCAGCTCGAAGAAGCCCAGCGCATCAACGAGCAACTGCGCACCCAGGGCGGCGAGGCACAGCCGAAGGCCCCGGCCTGATCACCACGCCGGGCGACAGGCGGACAACACCGACCGCCGGTGAGTGAAGCCGCCTTCATCAGAGTGCGATGGCACGCGCTCAGGCAGCTTGGGTGAGTTCGGCGCGGCCGAACAGAAGCGCGTAGCCGGTGGGGAGCTGGCGCAGGATGCGGGTGAGCAGTTCGGGGCCGGCCAGGGCGGCGACGGCGACGAGGACGGAGCCGGTGTCCCAGCGGGTGGTGGCCAGGGTCATACCGCTGCGGGTGGCGAGGTCTTTCACGAAGGCCCAGCCGGTCAGGGGCTCAATGTCGGGGATCTGTTCGGTGAGGATGCGTGCGGCTTGAAGGGGCAGGCGGGCGGCCAGTTCGACGCGTTCCTCGCCCGTCAGCTGGCGTCCGAGTCCCGATAGCACCAGGCGGACGGCTTCTTCGGCCCGTTCCCGGGTGGGGTAGGCGCCTTCGTGGCGGACCTTCTCCAGCATCTCCTCGTACGTCATCACGGGCGCGTGCTGGAGCAGTGCACGTCGGTCGGACATCACTGCGGTGGTTGCCTTTCTGTCACCGAGCGTGGTGTCGGTGCTCCGACACCGGGGGTGTGGTCACGTGGGCTGGGGGCGGCCGAAGAGGAGGTCGTAGCCCGGGGGGAGCTGGAGCAGGATCTGCGCCAGTAGGTCGTCGCCGGCCGCGTCGGCGACCGTGCTGAGGACGGCGCTGACGTCCCAGGTGGCGGTCTGCTCGGTGGCCCCCTCGATCCAGGCCGCCGTCGCCCTGATGAACCGCTCCGGTGGCAGCGGTTCGGCGCTTTGCAGCGGGTTGAGCAGGATCAGGGCGAAGCCCTCCGGCAGGCGCGCCGCCAGCTGGGCACGTACCTCGCCGACCAGGTGTGCGCCCAGCAGGGCAAGGACCACGCGGGCCGCGCGTTCTGCTTCCTGCTCACTTTGGTATTCGCCGCGCTCCTTGACCTGGTCGAGGAACGCTTCGATTCGCAGGGTCACCTCGGCCGCCACCCTTCTTCGGCTGCTGTGCTCCGGTGGGTGCGGAGGGCGGGGTGAAGGGGAGATCAGGTGCCCGCCCTCCGCCGTTGATCGGCTCTTTTCGCCGGGGTCAGCCGGAGATCTCCTTGCGGGAGGATTCCCCGCCGATGGCGATCTTGCGGGGCTTGGCGCGCTCGGCGATCGGGATGCGCAGGGTGAGCACCCCGGCCTCGTAGTCCGCCTTGATGCGGTCGGTGTCCAGCATGTCGGCCAGCACGATCTGACGGGAGAAGACGCCCAGCGGCCGTTCGGAGAGTTCCATCTGCACGTCGTCGGCCTTCGCCACGGGCCGGCGCTCGGCCTTGACGGTCAGCATGTTCCGCTCGACGTCGATGTCGATCGCCTCCGGGCTCACCCCCGGCAGGTCGAAAGCCACCACGTACTCGTCACCCTCGCGGTAGGCGTCCATCGCCATCGCGGACGGCCGCGACCACGTGCCCGGGCCCACCAGCTGCTGAGCCAGCCGGTCGAGCTCACGGAAGGGGTCGGTGCGCATCAACATCGTGAAACACCTCCAGAAGGTTCGCGGCAGTACCTGCCAATGCGCCTTACGCAAACCGTTGTAACATGTCATCCAATGGATGACAAGCACGCAGTCATCGAACCGACGACACTCGGGAGGTGTCCATGACAGCAGCCGACCAGCCGGCCTCTTCCCGCACCGACGGCCGCAGCCCGACCTCGTTCCTCGCCGCCGCCGCGGCCCTGCACGCCATAGACGACGCTCTGTATGCCGCCCGACAAACCACCTCCGACGCCCCTGATGCCGGCCCCGGACCGGAACAGGCCCTGGCCTCCCTCCTGCTGCTGCGGCAGGTCCGCGAACAGCTCGCCGGATGGGAAACCGGCCTGATCGAAACAGCACGCGGCGCGGGCGCCAGCTGGGCCGACCTCGCCCACCCGCTCGGCGTCGCCAGCCGCCAGGCCGCCGAACGCCGCTACCTGCGAGGCCGACCCGGCCCCACCGGAACCACCGGCGAACAACGCGTTAAGGCCACCCGCGAACGCCGCGCCGCCGACCGCACCCTCACCGCCTGGGCCCGAAACAACGCCGCTGGCCTGCGCCGCATCGCCGGCCAGATCACCGCCCTCACCGACCTCCCCACCGCCGCCCGCCTCCCGCTCAGCCAACTCGACGCGGCCCTCGCCCAGGACGATCCCGCCGCCCTCGTCCGCCCCCTGAACGCGACCCGCCCCCACCTGACAACCGTCCACCCCGAGCTCGCCGCCCGCCTCGACGCCCTCACCAACTCCGCCGACGCCACGATCGCCGCCTCCGACTGAGTCGGCGCTTCCAGAGCCGGTACAGCTGTCGGCGCTGAGAGGGATCTTGCTGCCGGAGGCGCCGTCAGCACGTGACCGAGCCGCCCAGCGCCGTCACCCGGCCGAGCATCTCGTCGACATCGTCGACACCGATGCTGAGCAGGATCCGCGGTGCCGCCCCGGTCCCCGGGTTCGTCTTGGCCACCAGCCCGAGGTCGGTGTCGCCGATGCGCAAGCCGAGGTAGAAGGCCGGGCCTTCCGCCGGCACCCGGAAGACCTCCTCGGCGCCGAACAATTTCGTATAGAAGCCGAGCAGGACGTCCTGGTCGGCAGTGATGATCACTGGCTGGATGGTGGACATGGCACTCCTGTCGCGAACGGTCGTGTCGCTGGGTAGACCGTTCGAGGACGGTGAACTCATCGGCAAAACCGCCCAGAAGGCGCCCGCAGCCGACGGCACCTGCGCGCGGTGCCGCGAGCGGCCCGACGAACTCGCGCGCAGCGACCGGGTACCGCAGCCCCCGGCGACCGAGACCACCAGCTCCAGGGTCACCAGGTCTCGCGCGTACTGGCGGTACACCAGGAGGTCGATCCGGTGATGCGGCATGCCGGCCGCCACGGTGTCGTAGCGGGTGAACTCCGTCGCGACACACACGACCCGCGGATTGCTCCAGTCGACGGTCCGTCCGACATCCTCGCCCAGCCGTTCCACCACGAGCGACGGGTGGTCGAACAGCGGCTCGGTAGTGTGCAGCAGGTCGAAAGCGATGTAGATGGCCGGGCTGGCGGCCGCGCCGGCGCGGATCGCGGCCTCCCGGGTGCGATGCACCGGGCGCTGCAGCGCACCGAAGTCCGGCCGGCGCGAACCACGATCTCCCCATCGAGCAGCACGGCCCTCGCACCGACGCAAGAGCAGCCGTGATCTCGGGAGACCGGGCGGTGTAGTGCCGAGCGGCAGTAACCCATCTGATCGACCGCGAGAGGGTCATTTGTGGGAATCGGGTTGGTCGGGGTCGGCCGCGAGCCAGTCACGGACCGTCTGCGCGTACGGATCGCCGTGACGAGTTCCTCAGCCGTGCTCCGCCGACGCCATCCGCCAGTTCGGCGAACACCGACTCGCCGACCTCCTCGCCCGCCACCCCCAGGTGTCCGCCCTGCTGTGCGGCCAGGCCGCTGCCTACGTGATGTGACGCAGCAGAGCGGTGACGGCCGGAGACACCTGCCCGCGGGGATGCACCACCATCACCTTCCAGGTCGGTGCGTTCTGGGCGAACCGGCGTGTCGTCAGGTCGGGAAAGCGGGCGGCCAGGGATTCCGGCATGATGCACACGCCCAGGTCCAGGCGAACCAGGTCGGCGGCGCTGAGAATGTCGTTGACCTCGAAGGTGGCGACGCGGTCGACGAGGGCCGTACGAAAGGCACGGTCGACCGAGTGCCGGATCGCCCAGCCGACGGGGAATTCCACCAGTGACAGGCCGGCCACCTCGGCGAGGGTGACCGGTCGCTCGGGTTCCACGGCGCGCCCCGGCGCCGTGATCAGGACCATCTCCTCCTCCTTCAGCAGGCGTGCGGCCAGTCCTCGCTGCTGGGGACGGGCCAGCGCGACGACGGCCACATCCATGGTGGCGTCGCGCAGTGCCCGCAGGAGGTCGTCCGCTGACGCCTGGCGAAGCCTGACCGTCACCTGCGGATGCTGGTGACGGAAGGCGGCCAACGCCTGGGCGAGGCCGGTGTAGAGACCCTGCATGACGCCGATCGCGATCTCTCCCCGGAGCTCTGCTTTGGTCAAGTCGACGGCGGCTCGGGCCTGTTCGGCGGCCTGTAGCGCGGCACGGGCGGCCGGGAGAAACGCCTGGCCCGCCGTGGTGAGGGACACCCGGTGGGTGGTCCGGTGGAACAGCGATGCGCCCAACTCGCGCTCAAGAGCGCGCACCGTGGTGGACACCGCGGACTGCACCACGTGTAGGCGTCGCGCCGCCGCGCTGAAGCCGCCCTCCTCGGCGACCGCGACGACGACCTCCATCTGCCGAAGATCCATCCCACACTCCGTACGGCCGAACCCCAGGCTATCTCTGAAAGAGATTACCGTCATCTTGAACCATCTCCCCGACATGGGAAGCGACCACTGCGGCAGGGGGTTGAAGAGGTCATCAGCAGCAAAGGACGCTGCTGGTGAAACCAGGACATTCGGCCCGGTGCCGGACGTCCGCCCTTACCCCAGGGAGACATCATGTCGAGCAACAACGGCCTCATCGACCCCGCAGACGCCGCGGTACTGCTGGTGGACCACCAGAGCGGTCTGCTGCAGATCGTCAACCACACCAACGTCCGCGAGCTGCGCAACAACGTGGCCGTACTGGCCAAGGCCGCCGCCCTGGTCGGCGCCCCGGTGATCGCCACCGCATCGGTCCCCGAGGGCCCGAACGGCCCGCTGATCCCGGAGGTGTTCGAGAACGCGCCCAAGGCGACGTATGTCCAGCGTCACGGCGAGATCAACGCGTGGGACGTGGAGGGCTTCCGCCGCGCCGTCGAGCAGACCGGCCGCCGTACGCTCCTCGTCGCCGGCATCATGACCAGCATCTGCGTCGTGGAGCCCGCGCTGTCGGCCCTCGCCGAGGGATACGACGTGTACGCCGTCATCGACGCCTCGGGCACCTACTCCGACGAGGCTCAGCGGATCTCGATCGAGCGCCTGAGCCGGGCCGGCGTCAAGGTCATCGACGTCCTTGGCGTGGCGGCCGAGCTGCAGAAGACCTGGGCCCGCGAAGACTGGGCGGACTGGGGCGGCATCTACGCGAGTGTCAGCCCGGGCTACGCCGCCGTCATGGAGTCGGTGGGCCGCGCCCAGGCGGAGGCCACCGGCGGCGAGGCCGCTGGGGCCGAGGTCAAGTGGGCCCAGGCCCACGGCCAGCTGGCCTGATCGTCCCGTGAAACTTCCCGATGCCGATCGCGGCCGGGATCGCGTCGCTGCTGCCCCGGGCTGATGGGCCCGGGGCAGCGACCGACCCCCACGGCCGACGTCGATCCCGGACGCCGGCCGACAACCTTCACGAAATCGGAGCAGTCACATGTCGTTGTCCGGACCGCGGCCCGCTCGCCGGGCACCCGCCGAGGGCGGCGACACGCAACACTCGGCCCGCAGGTACGGTGCCGGGTTCTGGATGATCGCCTCGGTGTTCGTCACAGCCATGGCGTTCTCCACCGTCCCGACGCCGCTGTACCCCCTGTACCAGGCACGCGAGGGCTTCTCCACGTTCACGGTCACGATCGTCTTCGCCGTCTACGCCATCGGCGTACTGACCAGTCTGCTGCTGGCCGGGCACGTCTCGGACTGGATCGGCCGAAGGAAGGTCCTGATCACGGCGCTGACGCTGGAACTGGTCGCCGCCGCGCTGTTCCTCACCGAACCGTCCCTGCCGGTCCTCCTCCTCGCCAGGCTGGTCACCGGCCTCGGTGTCGGCATGCTCACCGCGACCGCCACCGCGCACCTGCACGAACTGCACAGCGCGCACCGCCCCGGCGCCTCCTCGCAACGCTTCGAGGTCGTCTCCACCGCGGCCAACATCGGCGGCCTCGGCTTCGGCCCACTCGTCGCCGGCCTCCTCGCCCAGTACCTCGACGCGCCGCTGCGCCTGCCCTACCTCGTCTTCGGCGCCCTGCTGCTGATCAGCGTCGCCGCGGTCGCGCTCACCCCCGAGACAGTCGAGGAGCAGCCCGTCAGGCCGACGTACCGCCCGCAGCGCGTCAGCGCCGACCACGGCGACCCGGCCGGATACGTGGCCGCCGCAGCCGCGGGCTTCGCGTCCTTCGCGGTCTTCGGCCTGTTCACCTCGCTGGCCCCCGGGTTCGTCGGCCACACCCTGCACCACCCCTCCCGCGCACTGGCCGGGCTGATCGTGTTCGCCGTGTTCGGTGCCGCCGCGGCGGCCCAGTCGCTCACCGGCCGCCTCGATGCCAAGATACGCAGGAATATCGGCCTGTTCGCCCAGGCCGCAGGGGTGGCAGCACTGGCCATCGGCATGCGCACCGCCAGCTTCCCCGTATTCCTGGTGGCCGGCATCGTGGCCGGCATTGGCGCCGGAGTGCTGTTCAAGTCCGCGGTCGGCACCGTCGTGGCCATGGCCACGCCCGCCAAACGCGGCGAAGCTCTCGCCGGGCTCTTCCTCATCGCCTACCTGGGCCTCACCCTGCCCCCGATCGGCCTCGGCATCGCCACCCTCTACACCACCGTGACCGCCGCAATGACGTGGTTCACCGGCGTCCTGCTCGTCCTCCTCACCATCGCGGGTGTACTCGCCCGCCGCCCCGGCGGCACCGGCTGAGCGCACCGTCCGCCGCCGAGTCCAAGACCCGGTGCGGCCCCGCGCCCGGCCGACTCGACCAGCCCGCCCCCAGGTCCGGAAGGTGCACTCCCACGACGACGCCGGTCGACCGCATACCCCTTATCCGCCTGCCTGGCAGGGGATCACCCGGCGGTGTCGGGGGTGCACTAGTTAGGGCAGTGCTCCTGTTTGACAACGCTGCCATGTTCCCACCATGCTTGTATTAATTCATTAGTGGAAGTGTGCTGGACGCACTGTGGTCATGGAAGGTGATGTGGTCGAGTACCGGATCGACCGTGGCAGCGGCGTACCGGCCTATGTGCAGATCATGGAGCAGACCGAACGGGCGCTTCGGATGGGCACGTTGAAGGTCGGGGACAAGCTGCCCACGGCCAGGGAGGTAGTGGCGGAGACCGCCATCAACCCCAACACCGTGCTGCGGGCCTACCGCGACATGGAGCAGGCCGGCCTGGTCGAACTGCGCCGCGGGCTGGGGACCTTCGTGACGCGGTCGCTCGCGCGGCCCGGCGCGGAGGACCACTCGCCCCTGCGCGCGGACCTCACCGCCTGGACGGCACGCGCACGGGCGGCGGGGCTCGAACGGGCCGACATCCTCGCCCTGGTCACCACCACCCTGGACGCCTACGACAACGAGCAGGACAGACAGCAGCACCCCGGGCGACGGGGAGCGGAAGAGGAGGACGCATGACCGGGCCTGACGCGCCGGCCGCGCTGCGCGCCACGGGACTCGGATTCCGGTACCGGGCGCGAGGCGGCTGGACCCTGAGAGACTGCGAGTTCACTGTGCCCGGGGGCCGTATCGCCGCCCTCGTCGGACGCAACGGCGCCGGCAAGAGCACCCTGCTGCATCTGGCCGGCGGCCTGCTGCGCCCCCGCACCGGGGAGATACAGGTACTGGACGCCGCCGCCCCGGGGACTCCCGAGGCCCGAGCCCGGGTCGCTCTGCTCACCCAGGACAAGCCGCTCTACCCCCGCTTCACCGTGGCGGACACCCTGCGGATGGGGCGGAAGCTGAACTTCTCGTGGGACCAGGCTGTCGCCGAGCGGACGGTCCGCGAGGGCGGCATCGCACTCGCGGCCCGTGTCGGCGAGCTGTCCCCCGGGCAGCGCACCCGCGTCGCGCTCGCCCTGGCGCTCGGCAAGCGACCCGAACTGCTGCTGCTCGACGAGCCGATGGCCGACCTCGACCCCGTGGCGCGCGGTGAGATCATGGCGGCGCTGATGGCCGAGGCCGCCGAGCGCGGCACGAGCATCGTGCTGTCCTCGCACGTCCTGCCCGAACTGGAGCAGACCTGCGACTGGGTAGTGGTGCTGCGGGACGGGCGTATCGAGCTGTGCGAGGACGCCGAGGTACTGCGCGAGAACCACGCCGTACTGACCGGGCACGCCGACCAGGCCGATGCCCTGCTCGCACGGCACACCGTCGTACACCGCCGGGCCGGTGGCCGACAGCTGACCGCCCTGGTACGGCAGCGAGGGCCACTGCGCGGCGACTGGCACGTCGAGCGGCCCAGGCTGGAGGACATCCTGATCAGCTACCTCCGCGCCGGCGACACGGTGCGCCCGGACGGCGCCGAGCCGACGGAGGCGGCGGCGTGAAGGACTCCCTCCGGAACGGTTCCCTCTGGAGCGGTTCCCTCTGGCTCGCGTGGCGCCAGCAGCGAGTGCTGGTCGGCATCGGCGCGGCCGTCCTGGCCGCCGCCGCGGCGATCGCCGCGTACTACCGATCGGGCATGCTGGACGCCCTGCACAGTGGGCTGTTCGACCACTGCGGCACCGGGCCGCTGTACTGCACCCAACCCGGCACCGGCCTGCCCCTGCTGCTGGACACCGAACCGCTGAAGTACCTGGGGACGTTGAACATCGCGCTGCCCGTCATGATCGGCGTCTTCTGGGGTGCCCCGCTGCTGGGCCGCGACCGGGAACTGGGCACGCACCGCATGGTCCTCGGCCAGGGCATGAGCCGCGGCCAGTGGTTCGCCTCCCGGATCGCCCTCGCCGCGGCGACCACGGTGGCCGTCTCCGGCCTGCTGGCGGGAGTGTTCGCATGGTGGTGGCGGCCGGCCGCCGACCGCAGCTACGGCCTGTTCTGGTACGACAGCACGGCCCTGAGCGGCTCGGGCCCGCGCGTCGTGGCCGCCGCTCTCTTCGGCCTGGCGGCAGGCACGCTGCTGGGTCTGCTGGCCCGCCGGGTCCTGGCCGCGATGGGCCTGACCCTCCTGGTCACGGGGGCGATGACCCTCCTGCTGGAGTGGACACACAGGACGCGCCTGCTGGTCTCGGCGCATACCTACGTAAGCGCCGGCAGCGTTCCCAAGCCGCCGATGGGCGAGAAGTGGTCGACCGGCCACTACGGCCTCATCACCGCCTCCGGCCGCCACGACGACGTCTTGAACTGCCCCTTCCCCTCAAGCGCCCAGCTCAAGGAGTGCATGGCCCAGCACGGGTACGTCGCCCGTTTCTACGAGGCCAATCCCGTCGGCGACTACTGGACCTTCCAGTGGACCGACACCGCCGTCCTCGTCGGCCTCGCCATTCTGCTCACGGCCGCCACCATGCTGCTCCTGCGGCGCCGCGTCTGACTGCGCCGCGTCTGACTGCGCCGCGCCACTGCATCGGTCATTCCCTCATCAGGGGTCCCCCTCAATCCGGGCCCCTTCTCAACGGTCCCCCTTTGCAAGGGTCCCCTCAGCACGGAGGTCACTTCGCCATGCCCGCTGACGCCAAGTCGCCGAAGAAACTGGGCGACAGCCGCGCCGCCCTCACCCACAAGATCGACTACGCCCTGCGGCACCACGGCAGCGTCACGCCGTACCTCAGCCGGGACGCCTGGCTGCGCCTGAAGCACCCCGACCACGTCGGCTACAACCGGGCCGCGATGGCCTCCGACACCCACCGCAACCTCGAGGCCGCGGTCGGTAGCCAGACGCACGAACGGTGGCTGGCGCTCGGGCAGATGCAGTTCGACTACCTCGTCGAGCACGGGCTGCGCCCCGAACACCGCATGCTCGACGTCGACTGCGGCAACCAGCCGCGGCGGCTGGCGCTTCATCGACCACATCGATACCGGCAACTGCCAGACATCTCGCCCGACATCCTGATGGCCGCCAAGAAGTGAGGTGACCCCCGGAATGTGGATACTCCTTCGTCGTACGCGACGGCCGATCCCGGGACATGGGGTGCGTCGCATGAGTCTGCGCCATGGAACAGGAAGGCAGATCCAGGAACGCAGTAAGCCGAGTGGGTCCATCGACTCGAGTAGATCGCAGAGTGGGCAGGCGCGCCTGGCCGCAATAGACGGGCTCCGCCTGGTAGCAGCGGTGATGGTGGCTGCGTATCACTTTCTGGGGACGCCCACCCCGCACTTCTGGGGAAAGACCGAGCTCAGGGATTTCGCCCCGTTCCTGCATGAGGTCAGCCGCTACGGCTGGCTCGGCGTCGAGTTCTTCTTCATCATCAGCGGATTCGTCATCTGTATGAGCTGCTGGGGACGGACTCCCGCACAGTTCACGGTCTCCCGCATATCACGGCTCTTCCCGGCCTACTGGTGCACGGTGCTCCTGGTCGTCATGCTTGTCCTGGTCGCACGGATGGGCCATTGGCCTGCCGCCACGCACATCGACACTCGTACAGTTCTGGGAAACCTGACGATGGTTCCGGGGCCACTGGGGCTCAAACTGGTCAGCGGAGTCAGCTGGACACTCTGGGTGGAGGCTCGCTTCTACCTGCTGATGGCCGTGCTGCTCATCTCCGGACTGTCCTATCGGCGGATGGTTGCTTTCTGCGGAGCGTGGCTCCTGGCCGGTGTCATCACCCTTGAACTTCACTCGCCACTGCTCAACGAATTCGTACTGACCCGATACATCGGCCTCTTCGTCGCCGGGATCGTGCTCTACCTCATGCGCAGGTTCGGACGGAACCTCCTGCTGTGGCTTCTGCTGGGTTTCGCCTGGTGCTACGAACTCACCGTGCTCGAATTCCGGGTGGCCGACCATGCCACCACGTCCCCCGGCGAGGGCCGGCCCTCCTGGGCCGTGTGCGCGGCCATCATGACCCTCTGTCTCGGGCTGCTGGCACTGGCCGGTGTCGGACCGTGGGCGGGACTGCAATGGCGTTGGCTGGTCACCGCCGGGGGGCTCACCTACCCCTTCTACCTCGTCCACCAAAGCGTCGGAATTCCCCTGGCCAAGGGCTTGATCAAGGCAGCTCCAGGGCTGGGGCCGTTGCCTTCGATAGCGGTGTCCGTCATCTGCATGCTGGGTCTGGCCGCGCTTGTCCACACGTGGGTGGAGCGTCGGCTCGGACGCCTCCTGAGGCAACGCCTGACACTTGACGTGCACCTGCGAGACCTCGCGGCGAAGCCGGGCTTCACCAGCACGCGGTAGCGGGTTCGAGTGGTCCCGCGGTCGCCGCGCCGAGAACAACCTGAGCGCCGTGAAGGTCGTCACTAACCAATTGCCGCAACAACTCGAACCATGGAAAGGTCTCGCATGCCCCTCAAGGTGCGAATACGACGGTCTCGCATACTCATCGCCGTCGCAACAGCCGTGGCCGTCGCGCTGATTCTGGCACTGACGGTCACGACCTACGATCACACCTCGCCACGAGCCGCCCGCGGCAAGGCATCGGGATCGGTGGCCGGGAACGTCGACTGCCGCAAGGCGAAGTGCGTGGCCCTCACCTTCGACGGCGGCCCCAGCCTGACGACCCCCAAGCTGCTGGACATCCTGAAGCAGGAGGATCTGCACGCGACGTTCTTCGTGCAGGGCAAGGGCCACATCGAGAAGTACCCCGAGATCCTGCGCCGCATCTCGCGCGAGGGACACGAAATCGGCAATCACACGTGGTATCACGAGGTTTTGACGGATATCGACGCGGACGACGCCCGTCAGGAGCTGACCCGGACACAGAGCGCCATCGAGAAGATCACTGGAACCAGGCCCATCCTGATGCGTCCGCCGGAGGGCCGCACCAACCGCGATGTGGCCAAGATCTGCCGGGACTTGGGACTGGCACAGGTGCTGTGGAGCGTCACGGCCAAAGACTACGAGACGACCGACTCGGCCCTGATCACCAAGCGGGTGCTCGACCAGACCCACCGCGACGGCATCATCCTGCTGCACGACCTGCACAAAGGAACCGTGCCCGCCGTACCGGGAATCATCAAGGCACTCAAGCAGCGCGGCTACACCATCGTCACGGTCTCGCAGCTGCTCGCCCCCGCCAAACCCCAGCCGGGGATGGTCTACCGGCCCTGAACAACCGCAACAGATCCACACCGTCAGGCAGCGGCGATCACCATCATCGACGCCACTAAACCCAAACGACTCAAATGCACACCAAAGCCCACAAGTTACCGGTATTGGGCTTAGCTTGACTCTGTCGGGGATCTTGGTGTTTCCCGGTGCGGCGGCATGATCAACGGGCATGTTCGGGGCTGTCCCGTAGGCCGATGTCGCTGTTGGGGTGTGCGTTGTCGCTCCGTTCCCGTTCCGGTGAGCAAGTCCCTTCTCTGACCGCGCAGATCGCGCGGGCGAGCAACCCAGGGACGACTTCCACATCGACTTCGACCGCCGACAGGTCACCTGCCTCCAGGGCCAGGTCAGCCAGGGCTGGCACGGCCCCTACCCGACCTCCTCACCCACCGCAGCACCCCTGATCGTGGCCCGGTTCACCAAGAGCCAGTGCCGCCCCTGCCCGGTCCGCACCCGGTGCACCACCACCGCCGACAGCGCCCGGACCGTGGGCTTTCCCCCACGAGAACTCCGCGACCTGCAACTCCGCGCCCGCGCCGAGCAGCAGACCCCCGACTGGAAGACCCGCTACGCGGTCCGCTCCGGAGTCGAGGGCACCATCAACGAGTTCGCCCACGGACACGGCATGCGCCACTGCCGCTACCGAGGACAGCCGAAAACCCAGCTGCAACACGTACTCACGGCCATCGCCGTGAACATCGAACGCCTCAGCGGCCTGCCACCGACTGAGGAACCCGCCTCACCACGGCCACCGACCGCCTTCCAGACCTTCCTAGACCAGCACGGCATCCCCCGGTCGAAGTCCTGGCGAACGCTGGGCAATTGGCCTCGACCGCTCCAAGATCCCCGACAGAGTCAAGCTCAGCCGCCCTCATCATCGATAGAAATACGGCTTCTCACACCTTCCTCTCAACGAATCAACAACACACCCGATCAGCCACCGCCCCGCACACCAACTACCTCACCTGCGAACAGGGCCGGAGGTACTGGACCCCGAGGCTGTGGTCGGGCATGTCGTCCCCGACGGCCCCGCCCGGGCCGTCAGGAAGGCCATCCGCGCTGTCTATCGAGGAGGTTCTCGGCGAGGTCCCGGAGGAAGCCGAGGGCTTCACCCGTCAGTCCTTGACGGAGCCCGTGGCGAGGCCGCCCTGCCAGTAGCGCTGGAGCAGGACAAAGGCTGCGATGAGCGGACGGATCGAGACGAGTGATCCGGTGATGACGATCGAGAACAGGGCGTGGGCGCCGCCCACTCCGGCCGCCTGGGCCTGCCACTGGGCAAGGCCGATGGTCACGGGGTACAGGTCAGGGTTGTTGAGCATGATCAGCGGCAGGAAGTAGTTGTTCCAGCTGGCCACGAGCTGGAAGAGCAGGACGGTGACGAGTCCCGGCAGGAGGAGACGAAAGCCCACCTGCCAGAAGGTACGGAACGCGCCGGCTCCGTCCATGCGTGCCGCGTCGATGAGGCTGTCGGGAACGGCGTCCTCGGCGTACACCCGGATCAGGTAGAACCCGAAGGGGCTCACCAGCATCGGCACGATCACCGCGAGCGGTGTGTTGACCAGCCCCATCTTGCTGAACAGCAGGTACGTCGGAATCGTCAGCACGGTGCTGGGCACCATGATTGAGCCCAGCACGATGGAGAAGAGCAGATTGCGCCCCGGGAAGCGGAACTTGGCGAAGGCATACCCGCCCAGCGCCGCCAGAAAGGCCGCCCCGACCGAGCTGACCACGGCGTAGAGCGCGGTGTTGAGCAGCCACCGGCCGTAGACGCCGCCGTCGTAGGTGAACACGTCATGCAGGTTCGCGAAGAAGTCGAAGCCGCCGCCGAACCACAGGCCGAACGTGGAGAACAGCGAGCCGTTGTCCTTGGTGGCCGAGACGACGAGCCAGAACAGCGGCAGCAGGAAGTAGGCCAGGCAGGCCAGCCTCAGCAGGGTGAGCACATTGCTGCGTCGGCCGGACGGACGGTGAGCCGGGGTGGAGGTGGTGGGACTGGTCATGACTGGCGGGCCCTCCGATGGGACGCGAATTGCACGGCGTAGGAGACGACCACGATCACCGCGCCGAGCAGGAAGGAGACGGCCGAGGAGTAGTTCACTTCCTGATTGGTGAAGACGAGCGTGTAGGCGTACATGTTCGGGGTGTACGACGTGCTGATGGCCTCCGGCGCGAGCCCGGACAGCAGCTTGGGCTCGTTGAACATCTGGAAGGTGCCGATCACCGAGAAGATCACGCTCAGCATGAGTGCCTGCCGGATGGCGGGGATCTTGATGTGCCAGGCGATGCGCCAGGCGCCGGCGCCGTCCATGGCCGCGGCCTCGTACAGCGTGGGCGGGACCGACTGGAGCGCGGCGAACATAATGATCATGTTGTAGCCGACGAACTCCCAGGTCACGATGTTGGCGAGGGAGGCGAGTATCCAGTGCGGGCTGAGGAACCCGGGGGTTTCCAGGCCGACGCCCCGGGCCAGTTGGGCGAACGGGCCGAAGTCCGGACGGTCTGCACCGGGAGGTTGCTTCGCCCAGATTTTGGTCAAGGTGGGTCACTTCGGTAGGCCCGCTCCGGCGGGCGGGGGCACACTCGGGCACGGAGGGGGACGGGTGCGGCGGCCGTTGGCCGGCGCACCATCCCGGAGTGTCGCGCCGTCTTGGGGAAGGCGGCGAGGACCAGTTGGGGGATTCATGACGCAGTCTCTTCCGGGGCAGCGCCCTGCCCGCGAGCAGGCGTTCGCCGGGAGCGCGGGGCTTCCGATTGTCGTGGTGGGGGCCGGGCCGTACGGGTTGTCGGTGGCCGCGCACCTGCGGGCCGCCGGGGCTGCGGTGCGGATCTTCGGTGAGGTGATGGGCAGTTGGCGGCACGCCATGGCCACCGGGATGTTCCTGAAGTCGACGCCGGCCGCCACCGACCTGTCGGCACCGGAGCCCGGCGGGCGTCTGGCGGACTTCCGCCGGGTGCACGGCCAGGGTGAGCTGACCGAGCTGACGCCGATCCCGTGCGACGTGTTCGTGCGCTACGGGCAGTGGTTTCAGAAGCGGTACGTCGGTGAGGTGGATCCTGCCCGGGTGGTGGCCGTCGACCAGGCCACGTCCGGCGCCGGGCTCGTGGTGCGGCTGGACGATGGGCAGGAATGCGCGGCCGCGGCCGTCGTCGTGGCCACCGGCCTGAACGGACTGGCCCACATTCCGAAGGAGTTGCTGCGGCTCGCACCCGAAGGGCCTGGGCCCGATGCCCTGGTGTCGCACACCAGCCAGCACACCGACCTGTCGGCGTATGCGGGCCGGCGGGTCGCCGTGATCGGCGGGGGCCAGTCCGCGCTGGAGAGCGCGGCGCTGCTGCACGAGGCCGGCGCCGAGGTGGAGGTGCTGGTCCGCGACCGGCGGGTGCTGTGGGGGATGACGCCCGACCTGGTCCGCCCCTGGGCCCAGCGCCTGGCCAAGCCCGCCTCACCGCTGGGAACCGGCTGGATCCTGGCCGCGGTGTGCAAGGCCCCCGGCGCAGTGCGGCGGCTGCCCGCGTCGGCCCGACTGCTGCTGTTTAGGCGCGCGTTGGGCCCCTCGGGCGGCTGGTGGCTGCGGGACCGGGTGGAGGGCATCGTGCCGGTACGCAACTCACGTCGAGTCGCCCACGCCGTGGCGACATCCCAGGGCGCGGTCCGCCTGGAGGTCACCGGGACCGACGGCACGTCGCCGGAGACCCTCACCGTCGATCACGTGCTGACGGCCACCGGCTACCGCCTCGACCTGGACGCCGTACCGTTCCTGTCGCCTGCGCTACGGCGAGTGCTGGCCTGTGTGCAGGGCTCGAAGGCTCCGCATCTGACCGGGACCTTCGAGTCGTCCATCCCCGGCCTGTACTTCACCGGATCGCTCGCTGCCCCGATGTTCGGGCCGATGATGCGGTTCGTCGCCGGAACCGAGTTCGCCGCCACACGCATCACCGGGGACGCTCTGCGGTTCGCCACCGTACGCTGACCGCCTCGGTGCCGTCGGCCGAACCGAGGGGAAGACACCGCCGCTGAACCGGAATCCGATATCGGCTTCGCCACCGGTGACCGGGGACCCGAACCCTGCGTCAGCAGGTCGGGCAGCCGGTTCGGTGCAGGCCGTGCCCCCGTGAGCGCGTTCCTGGAGGGGCCGCTCCGCCATCCGGCTGAAAGCCACCTGCCCGTTCGGGCCTTGCTGGAGCTCTTCATCGGCCACGACAACAAACACTGAACGCAGTCCGGCCCCCCCTACAGGAGGACGCTGGCGGGCTCGCGCTCTGCTGCCGCATCAGGAGGCGGGGGGGCACCGCGCGGGTCAGCGGCTCCAGGTCTCCGCACACGGCCTTTACTTACTTACTGGTGGGCTCGCGTATTCAACTGTCGCCAGTTCTTGGGTGCAGCGAGGGCGATGTTGACGGTGTGTAGCGAAAGCAGCTCGGTGACCCCATTGCCTTGCCCAGCCAGCGTGGGCGGTGCCGCCGAATGTGCTCGGCGGCTTCCCCGCATTGATAGTCAGTCGTGCGTCTCCGCAGGGGTGTTGAACGAGATCCATACGTCAGGAGGCAGGTCGGGCCGACCTGGTATCGGTCTGCGTTCCTCTGTCCATGCGTCGTCGGCGATCTCCGTGGCGACGCGACGCCAGAAGTGCACCGCGGCGATGTTGGCATCCTGAAACGCGACTTCCCACGAGCCGGGGTGTCTGGCCGCGATCTCCTGAACAGCGTGCAGCCCGATCCTTGTCCGCCGTGCGCCGCGCACCACGAAAAAGCTGTTCAGCACCCGTGTCGGGGCGGTCAGACTGCGGACGAATGCGAACCCAGCGGGGCTGTCACCGCTTGTGAGGAGGTATGGCGCCCAGTCGGGCTCAGAGAAGGCCATGTGGAGCCGGTCGCTGCGGAAGGTTCCATCAGTGTTGGGCAGCAGACTGCCGAACTCCGACATGTCATGGCGGAACATCAGCCATAGCCGCTCCACTACGGGGCGGTCGGCGATGCCTGCGAGGCGAATGGATACGTCTGGCACGTGACTCCTTTGCAGAGGTGGCCAACCGGCGCGCGCCCCGCATGCCCGGATCGGGTGATACCGAGGCTTGGGGCTGACGCCTGTTTGATGAGCGCTGGTCCCCGGACAAGCGGCGCCAGGGCATGAAAAAAGCCTCCCTGGGCGGATGTTGTATCCGGGCCAGGAAGGCTCACTACTGACGAAGATCTTAGCAGGTGAGTGCACCAGCCTGCCTTCACGTTCCGCGGGCACAGGTCTGGGCGTGTGCATGGTCGTCCGTGTGATCGCCAGCGGCGTATCGGCTCCATGTCCCGCCGGCCTCTCTGATCAGGCGGCTGGTGGTTTTGTCGTGGTAGCCGAGGGCGTCCGCGACGACAGGGGCGGGCAGCTCGAGGAGCTGCTGGCGGATGGCGGCGCCGCGGGCAGCGGTGGCCGGGACCCCGACCTCGTTCAGGAGCGCGGACAGATGATCCGGGCGGGACGGCTGGCCGGCTCGGCGGCCCGGGAAGAGCCAGCGGGACGCCGGGTTGGTGGCGGTGTTCATGTTGTCGCGGTTCGCGATGTGCTCCAGCAGCAAGTCAGCGACCGGTGCGGGAACGGGCGAGGCTGGATCCCCGAGCCTCAGCAGCACGGTCTCGCCGACGCGGATCACGTCCTCGACGCTGAGCCGGACGATGCGGCTCACGGGCTGCGCGTAGAGGAGCACGATGACTCCTGCGACACGCAGACGCATCGGAATCTCCGCGTCGGTCAGCAGTCGGCCGAGGGCATCGAGGCGCTCGTCCTCGCTCAGTGCGGCCCGCCGGGAGACCTTCATAGCGGGGATGGAAAGAGAACGTCGGCAGTGGCGGCCCTGCACGGCCCAGTTGAGGAAGGCTCGCAGGCAGGTGCGGCCGTGTTCGGTGTTCTCGGCGTACCAGGCGTCGATGTCGATCTGGCCGCAGGAGCGAGGGTGCTGTTGCGCTCACCGAGCCATTGCAGGAAGGCGGTAGCGTACTTGATCTGCTCGGCGGCGAACCGCCGGACGCTGGGTGTGATGTGGCTCCGCTCGGCGCGGGCCCGCAGCCGAGGAAGGACACGCCAGGTCGCGAAAAGCCTGATCGTCTTGACGTGCTCGGGATCGGCGATGCTGGCCAGGTGCCCGGGAAGCCAGCGCTGGAGGAACAGAGATACTTGTCGACCGCGGGCAGGACTCCGCACGCCATCAGGAGTTCTTCCAGATGAGCGGCGGCCCGCCAGGGCTGGAGCTCGTGGAAGGCGTCGTGGGTCAGCGGGACCTGGCCGAGGCCGAGCCGCCGCAGCAACTGTGAGACGTTTCCCGGCTGGCCACCCTGGTGCGCGTCGCTGGATCAAGGTGGCGGGTCGAGGAGTTTTTCCAGTCCGGCAAGGGCCTGGCGGCCCTGGACGAGCACCAGGTCCGC
>NZ_JBITGS010000065.1:0-27001 GCF_044457265.1 Streptomyces sp. NPDC050564 | reverse complement strand
GGGACCTCTCGGACCCCGCGCGGGGACAACGGCGGGGCGGCCGCGGGGCGGGGGGTGAGATCGCACGGGGCGGGGTTGGCCCACCGCCTGGCCGCGCCGGGGGGGGCCCCCGAATACACCGGGGGGCCCCCCGCCTCCGTCGTACCGGGTGTAGGCGCACGGCACGAGCAACCACCCGGGAGACACCGACATGACCGCCACCCCCGAGCCGCAGTTCCCGGACATCCTCGGCAGCAGCTTCAAGGATTTCCTCGCCGCCGCGGAGCAGGACCTCGCCGGTCACCGGGCCGAACTCGAAGTCGCCGAGAACCGGGTACGCGGCCTGCGCCGCCGTCAGCGCCGGGCCCGCCGCCGCGAGCTTCTCCAATCCGCCCCGCACGCCGCCCGCGCCGCAGCCAAGTACGGGCTCATCGCTGCCGGGTTGATCGCGTTCGTCGCCGCGATCGCGCTGCTCGGCACCGGACAGAGCGGCAGCATCGAGTTCTTCATCGCCGGCGCCACCGCCTGGAGCACCGCAGCCGTCATCCCCCGCTGACCCCATCAACGCTGCGATGCCCCGGCCCAGGCCCGGGGCATCGGCATGTCCAGGCCCACAGCGCTCCGGGTTTCCAGCCTGGACCTCGCCTCGACCAGCGTGGGACCGGGGAGAACGGTTTCAGGGCAGCGTGGTGACCCGGTCCGGCTCCGCATGGGTCGTGGTGGGCCAGAAGAACACATACCGTTTGCGTGCGGAGACGCATCCGACGTCGAGGCGTGCCTGCACGACGCTGTCGCGGGGAGCGCGCACGACCATGACGAGTCGGGTGCAGCCGCGCAATTCTGCTGATCGGGTGCGTCGTAGAACCCAGCGGCCGGAGGCCGTCTTCTCGTTGAGGGCTTCGAGGCTGACATCTTCCAGGACGCGTTCGACGCCGCGCTCCACTTGGGCATCGATACCGATGTCCGCGATCGTGAGGCTCGGTCCCAGCGTCACTTTGGTGCTGCGCGTCATCTCGCGTGCGCTGCGGTCCGGTTTCATCGACCAGGCCACCGCCGCCGGTTCGCCCCCATCGGTCCGGTCCAGAGCGACATCGACCCAGGCGCGCTCGAAGCGCTCCTGTCCCCCGTCGTCGGGGTGGAGGGACAGCGCCATGACACCGAGCACCCACCGCCACGCGGGGTCGTCTCGGAACGCGGCGATCTCGGGATCGTCCCCGGAAGGTCCGCCGGGCAGCGGCGCCCAGAAGGGCCCGCCGAGCAGCAGTCGGCCCGGCAACAGGGGAGGACCCGCAACGGCGCGTACTTCCCGGGGATCGAGAGGCACGGCAGCGAACGAGAGATCAGGGATGTCCATCTTCAGTTGTGTTGACCTGTCCTGCTGTGAGTCGTCGGCCTCGGTCGCCATTCGCGCTTCCTCTCCGGATCGCTCAGTCCCACCCGCCGATGAAGGAGAAAGCGCCCCAGTCGCGGTACACCGGATACTGCTCACGGGTGCTGCGGAGCGCCGCGGCATAGGCGTAGTGGCGGGGTATGCCCGAGCGGACCCGTTCGTAGAGTTCACGGTAGAAGAACTCGGCTGTGTCCGACCGAACACCCCACAGGGTGCCGACAATCGTCCGCACGCCGGCCAGGAGGAGTGTCGCCGGCAGCCCCCACGCGTTGTCGGCCAGGTCCATCCGGCCCAGTGACGTCTCGCACGCGCTCAGCGTGACCATCTCCGTTCCGCGCAGGTCCAGGGAGGTCAGCTCGTGAGCGCGGAGCAGTCCGTCCGATGCTTCGTCCGGTGTGAGGTAGACGCACTGGAACGAGGGCGCGTGGAAGTCGTGGCTCCCGTGGGCCGCCAGATGGACGAAGCGCGATGTCTGGAGCGCCTCGACGAAACGGGTTTCGGTCGCGTCGTCGTCCAGGAGCGGTGCCACTCCGAAGACGTCGCCGATGGCGCGCGCTTCGCTCGAGGTGTGGGGCAGGGGGGACATGGCGTGCGGGTTTCCCTCGGGGTAGGTCAGCGCAAAAGTCGTGAGCTGCCGCTCCCTGCGGGTTGTCGTGGTGGCACCGCCTCGTTCGTCCAGCAGGAGTGCGTGGTTGGGAAGTGTCGTGACGGTCCAGTCCTCGCAGAGGGGGCGTCCGCGGTGCCGCATCAGTCCGAAGGGCACGTAGTGCAGTGGTCCGTGCGGTACGAAACAGAGGTGGTCCTTCCCTTCGGCGCGCCATGTGTCGAGGCAGGCCGCCACGCCCGGCAGATAATCGCTCAGCAGGGTGTCCAGTTCCTCTTGAGTTTCCGCACTCACGTCGTCCGGGTCACTCGGTTCCATGAGGTTGCGGCGCAATTCCGATACGAGCAGCGAGACGATCGACCCCCGGGCCGAGGCGTCGTCGTCCCCGAACTGGAGTTCTGCGTCGGGGAAGTCGCTGAGGGCCGCTGCCGCACGCATGCCGGTCCGGGTCAGCGCCACCGTGTAGATCGCCAGCGTCCGCTGAGGGCTGACTCCGATGTAGACGTCGATGAGGACGGTCCGGTCGTCCAGGGCCCGCTGGATGCCGTCGGACGCCAGGAGCACCAGGTCCTCGGTGCGTGAGTCGGCGAGCAGACGCCGCGTCAGATGGCTGTCGTATGCGTGACGCAACGCCCGTACCCGGTTCCTGGGCGTGTCGGTCAAGTTGTCCGGTGCCGCCGTCGAGTACGCCGCGAGCAGCATGTGCTCGTCCACTGGCTGGTCGGGCAGCTCGTCGACGGGGTTGCCGCGAGCGGCCAGCTCGCTTTCCGCCTCATCGAGTCGGTCGAGCAACCGTCGCCCTTGGTCGTCCTCCTGCCAGCGGAACCTGTCGCGGCTGAGCAGGAGTCCGGCGAATCGCAGCCCCTTCGCGAGCTGCAGCACCACGATCAGCGCTTCTGGGTTGATCCTCGTGCCGGGGGCGCCGGCCATCAGCGTCGCGATGGCATTTTTGCAGATGTTCTGCAGGTACCACGTCGCCGCGTCACCATTGAGGTTCTCCAGGCGGATGGCGCAGGCGGCGATGCCGATGACCGTATTGATCGCACCCTCGTGGTCGGTACGCGCGACGAGGTCGTCGATGCGGGCAAGAACGTCGAGGGCGGCATCGGACAGTCCCAGATCGCACATCATGGACAGTGACGTGGCGTAGGACTGGATGGCAGCAGCCCAGTCTTCGTCCTGCACTGCGTTGACCGCGATCCCCAGATGCAGGGTGGCACGCAGATGGTCCAGCGCCTGTGCGTGGTCGTGGCACCACACCGGGGCGAGTTCCTCCGCCTCGTCGAGCATGGCCAGACCGAATGCCTCGTCGTCGGTGTGAGGGCTCATCCCGGCGAGCCCCACGAGGGCGGCCGCGTGGCTCAGCGGATCCCAGTCCTCTGCGGCTGCACGGGCTTTGACGGTCTCCCGTACCACGGCCGGCTCTGCGTCCGACAAACTGTCATACCCACCCGGGACCCTGGCGGAGACGAGCGCCTGCACCTCATTGCTCCACTGCCTGCGGCGTGCCCAGCCGAGATCGAGAAGATCGATCAGCGGACGGGCTCTGTCCGCCGCTTCGAGAGCTCGCTGCGGGGCCACACGACGCAGCAGGGAAACGATGTTGAGCGCGACGTCGACCGCCATCTCCTGACCGTGACGGCGCAGTCTCTGATCCAGGCTGGGTTCGAGCAGCGCGTCCACGACACTCAGGTCGATGTCCTCCCCCATCGCGACAAGGTGGTGCAGGATCGCGACCACCTCCCCGGGCGCCAGGACGGGGTCGATGAGGCCGGCTGCTTCATGGCCCCATTGCGAGAGGGAGGCCCGGTCCACCGGGACCCCCGTGGTCTCGGCGATGAGCAGGCTCTGAACCGCGGCTTTGAGAGACATGCCCCGCTCGTGACCCTGCAGGAGCCCGGCAGCCCGCCGGTAGTAGTCCGCGCCCCGGGGAAGAGTCTCGGAGACGGGCGGCATCTGCCACGTCTCGGGGTCCAGTCCCTCGAGTTCCTGCCGGTGCGTCTCCCAGAACTGTCGTTGCCACCGATACAGCTCCCTCTCGAGGTCGAGCGAAGTCCGTCTGCCCGTATACGGATTGGTGCACAGCGCTCCAAGACCGAGGAGCGCGGAGATCTCGAGTTCGACGTCGTTGGTCCGGCGAGCCTCCACGAGCACCGCTTCCCCCGCCATCAGCGCCATGGAGAACAGCCGCCCGTCGGCATGCTCCGCCAGGACACGTGCGGCGCAACCGAGGAACAACACCTCCGCATAGCGTCCCGCTTCATCAGCCAGTGCCCCTCCCGGTCTGGCCGCTGTCGCGGCGCGCACGATCCTGATCAGAGTCAGGGCCGCTTCGGGGTTCAGTTTCTTGGTGAGCGAGGTGATCGCGCGGACGTACGACTGGGACTCCGCGGGCCGAAAGGCAGCGGCCGCGGTCCGCTCCGCGGCGGCAAGACCGACAACGCCGTCGGTGACCTGGGACCAGAGAAGCTCGTAGGGCGCGTAGCCGATGGAAAACTGCGCCTGCTGGTTCAGCCAGGCCGCGATCCTGTCCTCCAGCTGCCCGAGCAGCGATCCGATCGCCTTCGTCTCGGGCAGCCGCTGGGTGGCCTTTCGGAGCCGGTCGAAGTACTGCTCGGCGTAGAGCTCCGGGTGTTCGTCCAAGAAGCGCTCCCTGGCCTCGCCCGTCAGGGCCGAGGCCTCCTGCAGGAGTGCAATCCGTACCCCAACCCCGCCTTCGTCCATGTTGGCCCCCGTATCCACCAGCAGCTCCGCAATGACAGGCTACGCGGGTCGGACCGACTGGATGGGGAACTCCTTGCTTCATGTCGAGTGCGCCCGGCACCGACTCGGGCCCTCGCACGCGCGAGAAGGCGGCAAGCGCGACCCTCTCAGCAGCTTCGTCCAGACACTGTCCGGGCAGCACGAATCCAGGCGTGCAGGGAATTGGAGGCAACCAACTCGCTGGCTGCAGGGGAAGTTCACCTGCATCGCGAAATCAGGCAGCCAACTCGGTTCATGCAGGGGCCTGTAAGCGAATCCGCCGCTCCCCCATCCAACGAGCAGCGCAAGGCATCTTGCCTCCCCCAGTCGAAGCTACGGACCTGACTGCACAAACACGAGAAGCTCCATTGGGATTCTTGCGATACGCCCGTAATTCCAGCTCAACCACGGGATTGCTGCTCACGGCACTACGCGCCTCTGGCCAAAATACGGCGCTACGAAGTCTCGCAAGGTCATGTGTGTCGCCAGAGCAACGCAGCTTCGTCCGGATGAGGTTCGAGATCGCAGCTACCTGCTGCACCTGAGCCCCTGCCTGGTCCCGGTGCGCGACGCCGACACCGACGCGCTCACCCCGTGGCTTGCCATGCCCTTCATTCATGGCCTCACCCTCGACCAGCATGTGACAACCCGCGGACCCGTGGCAGGAGCGCGGCTGTACGCGTTGGCAGCCGGTACTGCGGCCGCACTCACCGCGGTCCACGAAGCGGGCATCGTTCACCGGGACGTGAAACCGCAAAACGTCATCCTCGCCTCCTCCGGGCCGCAGAATCCAGGGCCCGCGACCTCGACCTTCGCGACTCCATCGGCCGCGCTCACCAGCGGGGCCAGCACTCGGCGACGGCGCGGGCGGCCAGGCCCGCGGACGTGGCGAGTTGCATGGCGACGTTGGTCGAGTAGTCGCCATGGCGGCGGTGGCGGGGGCGCTCCACGCGGATCTCTTCGGGCAACTCTGCTGAGATGCGTCCGGACTGGATGGCCGCGTGTACGCCGTCGGAAATGACGGCCGCGAGATCTGCTGGAGTCACGACGGCGACGCTACCGGGACGGCCGCTGCAGGAGACATCGATTACTCGGGCTCAGTCCCCCTCCTCGCACCGCCCCGTCGCTCACCGTGAGCCGCCGCCCCGGGCGGACGCGGCGACGCTGCATGCGGCAGCGTCGCCAGCTGGTGGCAATGACGCTGTGGCGAGCATGGCGGAGGCCGGCAAGCTCCGCGGGGGCCTCCGTCCCGTGAGTCGTCAGCGGCCCGCCGAACAGCGGCCTACGCGGGCTCGCCCGCGGACGGCGCGGGAGCATACGGCTCAATCTCGTGCCACGCGGGCGGCCCTCCGAGTTGCCAGGCAAGCGGTTCCTGCCCGCCATCCAACGACTCGCGCGCCGCGTTCACGAAACGGATCTGTCCCGCGACCAGCGCAGCGTGAACCTCCTGCAAGTCCTCGCGTCTCTTGGGGGAGTTGTCGACCAGTTCGGCGAAGCGTCCCACCGCGCCGGTCAACTCCGAAGCGGCTGCAGCCACCTCACGCGGCGCGACCAGGCTGACAGCGGTCAGCGCCGAATGCCACGGCACCCAGTCGTACGTATGGGGCCGATCTTCCAGGAACGCCTCACGCAAGTCCATCTCCAGCGTGGCGAACGCCTCCAAGAAGGCCGCATACGCCTTCGTGCGGTTGTCCCTGATCCACTGCTCGTTCTGGCCACGCCGCCCCACAACGCCACCGGCGAAGACGCCTACGACCGTGGCGGCAACGCCGCCGGCACTGGATATCACCAGGTCCCACGGGACAGCCAAGTCATGCCTCCCTCCACCACGCTGGACCAGCCCGCACAGACGAACCAGGCCACGCCCAGACCCTAACGGGCTACGGCGAAACGACGCAGCCCGACCCGTCGAAAAGGATCACGCGCATTCAGGGATTGCCCCGCGAGGTCAGGCTCGCTTTACGGCCCCCCCCCCCCCACGGCGTTTGACGCCCGTGGTCGGGGCCGTGGCATGCGGGGTGAGGTGACGGCCTGTGCCCTCCGACCAGCTCTGCCGGCGGAGAGCAGCGCCACGGCCGCGCCGAGGGCGCCGCTGAGCAGGGCGACGGCGAGGCTGCGGCGGCCAGACGGGGCGGGTCCGGCGGCTTCGGATCGGGGGTGCGGTACAGCTGTCACGTACTCCGCTATCGCCTGCGCCGTGAAATCAGCTTCACCCCGGGCGTGTCAACCCATGATCGCGCCACCGTTCCGCCATGGACATCTCAGGAACAGCACATGAGCTGACCAGGAACGGCAAAGGGCAGTCACAGATTCAACGATCTTCTTGTTGACATGTTCCAGCCACTCATAGGTTTTCCGCCGGTCGCGACGCGCATCACGCGTCCCGGCCGTCCAGCGCACCCGCATGTCTCCCCTGGTTCACCCACCTCTCGGAGGAAGTACGTTGCGCAGAACCATTTCTCTCACCGCCGTGGCTTCCCTGGCCACGGCTGCTCTGGCCCTGGCCGCCCCGGCCGGCCAGGCGGCGCCCTCGGCCTCACCGTCGCCGAACGGCGTCACCGTCGCCCACTCCTGTGCGACCCCGACGCAGAAGAACGTGATGGCGTGCAAGGCGCTGCACGTCACCGCGGGCACCCCCAAGTCCGCGCACGCCGAGAGCGACCTGACGGCGGCCGCCGCCCCGTCGGGCTACGGCCCCACCTCACTGCAGGCCGCCTACAACCTGCCTTCCTCCAGCGGCGGTTCGGGCCAGACCGTGGCCATCGTCGACGCCTACGACGACCCGAACGCCGAGGCCGACCTGGCCGTCTACCGCTCGCAGTACGGCCTGCCCGCCTGCACCACCGCCAACGGCTGCTTCAAGAAGGTCAACCAGACCGGCGGCACCAGTTATCCCCGCGGTGACTCCGGCTGGGCCGAGGAGATATCCCTCGACCTCGACATGGTCAGCGCGGCCTGCCCGAACTGCAAGATTCTTCTGGTGGAGGCCAGCTCGGCGACCATGACGAACCTCGGCACGGCCGTGAACACCGCCGTCAGCCTGGGCGCCAAGTACGTCTCCAACAGCTACGGCGGCAGCGAATCCTCCAGCGACTCCACCTACGACTCGTCGTACTTCAACCACCCCGGCGTCGCCATCACCGTCAGCTCCGGCGACAACGGCTACGGCACCGAGTACCCGGCAGCGTCCAAGTACGTGACGGCCGTGGGCGGTACGTCCCTGAACACCTCGTCCACCTCACGCGGCTGGACCGACACGGTGTGGAGCGGAGCGGGCTCCGGCTGTTCCTCCTACGACGCCAAGCCCACCTGGCAGACCGACAGCGGCTGCGCCAAGCGGACCGTCGCGGACGTCTCCGCGGTCGCCGACCCGAACACCGGCGTCGCGGTCTACGACAGCTACCGGCAGGCCACCGGCTGGATGGTCTTCGGCGGCACCAGCGCCTCGGCCCCGCTGATCGCGGCGACCTACGCGCTGGCGGGCACCCCATCCTCCGGCTCGTACCCGGCGTCGTTCCCCTACGCCCACACCTCGGCGCTCTACGACGTGACCAGCGGTACGAACGGCAGCTGCTCCGGCTCGTACCTGTGCACCGGCACCACCGGGTACGACGGCCCGACCGGACTCGGCGTCCCCAACGGCACGGCGGCCTTCACCGGCTGAACGGCTCCATGAGGTAAGCCCGTTGGCTGTATGCACCGCGCGCAGGACGGCGACCGCCTTGTTGCGGCACTCGTTGTCCTCTGCGACCGGGTCCGAGAAGGACCTCGAACGCACCCAGCAGTGGATCGCCGACGAGGAGCGGCGGCAGGCGGAGCGCAGGCGCGGTATCGCGGCACGTCCGCCGCAGCCGGACTGGCTCATCGAGCACGGCCTCGACGGGCACTCGCCCGCCGTGTACGACCACGTCGGCGGCTGCCACATGGCCGGCTAACGCAGCAAGGGCGTCGGAAGGGAGCAGGCCCTGCGCGCCCTCGCCAACGGTGTGCCTGCCTGCACCCACTGCCGGCCCGACACTGAGCTGGGTATCCTCGACTGATCCCCTCGCGCCGAGACGAGGTCACCGTGAGCGAGACACCCCAGCCGAAACCCAGGAGAATCGAGCGTCAACTACCCGTCGCTGAAGCCGAGGGGCTTGCACAGCGGGCGCCACTGGCTGTGGTGCTGCGTTTGCGTCCTGTCCCACGCCCCGGTTCGGGAAGTGGGTCTGGGGCGGTTGACTGCGCCCCGCGTCGCCACAACTCCCACGCTCTGGCACGGATGTTGCGGGAGCCGTTCCGATCCGCATGATCAACGAATCCGCAGGACCGGCACGCGAACCAGGCCTGCGAGACCCGGTTCGCCCCGTCCACATGCCCGCACTGGGCGCAGGTGCGTGAGGTGTACGCCGGATCGACGTACACCACCAACACCCCCGCCCGGCGGGCCTTGTACGCGATGAACTGCCCCAGCTGCGCAAAGGACCAGCTGGCGTGGGTGGCCCGTTGGGGCTTTGCAAGCCGTACCCGCTCGCGGATGCCCGTCAAGTCTTCCAGGGCGATCCCGCGACCGGTGCGTTCCGCCTCGGTCACCACATGCTTGGCGATCTTGTGGTTGATGTCTCTGGCCCGCCGCGCCTCCTTGCGCCTGCGCTTCTTCAACCGGCGTTTGGCGGAGGGGGTGTTCTTCTTCTGCAGCTTGCTGCGGAGCTTTCGTTCTCTGACGCGGATACGGTTCAGTTCCCGTCCGGCCAGGATCTCGCCGTCGGAGGTGGTGGCGATGTTCCCGATGCCCAGGTCGATGCCGATAAAGTCCACCGGATCCGTGTTCGCCGGTGCTTCGGGGACCTCGCAGGTGGCCAGCAAGAACCACATGCCGTCCCGGTACACGAGATCGGACTCGCCCTTGCGGTGCAGGGCCAGGGTGGCCACCTGCACGGGGCTCGCGGTGAACGCCACGTCCTTGATCCGCCCTGAAACCGTCCAGATCGACACCCGGCGTGCGGCGATCTGCCAGGACAGCATCCGGTCGTCGTAGGGCTGCGCCCCCTTGGCGCGGAAGGTGATCGGCCTTTCGGTGGCCCTGCGATACCGCCGGGAGCCGGGTTTGCCGAGGTTCCCGGCCCTCAGGTTCGCCTTCAGCGTCGCATAGGCGTCACAGGTCTTCTTGATCACGTGCTGGGCGGCCTGCGCCCCCAGGTTCCACCGCGCCTTCACCTCGCCGTAGGTGAGCCTGCGCAGCGCGAAGTTGTTCTTCACACCCTTTTCGAAAGCCACCTCACTGGCCCAGGTGGCCGCCTCGTTGCACGCGCGCAAATTCGCCTCAAGTGCCGTCGCCTGCACGGGCGTCGGCGCCAGTTTGACCTGCACAACCAGCTTCACACCCGTGACGCCAACCGCAATTCCCAGGCCTCAATTCGAACACGGGACAATCCCACACCACGCGGGACCCGCCATCCCGGCGCTCCGCGCCGGACGCCACCACGGTGCTCCGCACCGCTCACCTCAGGACGCGATACCTCCCGAGCGGGAACGCCCCGGGGATCCTCGCAAGAATCGAGCCGCACGGAGCCGTCCAACCGCGTGGTCGGCGGAGCCCGGCGCCGGGGTCAGGGTCCCGTGCTCCGCCTTCCCGCTATCGAACTCGCGGGTCAGTCTTCCGAGGGACGTGGGGCGCGTAGGTGCGCCCGCTCCTTCAGCTCCTCCTCGTCGACCAACGTGAGCATCGGCTGACCCGGCGCGCACACCATGGTCACCACGAACTTGGTCGGTGCGTCCGACAGGGCGTTGCCGTCCTGGTAGTGGATCACATCACCACCCGGCTCCCAGAACGTCCCACCGGCCTCGACCACGCGCTCCGGCTCACCCTCGAGCTCGAACCGGACCGCGCCCTCCATCACGTAGCCGAAGGACGGGCCCGAGTGGCGGTGCGGAGGGAGCCCGGGGTGACCGGGAGGCCACTCGACGAGGATGGTCATTCCCGAACCACCTTCGGGAAAGAAGGGCGGAATGACTTCCTGCAGCAACTTGACTTCGGGCGGCAGCGACACCTCGTGCCCCTCGGCAGGGTTCGCGTGCACTGGGTTCTGCTCTGACACTGTGATGCACCTCCGTAAGCCCGCCTGGAATGGACGATCTTGCGTCGGCCACCGCGGCGATGACCGAGTTCGTCGGTGCCGGGCTCACACAACTTGCTTCACAATGAAGTCAAGGCACAGCCCGCATCCGTGACAGACGTACGCCTTCTGCCTCGCACAGAGAGTCTCAGGACCACCCTGCCTCCTGTCGGCGGCCTCCACAATCCGGGAGCCAGCGGCGTAGAGGACGCGGCGGCAAAGACAGCGCAGTCAAGATGGCCGTGTTCATGGAATCCGCCCGGGCCGCCGGCGTGGCCGAGCGGGTGATGTCCGCGGCACCCCCACAGTCGTACCTCGTGGCCACTGCCCGGTGCCTTTTAAGTCGGTTGATCCCGCACTCGACCGCATGGCGCTCGCGGTAATCCACCGCGTCGAAACGTGGCGGTCGACCGCCACGGGAGCCGAGCTTCCTGCGATTGCGGGCCTGGTCAGCCTTGTATGGGTTGGTGCAGCGGATTCCACGGCGGCGCAGGTAGGCACGGTTCGCGCGGGAGGAGTACGCCCGATCGGCGCGTACTCGATCGGGGCGGACGCGTGGCCGGCCCGATCCGATGCGGGGTACGCGGACATTCTCCAGCACGGGCTCGAATTGCGGCGAGTCGCCGCGCTGCCCGGCCGTCACCACGATCGACATGGGCTTTTGGCCCTGCTCGAGAGCCACGTGCAGCTTGGTGGTGAACCCCGCCACGTGAGCAGCCCAGCCCGTGATCACAGGGCTCGGTCACAACTCCGCCCGGCGGTTCCTTCTGTAGGTCCCCATGCTTCCTGGCCCCTGCCGCATGCTGACGGGCGCGACACACTGTGGAATCGACGCTTTGGGCTGCGGCAGTGCGGCCACGGTCGGAGGGTGCTGTGCCGCAGCCAATGCGACGGTCGCCGTCGGTGTCCGCAAAAAACGACGTTGCCCGGAACGCTTGCGTTCCGGGCAACAGCGTGGGCGGCAGCTGCGAAGCTCCTGGGGGAGTTGCAGGTCTTCTTGGCCGTCTCAGGCCGCGGACGTTGGGTTCGCTGATTCGGCGGCGCGGCGGTATTCGGCGTTGATGCGTTGGGCTTCTTCGAGCTGGTCTTCGAGGATGACGATGCGGCAGGCGGCCTCGATGGGGGTGCCGTGGTCGACGAGTTCCCGCGCGCGGGCGGCGATGCGCAGTTGGTAGCGGGAGTAGCGGCGGTGGCCGCCTTCGGAGCGGAGCGGGGTGATGAGGCGGGCTTCGCCGATGGCGCGGAGGAAGCCCTGGGTGGTGCCGAGCACTTCGGCGGCCCGGCCCATGGTGTAGGCGGGGTAGTCGTCGTCATCGAGACGGCCGTACGAGTCGTCTGCTGTCATTGCACCTCTCTGTGGAACGCGTGGAGGGGCCCTGGCGCCATTGGCGCCAGGGCCCCGAAGGAACTGCTACACCATCTGCCGGCCCTGGTACTGCGCCGGCCTGCTCTTTCCGCAGACCCGACCCAGATGCTGTCGGGGGTGCGGGGATCGCGGTTGCTTGACCGAAGACCACCTCACTATCGATGTCCTGCGGTACCCGGGCTCAAGACTTCTGCCCGGGCGATCCTGATGGCGCTCCGCTCCTCCGTTCTTCCCTCGGTGTTCAACTACCTACCAAACGGGGGACTGCGTACTGCTGGTATTGCTCTACTGCGTACTGCTGGTGATGCGAACCGCTCAGTGGCCTGCGACAGCGCCACTCTTCGGCAGCCAGCCCCGTCGCCCGTCCTGCGTCTGCTCTGGCTTAGAACCCCACTGCCGAACTTCCCGGTGCGCGCGTCCGCAGCCGACGCCTTCACCGAGGTGCTGCTCACTGACTTCACTGCTGGGTACTGCGAACTGCACTTACGGGTAATACCACTGCGTTAACTGCGGACTTGCTCACGGCGGCCCCTGATCACTGCGGGCCACCCGGTCCGGTTGTCAGTCCCGTCGCCGTCCTGCAACATCCCTGGCTTCGCGACTCCACCACCGCACCGTCCTGCGCACTGCAACTGCGTGTACTGCTGGCCGGCAGTTCGTCTCTGCCAGGCCCCGTTGATCTCGGCTACGAGAGAAACCCTAACCAGACCACCACCCCAATGTCTACTCCAGCCAACATAGATTTCCGCGTGTCCGGCGGTGGGGTAATCGACCTCGAACAACGACGCGGGCAGGGGCAAGGCCGTCACGGCCCGGAGGCCAGAGCACAAACACCACGCAGATCGGCCGCCGAGGAGGCGCGATGACGCCGAGCGGGGGGGGACGTCAGCAGGAGCCGTCGCTGAGCCGGTCCTTGGCCCACGTACGCATGCGCTCGGGTACTGCTCAGCTTCCGCGGGATCGCAACGTCGCAGTCCTCGAAGAGTTTGGTCTGGGCGTCGTCGGTCAAGCGAGTGGTCTGCTGGAGGCTGGCAGCAGGCCGGGCCGGAGAGGGTGACCGGTGGATCCGGCCGAGCTCGGCGGCGGTCTTGAGCAAGAACCACCGCTGGCGCCGCGTTCCGGTTCATCGCGACACCGACGCCTGGCCAGGGGCGTCACCCGAGTGGCCTAATCTGGAGTGAGTGTGCCGCTCGGATCGCCCTGCTGATGAAGGGCTTCTGGCCATGGCAGACAAGGCCTTCGCCGGTGCGCTGGGGACGCTTCCCGTCAGCGCGTCCACGCTTTCGGGTGACGGCCATTCGGGTCACGATATCCGCATGGCGGTACCGAGCGAGGCATCCCGCCCGGAGTGACGCCGACCTGTCGCCCGCCCGGTCCTATGCCCTGCATGCCCGGCTTGCGCGCCGCGCCTACCCGACATGCGGCAAGCCGTACAGGGAGGCGACCATGGGCCTGGCCTTGGTAGTTCCGGTCCTGATGCTCGCTCTGTTGATCGGGATGGACGTATTCGAAGAACGCCTCTTCGGTGGAGAGCCCTCCATCACCACGGCGAACAACGCCCGGTCGATCCACCGCCGGCGTTCCAGCAACGACGGGAAGAACGACCCGCTCCGCACCTTCGGGATCTTCAGGTCCAGGTCGCCGGCCTGCGTGGTCAGCAGCCTCTGCCGGTGTCCATTGCGCCAGGTCGTGCGCGTCTCGGAGTGCTCGCGCGGCGCGGCACCGATCACCTCGGTGGCCTCGGCCTCGATCAGCTCCTGCAGGATGCGCTCGCACACCACCCTGATTGCTTCAACTCCATCGGTCCGACGTAGTGACTCAAGCAGCCGCATCAGCTCAGACTGGGACAAGGCCATCGCGTGCTCCTCCGGTCGAACTGCCCGTTCACCAGGGAGACTTGCGCGATGGCCTGCCCTTGTTCAGGGAGCATGCACCGCCAGCGGATGCACGCCCCGGGCAGACACCCGCGCGTTCCGGGACCCTGCCCGGCTACACCAGTTCATGGGACGCGACGGGAGTTGCAGGTGACCGCGGACACCGTCCGCAAATGGCGGCGACGCTTCCTCGTCGAGCGGCTGGACGGGCTGGCCGACGAGTCCCGGCCGGGCCGGCCTCCCACCATCAGCGTCGACCAGGTGGAAGCGGTCGTGGTCACCACGCTCGAACAGCTCCCGAAGAACGCCACCCACTGGTCGCGCACGTCGATGGCCCAGCACAGTGGTCTTTCGAAGTCGACCGTGGGCCGGATCTGGCGACAGTTCCAGCTCAAGCCGCATCTCGCGGACACCTTCAAACTGTCGACGGACCCGCTGTTCGTGGAGAAGGTCTACGACGTCGTGGGCCTGTACTTCAACCCGCCCGAGGGTGCGGTGGTGCTGTCGGTGGACGAGAAGTCGCAGATCCAGGCCCTGGACCGGTCCCAGCCGGTCCTGCCGATGATGCCGGGCATGCCCGAGCGGCGTACCCACGACTACGTCCGCAACGGCCTCACCACGCTGTTCGCCGCGTTCGACGTCGCCACGGGCGAAGTCATCACCACCCTGCACCGCCAACACCGGGCCGTGGAGTTCAAGAAGTTCCTGATCCGGATCGACAAAGAGGTGCCCGCTCACCTTCAGGTCCACCTGATCATGGACAACTACGGCACCCACAAGACTCCAGCGATCAAGGCCTGGCTCGCCAAACACCCAAGGTTCGAGCTGCACTTCACCCCGACCGGCTCCTCCTGGATCAACCAGGTCGAGCGGTGGTTCGGCTACCTCACCCACCAGATAATCCGCCGAGGCGCACACAAGAACATCCAAGCCCTGGAAGCCGACATCCGGGCCTGGGTCAAAGACTGGAACGAACACCCCAAGCCGTTCATCTGGACCAAGACAGCCGAAGAAATCCTCGACTCCCTCCCCCGCTTCTGCCGACGGATCTCTGGCGCAGGACACTAGAGCTTGATCCAGTAGCGCCGTGCGGGGCCGTGTTCGGTGTCTCGAACTCCTTCGAAGACGCCGCCTTGCTGCTCGATCGTCTTCACTGAGGCGAGGTTGTCCACTGCACAGACGAGCAGCACCCGGTCCAGGCCGAGTGCCCGCGCCTCGTCGAGCATCCGGCCCAGTGCCCAGGTGGCCAGCCCACGCCGCCGCGAAGATGGCCTGATGCCGTACCCGATGTGGCCAAACTGCAGCACATAGTCGTTGAGTCCGTGGCGCAGCGTGATCCCGCCGAGCACCTGGTTGCGCTCGACGATCCATCGATACATGCAACTCAACTGGCCGGCCTCCACCGGCTTTGCCGGGTTCGATTCCTCAACCAGCCGCGTCACCCAGGCCGCGAACCCGGTTGCCGAGTCGACCTCGTCCGACGGCCTCACACCGAATCCGTCCTCGTGGAGCCCAGGGCCCCACTCGCCATGCGCCTCGATCCAAGCGGATTGCAAGCGGGCAGTAGGCGCGATCAGTTCAGGCATGCGGCGACGATACCGATCCAGATCATCTCGACCTACGGCGGGAGTAGTTCGGAGAAGGCTTCTGCCGCGCCCACGCGGTGGCCTTCACCGTCCCCGCCCTACAGTCCGCGTATTTGAAGGGCACTTTCCGGCGTTTCTGTACGCGGGCCTGCTCGAGCATGATCCGGGCATGTAGCCGCGCCGGGTCATCGTCGCCGACGCCCGCCGCCACGGCATTGCTGTGTTGCCCGTCGACGTCAACCACTCCCGCAGGCAGCACAGCGCGCAGCAGACCGGGCAGGGCTGGGGGGTGCGCCTGGCGCTCTCCACGGTCAAGGGCATCACCGAGGCGGAGACCGCCCGCCTAGCGGCCGGCCGGCCCTACACCTGCCTGCAGGATCTGTGGCTGCGCGGCCGCCCCTCCCTGCCGCTCGCCCAGCGCCTGATCCGTATCGGTGCCCTTGGCGCCCTCTCCCCCGGCCTGACCCGGCGAGACCTGCTCCTGCAGGCCACCGAACTGCACCGGCACTCCCGCAACCGCACCGCCCCCGACGGGCAGCTGCCGCTGGGCGGCGAGCTGGTGACCGCCGGACCGAGCGGGCTGCTGGAAATGACCAGCCGCGACAAGCTCGGCGCCGAACTCGACACCCTCTCCATCGATGTCACGCATCACCTGATGGAGCACCATCACCGGCTGCTGCGCGAGCTCGGCGCGACCGACGCCGCCCACCTGCGCGACATGGTGCCCGGGCAGAAGGTTCTTGTCGCCGGGGTGCGGGCCTCCACGCAGACCCCGCCCATCCCGTCCGGCAAGCGGGTCATCTTCTACACGCTGGAGGACGGCTCCGGCCTGGTCGACATCGCCTTCTTCGAGGACTCCCACGAGCACGTGGCGCGCACCGTGTTCCACTCCGGGCTGCTGCTGGTAGGCGGCACCGTTGAGGCACGCGGTCCGCGTCGCACCGTCGTCGGCGAGATGGCCTGGGATCTGGACGAGGTGGCGGCTGCCCGCCGCGACCACGGACCCCAGGCCGCCCTCGACCTTCTCGGACGCACCGGCCCGGCCCCCACGCCGGCCCAGCCGGCGGCCCCGCAGCGCACGCTTGCCGACGGCACCGCCGGGGCCCGCCTGCACCCGTCGGATCTCCACTATCCAGCCCGCCGGCACCCGTTCGGCGGACCTGCGACGGCTAGGTCACCGCAGTCAGGGTTCTCCAGGCTGACATGTGTCTCACGAGACACACCGACGCCCAACCGCGGGTGCACGTACTGGATTCGGGTGCCGGATGAGTCAGTTCTGGCAGCTGCCTCCGCTCGCAGGGGTGTCCTCGACTGTCGGTAGAGGTGGCCGGTGAGGTGCTGGTGCTGGCCATGTCAGCCTTCGGGGAGGAGCGGAACGGCCAATGGCGGCAGGAGGTTGGTGCAAGATGCGGCGGGCTGGCTTGCCTTCTCGGTACGCTCGGCCTCCCCGAGCCAGGAGTGAGGGTGATCGAGTTCGAGTCGTACTGCGAGGCCCTACGCCAGCGCGTGGAGGATGCGAGCAGCACGAGTCTGGGCTCGGGGGTTAGGCTCGCTCGTCGGCTCTGGCCGGTTCCCCGTCCGGCTCCAGGGCCCTGACCTGTAGCTTTCCCCGGGCTGCTCGGCGGGTGAGCCTGCGCTGTTCCGCTGTCGCCCAGCGGTCCGCCCGGGCCGGGTCGAGGGGTGTGCCGTGGCCGACGTGAAGCCAGGTGGGCTTGAGGTCGAGCATCGCGCGGAGGCTGGCGAGGTTGGCGAGCGGGTCGTCGTGGAAGGGCGGGTTGGCGGGGCGGCCCTTGATCAGGCCCATGAAGGAGTTGGCGATGAGGTCGCCGGCCACCAGATCGCCGTCGTCGGTGAGGACGGAGACGGAGCCTGCGGTGTGGCCGGGGGTGGGGATGATGCGGGCGTCGACACCGAAGTCCGCGAGGCCGGTCGCGCCCCGGACGAGGATGTCGGGTTCGAAGGGTTCGGCCTGTTCGTGGAGTTTCGGGTTTCGGGCCATGAGCCGTCCCATCGGCCCGGTGGGCAGGTATGGTTCGCGAACCCGGCCGGTGCGGTAGGGGCGCAGATCAGCGGCGTGTGCGGCGATCGGGGCGCCGGTGAGGCGGCGCAGTTCGGCGGCGGAGCCGAAGTGGTCGATATGGCCGTGGGTGACGACGACGAGGCGGATGTCCTCGGGGGCGAGGCCGTGGGCGGCGACCTGCTCGGTGATCCGCCGGCCGCTGCCCGGCGTTCCGGCGTCCACGATGACCGGGTGGCGGCCGAGCAGCAGGTAGGCGTTGACGGCTCGCCGGCCCAGGACGGGGATCGGGACGACCTTGGTACGGGACAACGGGGGTGCTCCTTCACGAATTGGGGTGCACGGACGGGCGACCGCGGCTGCGGTCGGCGGTTCAGCGGGCGGTGGCGTGGGGCCGGAACCGGCGGCGGTACTCGGCCGGGGTGGCGCCCAGTCGGCGGCGGAAGGCCCGGTGCAGGGTCTCGACCGATCCCAGTCCGCTGGCTGCCGCGACGTCGGGCAGGCTGTGTGCGGACTCCTCGAGGAGGCGGCGGGCCGCCTCCACCCGGACCGCCTCCAGGTAGTCGGCCGGGGTGCGGCCGGTGCAGTCGCGGAAGACCCGGGCGAAGTGGCGCACGCTCAGGTTCAGGCGGGCGGCCATGGCCTCGACCGAGATCCGCTCGGCGAGGTGTTCGTCGATCCAGCGGCGGAGTTCGTCGATGCGGTCGTCGGCGCTCGCCTGGAGGGAGAGCGGCACGCTGAACTGCGTCTGTCCGCCGGGGCGTTTGACGTACATGACCATGGCGCGGGCGGCGTCGAGGGCGATGGCCGGGCCGTGGTCCTCGGCCACCATGGCGAGGGCGAGGTCCAGGGCGGCGGTCACGCCCGCGCAGGTCCAGATCCGGCCGGCGCGGATGAAGATCGGCTCGGGATCGACCGCGATGTCCGGGTGGTGTGCGGCAAGTTGGTCGGCGGTGAGCCAGTGGGTGGTGGCGGGCAGGCCGGTGAGGAGTCCGGCCTCGGCGAGCAGGTGGACGCCAGCGCACACGCCGCCGACGCGCCGTGCGGCCGGAGCCGCTGTGGCCAGCCATGCGACGACGTCAGGGTCGATGACGGCTCGGTACCGGCCGTCGGCGTTGTCCATGGCGCCGGCCACGAGGAGGGTGTCGACGCCCTGGCTCACCTCGGCCAGCGACCGCTCGGCGACCAGGCTGATCCCGGCGGCGGTCGGCAGCGGGCCGACCTGCGTGGCGGCGATCTCAACCCGGTAGGCGGGTGCGTCGCCTTCCACCAGTTGGGAGGCGACGGAGAAGACCTCCGCCGGGCCGGTCACCTCCAGCAACTCAACCCCGGAGAAAGCGGCGATGACGACGGTGCGCGGTTCGGGCATACCGCAATCCTTCCGCCGACCGGGCCGTGTCCGCAATGACCGGGTTCTGTCAGATCCGGCCATCGGTCACGGCCAAAGCGAGACCGGAGCGCCCAGGTCCGCCCGCTGTCCGCTCCAGGCGGTTCACGGGGCGAAGGCGTGGCGGTTCGGACCGGTCACCGCCCGCGAGTCACGGCAGTGACCGCCGCCGCGACGGTTGCCTGGAGCTGCTGGGCGTCCGCCCCGGCGCGAGAGCGCAGGTTCACGCCGTGTGCGAGGAGAGCCAGGATGTCGACCGCAGACCCGGAGACGACGCCTTCGGCGAGTTGCTGCTGGCGGTGTGCCGAGCGGAGCGCGGAGTGCAGGGCGTCATGCAACCGTTGGTGCTGGCGGTCGAGGAGGGCGCCCACCTGAGGGTCGTCGTTCTCGGTGCCGGCGTGCGCGTTGGAGACCATGCATCCCCACTGGCCGTACTCGCCGGTGCAGCGCATCTCGATCAGGGCGGTGAAGAAGTCGGTGATGGCCGGCAGTCCGCGGTCGTCCTCTTCGAGGCGGCCGAGGGCCGGCCGCGAGCGGTCCTGGACGTAGCGTTCGAGGGCGGCGCGCTACAGCTCCTGCTTGCCGCCGAAGGTCGCGTACAGGCTGGAGCGGTTGAGCCCGGTGGCGTTGACGATGTCCTGGATCCCGGTGGTGGCCACGCCCTGCCGCCAGAACAGGCGCACCACCGTGTTGTGACGCCTTCGCGGCAGGCGTCACAACAAGTCGGGTGCACTCTCCTGGGCGGGATCCTTGGATGCCGGGTGATCCGGACCGCCGGCCGGGGCAGCGGCACGCAGCGCCGCTTCGACCCGGCGATTGTTGGTCATGGATGCCGTGACGGCCGTCATCGCCAGGAGGAGGACGGCGGCGGCGTAGAGCGGGGTACGGATGTCGTAGGTGGTGGCCAGCCAGCCGCCGAGGAAGGCCCCGATGGGGGCGGCGCACATGGCCAGCATGCGGGAGGTGGAGGCGACCCGGCCCATGAGGTGGGCCGGGACGATCGCCTGCCGGAGGGAGGGCCCGAGCACCATCGTGGCGCCCATGCCGGCCCCGCAGAAGGCGAGCGCCAGCCCGGCCACGTACGGGTTCAGGGCAGAGGCAAGGCCCAGGACGGCAAGCCCTTCGACGACGGCTGTGCAGGTCAGTGCGGTGCCGGTGCCGAGTCGTCGGCCAAGGTAGGAGGCGATGCCTGCACCGACCAGACCGCCGGTGGCCTCCGCCGTGAGGAGCAGGCCGAAGCCGTAGGTGTCGATGCCGAGGCGGTCGTGCGCGAAGAGGGCGAGGACGGTCTCCACGGCGAGGAAGGCGATGTTCCCGACCGCCGGGCGGAGCGCGAGCCCGAGCAGCAACCGGTTTCGGAAGACGTACGAGGCCCCGGCCCGCGCCTGCCGAAGCAGTGACTCGCGGATCTCCGGCACGGGCCGGGGTATGGCGGGAAGCGACCGTACGAGCAGTGCGGAGAGCATGAACGACACCGCGTCGGCGAGTAGCGGAGCCGCCCGCCCGAGCGCGAGCAGCGCACTGCCCGCAGGCGGCCCCGCGAAGCCGGACATGGCGGTCTGGGCTCCGCGCAAGCGAGAGTTGGCTCGCTCCAGGAGTGCGGGGTCGCGGCCCAGCAGATCCGGCAGATAAGCCGTGGCGGCCGTGTCGAAGAAGAGTCCGCCGAGGCCCAGCAGGAAGGCGACGGTCGCGAGCAGCGGAATGCTCAGCACGTCGAGCGCTGCTGCTGCCGCCGGTATCGCGAGCAGCACCGCACGCGCCGCGTCCATGACCCACATCGTGCGCCGGCGGTCCCAGCGGTCCACCAGCGCACCGCCGAGCACCCCGAAGAGCAGCCACGGCAGCGTCCCGGCGGCCGTGACGACGGCGAGCGCCATCGGATCCCGCGTCAATGTCAACGCGAGCAGGGGCAGCGCGGCATGCGACACCCCGTCACCGAGCGAGGACACCGTCTGCGCAGTCCACAGCCGTCCGAACCCGGTCGGCAACTTCCGAACGCCTGAGGTCACTTGGCGCCCCCCTCGGCCTGCTCGCGCGGTGCCGGGTGGAACAGTGCGAAGACGAGTGACGCGTCCGGCAGCGACGGATCGGACAGCTCCCGGTACTCGTCCGCCAGTGCCTGCAGCCGCGCCCCCAGCTGCGCGAACTGCTCCTCGGTGAGCCGCAGATGCGCCATCCGTACGTGCCGCTCGCCATCCACCGGCGACGCCTCTAGGTCCGCCACCGCATGCCGCATCAGCACATCCGGCCCTCCCTCGCCCGGATCCGGCAGCACGATCGCCCGCGCGGCCATCGCGTAGTACCGCTCGGTGACACCCCGCACCTTCCGCGTCCGTACCACCTTCACCAAGCCGGCCCGCTCCAGCAGTCGCACGTGATAGCTGGAACTCCCCTTCGCAAGGCCCACCCGCTCGGCGATCTGCGTAATCGTCGCCGGCTCGAAGCGGAGCACGGCCATGATCCGGTGGCGCGTGAGATTGGAGACGGCGCGCAGCTGCTCGTCCGTGGTGACGTGAAACGTCTCGGGAAGATCATCGGTAGGCATGCGAGCAATGGTCAACGATTCTTGACCATTGAGCAAGGGGATTTCGCGCGGACCTCCAGAATCTGCTGTCCGGCGCGCGAGACCTTCTGTCAAAGCCCCCCACCCGCCGCCGATCCGGGGACTTCGCCTTCGTTTTCTGAAAATCTCTCCCGATGGGTCGCCCAGCCCCCTCGGAGCCTTCAAAAAGCCATTCAAAAACCTCGGGCGTTCAAGAACCCCGGACCGCCCTTTTCTGACATGATCCCGGGCCATGACGACCACTCAGGAGCCAGCGCAGGACGCGGACGCGCTCGTCGCCGAGCCGCTGGTGCGCACCGAGATCAAAATCGGGTACGCCCGAGTGTCGACCGGCGGGCAGAAACTGGAGCGGCAGCTCGACGCGCTCACCGCCGCCGGGTGCCGGAAGATCTTCGCGGACAAGAAGTCCGGGAAGGACGCGCTCCGTCCCGAGCTGAAGGCGTGCCACGCGTTCCTCGACGCGGGCGACACGCTTGTCGTCCCCTCGCTCGACCGCTACGGCCGCAGCCTCCAAGACCTCATCAACATGGTCGCCGAGCTGCGCGAGCGCGGCATCGGCTTCACCTCGCTGCACGAGAACCTGGACACCACCACCCCCGGCGGCCGACTCGTCTTCCACGTCTTCGCCGCGCTCGCGGAGTTCATTCGCGAACTCATCGTCATAGGCACCAAGGAGGGCCTCGCCGCCGCCCGCGCCCGCGGCCGAGTCGGCGGACGCCCCAGCGTCGCCACCGAGGAGATCATCCGCGCCGCCCGCGACCTGCTCCCCGACCCCGGCCGCTCGATCACCTCGATCGCCAAGCTCCTGGGTGTCTCCCCGGGCACGCTCTACAACCACATTCCGGACCTGCGCGAGCTGCGCGCCGGCGCGGTGCCCCGCCAGCTCGAAGCCCCCACACAGTAGGCAGATCAGACCAAGATCAATCTCAGCGGCACTTTCTGTACCTCAACTACTCACACCCGCCGAGGCCCGTGGGTTCAGAGAAACCGAAGCCTGCTTAGCGGGAACTCGCGGGTCGGTCCGTGTGCATCAGCTGTCGTATCCGTGGGTTCGGCGGGATCCGTGGGGTGGGTCGCGATGCGGCGGGCTTCGGCCGTGACCTCGGCGTCGACCTGGTCCACGGTTCTGTCGCCGTATTCGAGGACGTCGTACTCATCGTCGAGTTCGGCGAGCCGCTCAGTCAGAGGCAGCTCATGTCCGTAGCGCTGGTGAATCCGGAAAGTGAACTCCCGAGGCGTGAGCTCGCTGGCGAGCATGCGGCGTGCGAGGGCTCGGGCGGCGGCTTCCTGGCCGGCCTGGCCGACGACCGGATAGAAGGGGAGGCCGAGTTCGTCGAGTGCTGCGGGAAGCAAGTCGTGGACGTCGTAGTCCGCCTCGGCGCGCGTGCAGGCGGCGAGGATTCGAAGGCCCGGGGTGTCGAATCCGGCGACGAGCGCATCACAGGCGGCATTGACGACATCGCTCGCGCGGATTTCCCCCATACTCCAGAGGGCGGCATGGTCCTGTAGAGCGATTGCTGCTGCTTCGGTCGACGTCACTCGCTCATGATTCCCTTCACGGTGCGTCCCGGGCGACCAGATTTCATCGAAGGTGCTGTTCAGCGGCTTGTTCCATCAGGGCTCGTGCGGAGTCCGCGGAGCGCATCGCGGTCTTCTCGTCGAGTCCGAAGACCTCGGCGAGGTGGAGCGGGTCGGGCCCGTGAGTCAGGGCCTCTTCGAGCTGGCGGTCGACGCGGAGCCGCTCCAACGTCGCATCCAGCCCGCGCATCGCGGCACTGATCCAGTGGTTGCTGGAGCGGCTGGTCTTCGTGGCGGTCTGGTCGTTGATCAGCAGGTGAAGGTTCGCGGTGTTCGGCCACCGGTTTCGCCGGTGCTCCAGCCAGGCCAGCAGCAGTTTCAGGGTGAGATCGTCGATCGGGCGGGCGTGTCCGGCGACGGTCAGCCAGCGGTTGCCGAGGTCGACGTCGTGGAGCGTGAGGGTGGCGATCTGGGCGACCCGGGCGGCGTGGACCGCTGCGAGGGCGAGGATGAGGCGCGTCGCCGGGGTGGTGGCCGCCGCGACGGAGCGATCGACCTGCTCAGGGACGAGGGGCTGCAACACAGCGTACTCAAGCTGCCCGACCCTGATCCGGCTGGTCGGATTGCGGAAGATCAGTCCGTTCCGCTTGGCCCAGGTGAACAGCGAGCGCAGGGCGACGAGTTGGTCATGCCGTTGGCGGTCGCGCAGTGTCCTGATGTAGGCGAGGACGTCGTCGCGGGTCACTTCCCGCAAATGGTCGTAACGGTTCGACCATTCCAGCAGAGCCGGGCGGACCCGGTTGAGGTGGAGCCAGACCGTGCCCTCCCGTCGCGGGAGGCTGCGGGAACCGCCGTCGCGAAGGACTCGGGTCGAGGGTGACGTCGACGTGGTGGGCCCAGGCGTGCCGGGCGGCGTTGGTCAGGGCTTCGGTGAGGATGCGGTAGGCGGCGCTTTCCACCGCGGGCGGCAGCGGCGGCAGCGTGTCGATGTGGACGTCGACGGTCAGGGCCGGAGTGAGGGACCGGGCGTGGCGGCGGACCGCTTCGGCGAGGCCGAAGCGGTCCAGGACCAGCGGCCGCAGGCCGTCGATGATGCGCCGGATCTCTGCGACCGCGCCGGCGACTTCCTCCCGGGTGCGTTCCAGGAGTGCTGTGACCGCGGCGGTGTCATCCGTGGCGAGTCCGTCCACGGCCGCTTGCAGGCCCAGACCGATTCCGGCGAGGGAGGGGCCCAGGCCGTCGTGGAGGTCCGTGCGCAGCCGGTCGCGCTCGGCGCGGGTCGCTTCCACGACACGGTCGCGTTCCGCTGCGACCGCCTCACCGAGCTCGAGCGCTCGTACGATCACGGCGAGTTGTTGGGCCAGGGCCGCCAACAGGCGTTTGTCGTCACGGCCGTACGGTTCACCGGGAGTGCGTTCGGCCACCGTCAGCGCGCCGAGCGAGCGTCCCGCCAGGCGAAGTTCGACGCGGTGGCAGGGACCGAGCGGCGTGTCAGGGGCGACGAGGGCCCTGCCCTGCGGGCTGGTCACACCGGCCGCCGGGGCCCGGACAGCGCTTTTGACCGCCTCCAGCGCAGCTGGCAGCAGGGCGTGCTCCCCCACGTCGCCCATCTGGCCACCGAGCTGGATCAAGGCCCGCAGAGGGTCGCGGCGGCCGCCGTAGATCCACCAGTCCACGGCCCGTTGCAGCCGCTCACGGGCGGGGGCCAGTCCGATCGCCACCACCGCGGCCGCAAGCACCCCAGGCAGGAGACTGCGCGGCCACACCACCCCCACGCCTGCACTGGCCAGCAGGTAGACACCCACGACCACGGCCGTCAGCGTTCCGTAGACCAAAGTCCGACGCAGCGCAATCTCCACACCCAGCATCCGGTAACGCACCACGCCCACAGCCACAGCAACCGGAAGCAACATGCCGAGCAGAGCGTGGAGCAGACGGGGTGCCAGGAACAGAGCCGTCAGCAGCACGGCAAGGACGCTCACCATTCCATGCCAACTGCTGCCGCTGCGGGGGCTGGGAGCGCACCAGGCGCACCAGGGTGTGGCCTGTGATGATGAGCGCGCACACCACGATGACCAGCAGGCAGACACCGTTGACGAGGGCGATCGCGGCGGTTGGCAAAGACAGTGGTGGCGTGCCGCCGGGAACGATGTCGTCGTAGGCCTGGGCGTCGAAGGGCGCGGCCAGGGTCAGCACGGCGACGGCCGCGGCGGCTGCGGTGACGGGCCCGCGCAGCCAGCGCGCGGACAGCCGACCCTCGGGGTAGAGCGCCAGGACGACGGTGGGCAGACAGAACAGGAGCGGGTAGTGCGCGCCGCCGGCCACGGCGGCAACGGTGGAGGCTGCGGGCCAGTGGTGTCCGCTCAGCACGGCGCCGGCTCCGTAGGCGGCGAGGCCCGCCTGCCAGGATCCGCTCGCACCCAGCCCGAGGAAGAGCCAGCCCAGCGGGTTACGCGGCCGCAGGCAGGCCAGGACCGCTCCCGTCGCAGCCCAGGACACCAGGATGGTGCCGAGCAGCACGAGCTGGAACAGATTCTCCCCGCCCGGCATGCGCCGGGCGAAGTGCGTGGCCATCCAGCCGGCGAACACCACAGCAACCGCTCTCGACGCCACCACCGACCACACCGCTGCACGCACGGCCACCACCTCATTCTGCGCTGAAGACCACCGCCCGTGCCGGGTACTTCGATGCTTTGCGCGCACGCGTTGCCGCAGGTGTCTGCCCCGGCACGCGCATCCGCCGCAAGCCGTCCCAGGCGCCTCCCGCGTCACGCGGCAGCCTGGCCGGCCGGGCCTCTCCCGCCACCTTGCCCTGCCGGTGCGGGCCGGGGCATGGGGCCGGTGTCCCGCCGGTGCCGGGCACCGCGCCCGGCCGGCCAGGCCGCGTCGGGCGACACGGTGCCCCGGTGTACCGGCCCGGTGCCCGGCACGCCCGCGGCGAGGAGCTCAGGCCCCCGGCCCGGTGGGCACGCCACCGTGATGGAGTCCACCGGCTCCCGCCGGGGACCGTTCTCATCCGCTCCCCAATTCCAGGAGTACTCCATGTCCACCCCAGCCCGACTGCTGACCGCCTCCGGCCTCATCGCCCTTCTCGTGTGGGGTGCAACCGCCTGTGACGATCAGCCAGTGGAGTCGCCTTCCCTGCCCCGACCGGCTCTGTGCACGCCCGACGACGCCGACGGCTGCCTCAGCACGCACGACGACCCCGTCCCCGAACCCGCCCCATGGAACAGCACCACCCCGCCCACCACGCCTCCGTCCCACAGCGGTTGCGCCTACTGGGGAGAGATCGGCTGTCCCGACACCCCCATCTACATTCCGCCGCCGGACATCGGCCCCTGGTCATAGCCGAGGCAACAGCGCCCCGGGCTGCCCAGGGATCCCGCCAGCGGCGTCCCCGAGGCCGCCCTCGGGCGGAAGCAACACTGATCGGCTACCGGGCCGGCTCGATACCGTGCGACGTGCCGCAAGGCCGACCTGGTGAACCCTCGTCGGCTGCGGGCGGTGCAGCCGGCGCCGCATCACCGCTTGCACAGCCGGCCCAGGGGTGAACCATGCGTCTCGCACGCAGCCAGCCCCTCCCCGGCTGGCCTGGCGCCGGGGGCAGTCCGCTCGAGCGACGGGGCACCAGCCGCCGGTGTGCGCCCAGCACATTCGTGCCGCCACCAGGCCGTGTCCGCACGCGCCTTGAGGGAAACCCGGCGGTCTTCGCGGCCCGGAGCGCCAGGATGCAGGCACGGTCTACGGCTTGAGCGGCCAAGGCGTCCGCGTTGTTGCGCAGCCGCCCGTTGCTTCGATCCTCAGTGGATTTCAGCAATCCGGGCATTTCTGCCCGGAAGGTCCGTGACGTCACCAAAGCGTGAGGGCTTCGGTTTGTCGA
>NZ_JBITGS010000064.1:0-27537 GCF_044457265.1 Streptomyces sp. NPDC050564 | reverse complement strand
GGGGAGGCGGCCGGTGTGGCGATGCCGCACGGCTGCCGCCGGGGGATCTGCTTCGGCTGCCTCGTCCCGCTGGTCCACGGCCGCGTCCGCGATCTGCGGACCGGCGAACTGCGCGGCGAACCAGGCGAGTTGATCCAGACCTGCGTCAACGGTGCGGCAGGTCCGCTCACCCTCGCCCTCTAGCCCCTCAAGGAGCCTGCGATGTCCACAACTGCCGTACCAGTCACCCCCTTTGAGTCGCTCGAAGATCACACGGAGCTGCTCGGCGAGGAGCTCGACCGGATCCGCGCCGCGGTCGTCGCGGCGCGCGGCGCCGAGGACGCCCGCTACATCCGTACGGTGATCGCCGCGCAGCGCGGCCTGGAGACCGGCGGCCGCGCCGCCCTCGCCGTATCCCTCTTTCCGCCCGCCTGGCTCGCGGGCACCGCGATGCTGACCACCGCCAAGATCCTGGAGAACATGGAGCTGGGCCACAACATTCTGCACGGCCAGTGGGACTGGATGGGCGACCCGGCGATCCACTCCACCACCTGGGAGTGGGACTTCCTCACGCCCGCCGACTCCTGGAAGCACACCCACAACCACCTGCACCACACCTACACCAACGTCGTCGGCCTCGACCGGGACCTCGGCTACACCATCCTGCGCATGAGCCCGGACCAGCGCTGGCATCCGATCCACCTCCTCCAGCCGCTGTACACCGCCCTGCTCGCCCCCGTCTTCGAATGGGGCATCGCCCTGTACGACCTGGAGGCGGACGCGGTGGCCGCGGGCCGCAAGAGCGTGCGGAGCCTGCTCGGCGAGATCGCGGGGCTGGCGCGGAAGACGGTGCGCCAGTTCGCCAAGGACTACGTCCTCTTCCCGCTGCTCGCGGGCCCGTCCGCACTGCCGTGCCTGCTCGGCAACCTCACCGCCAACGGCCTGCGCAACGTCTGGGCGCACACCGTCATCTTCTGCGGCCACTTCCCGGGCGATGTCCAGACCTTCTCGTACGAGGCGGAGCAACTGGAGGGGGAGACGCGCGGCCAGTGGTACCTGCGCCAGATCCAGGGCTCGGCGAACATCGAGGGCGGTTCCCTCCTCCACGTGCTCACCGGCAACCTGAGCCACCAGATCGAGCACCACGTCTTCCCCGACCTGCCCAGCAACCGCTACGCCGAACTCGCGCCACGGGTGCGCGAGATCTGCGCCCGGCACGGGATCACGTACGTGAGCGGGCCGCTGTGGCGCCAGTACACGTCCATGTGGGGCCGCGTCCTGCGTCACTCGGTGCCGGATGGATCACGGAAGCCGTAGCAGAGCGTGGTTGATGCGACGCTCGGGAAAAGTACGAGCCGCACGAACCGCAGTACCCGGGTTCGTGGGTTGGCTCGCTCTCACGTGCAGCCGCCCGACCTTCCAAGGGACAGGGCCCGCATCGACGGGTGTCCCGCTCAGGAGGGACAGCGCATGATCCAGGCAGCGGACATCCGCGAGTGGCGCACCCATGACGTCGTCGACCCGAAGGGGCACAAGATCGGCGTGCTCGAAGCGGTCTACGTGGCCCCCATCCGTTGGTGCTCGCCATCGCGGCTGCCGCTGGCGTCGGGTGCTGCGTCGCCGTGGGTGAGTGGGTGCCGGGGAACTGGTGGCTGCTCGCCGTGCTCGCCGCCGTCGTGGGCGGGGCCGGCGGTCTCTGGCTCACGCAGTGGGCGGTGAGCGCCCGCTGGGAGCGGGTGCACGTGCGGAGGCTGCGGTACAGGCTCCCCCAGCTCGACGGGCTCCATCACGAGGACTTCGAGTTCGCGGTACGGGACCTGATGCGCCGTGACGGCTGCGCGGATGCCGTACCGGTGGGCGGGGCCGGGGACAACGGCGCGGATGTGACAGCGACCGATCCGCGCGGCAGGCGCTGGGTGATCCAGTGCAAGCACCGGCAGGACGGGGCATCGGGATCGTCGGTGGGCCCCCGGATCTGCATGTGCTCAACGGCACCGGCCGCCAGCTGCACGGCGGGGACGTCGTGGTTCTGGTGACGAACGGACGCTTCACCGCGGGATGTGCGCCGCTGGCGACGTCCCAGAAGCTGCATCTGGTCGACCGGGGAACGCTGGGCGAGTGGGCGGGAGGCTCACGACCGCTCTGGGAGCTGCTCCAGAAGCTGCCCCCGCCGGGGAAGCAGTCGGCGCTGTCCTGAGAACCCGCTGTCGTACTGATCACGGGTGCGGCGTCCGCCTCGGTGGAACGGATGTGGGGTTGGCGGGAGCAGTCGGCCTGGACCGGGCACCGGGCGAGGAGTTGATGGAGCGGGCCCGTGTGCCCAGTGTGCCTTGAACGGACGGGGTGTCTATGCCGAGCGGGTCAGGGCGATGCGAAGCCTTCGCAGAGCCGTGGTGACGGAGTGGCCTCGTGTCCCGTCGGACTCCTCACGAGGGGGAACCGTGGGATCGGGGCGTCGGGCGAGTCGTCGTAGCCTGGTGCGGCTGTTGTGCTCGACGAGGATCGGCACGTAGTTGGCGATACGAGCGTTGCTGAGCGGCTGGTAGCAGTCCTGCACGACATCCCGCACGACTGCGGCCGTCAGCAGGTTGGCGTAGGAGGCCGTCAGATGGTCTGTGAGCTTCTGAAGGGTGTCGGGTAACGCAGTCTCGCCCGTGTTCGCGCCCATGGCGCGCTCCTCACTGTCACAGACGGCCGACCGCGGCAGCCGATCGGTATCCGGGTGCTCGGCGTCGGCCCGTCCACTTCCCACACTTGCACAGATCGCGTCCGTGGAACGGCCCGCCGGATCTGTTCATCAACTCGCCATCTCGGATCGGTGGACTCAGGTAACGGGTCCCGGGTCACCGCGACCGCTCGGCAGAGTCCGTACGGTCAGCCGGAGGAGTACCCTGATGTCACCGAGGGTATTTCGCGCACCGGCCTCCATGCCTGTGTCGTTTTCGGCGATTGAACACGCCGGGCCGGTTGCGACCGCTCCGGAGCAGGGTTCGCATCATGACCGCGACCGTTTCGTACACGCCGATTTTCGAAGACCGGCCCTCCTCGCCATCTCTCCGCATGTCGCCGACCCTCACCGGTTCGGCACCGGCTCCGCTGGATGGCTCCTGGTGGCCCCGCTCCCGGGATCTGGGGGCGGAATTTCCCTCATTGACTGCCGTGCTCGATCCGCAGACGACTCCCGTCTCGGCCGTCTGGCTGATGGCCGCTGCGAGCGACCCACTGCGCACGTCGACCACGGGCCGACTGATGGAGGAGGCGGCGCGTCTGCGCACCGTATCGGAGACCGACTGGGCCGTGCAGGCCGTCTGGGACGCCGAAGGAGGCCATAAGGCCCGCGATCCGATCGCACGTCCGCGGATCCCGGCAGTCACTGCTCCGGTACTCGGCATCACGCCGGTCGCTCTTCCGATACCGAATCGGGCACGGGGGATGTGAGGGCCATGGAGACCTTCGTGACCGTGGTCGTGCTCCTGGCGATGGTCGCTGTGTGCGTGCTCCTGATCCATCTGCTCAACAACCAGCACGACGAGCGCATCACCGCTTTCCCCTACGGCCGCTCCCGGCCGACTGTCCGGGGGCCGGCGCCACCGGCCCCGCGGAAGGCTAGCGGTCGTGCCGGAACGAGCGGCCGGCGATCGCCGCGACCACCGAGACGGGGGACGCGGACGGTTCCGGCCACGGGCCGGGCCCGCACGGAAGAGAAGTGAGTCGCCATGCCCCCGCCATACACCCCGTCAGGCTCCTGGCAGACACCAGCAGTGAGCCGTTGCTCCCCGGCACCGCGGTCTTGCGGATGGAGACGACGCCCCATCGCACGGGGACGTTCGACGGCGCGTGGTGGCCGAGGACGCGCGACCTCGAGAGCCAGCTCTCCGGCCTGCTCATCACGCTGACGGCGCAACTGGGCCCCACGGCCCGCGTGGGTCTCGACGCGAGCGGGTGGGACAGGACACTGGGCCATCTGGTCGTCGAGGGACATACGGTCCGCATCGACTGGTCCGCCGTCGGGGACAGCACGATGATCGTCAACCGGGGCGACCAGGACCACTTCCTGTTCCTGATGATCCCTCCGGAGACGGCGCCCTCGCCCGCACGCGCCGCGATGGCCATGGCAGTACGGGACGGCAACGTCGTCTCGGCCGAGCGGATTCTGGCCGCCACCGGCATCACTCCGCCCCGTCCGGAGTGACATAGCGCCCACCGCTCGACGTTTCGCGCAACCCGCAGCCCAGGACCCCGGCCGCCGCACCACGGACAACAGGCCGGGGGTCCTCCCGTGCCGTGTGCTTCCCGGACCGCTCGGGTTCGGGGACACCATCGACGTAAGGAATGTGAGAACCATGGGTGTTCTGATCACTGTGCTGGTGGTGTTCGCCGCGGTCGGGCTGGTCCTGCTCGCCCTGAGCCTGCGCAACGTCCAGCAGTACGAGAAGGGCGTGGTGTTCCGCTTCGGGCGGCTGCTGCCGGACATCCGCGGGCCCGGCCTGCGCGTCATCCGGCCGATCGGGGACCGGATGCGGAAAGTGTCCGTCCAGACCGAGGTCCTCGGCATCCCGCCGCAGGGATCCATCACCGCCGACAACGTGACGCTCACCGTCGACGCGGTCGTCTACTTCCGGGTCATCGACCCGGTCAAGGCCCTGGTGAACGTCCGCAACTACCCCAGCGCCGTCTCCCAGATCGCCCAGACCTCGCTGCGTGCGGTCATCGGCAGGGCGGATCTGGACACACTGCTCTCTGACCGCGACCACATCAACGCGGAGCTCAAGAAGGTGATGGACGCCCCCACCGAGGAACCCTGGGGACTGCGCATCGAACGCGTGGAGATCAAGGACATCGCCCTTCCGGAGTCAATGATGCGCTCCATGTCCAAGCAGGCCGAGGCCGAACGGGAACGCCGTGCCCGGGTCATCGCCGCCGACGGTGAGTTCCAGGCGTCCCAGCGGCTGAGCGACGCCGCGGCGACCATGGCCGACACTCCGGGCGCGCTCCAACTGCGCCTGCTGCAGACCGTGGTGGACGTCTCTGCGGAGAAGAACAGCACCCTGGTCATGCCGTTCCCGGTGGAGATGCTCCGCTTCTTCGAGCACCAGAGCAGGGAAACCGACGGCGAGTTCGCGCGCCGGAGCGGCTCGCGCCCCGCAATGCCCGAACTGACCGTCCCTGTTCAGCCGGTCGCGCCGACCTTGCCTCTGAGCGGAGAACGGGTCGGCTCCGGCGGCAAGCGGATCGGCAGTCGTGCGGCAGTGGCGCGGGAACGGCGGGACAACTGGCCGGCACGGGCGGACTCCGACTCCGACGCGTCACGTGCCCACGGCTGATCCCCGCCCGGTCCCGGGCAGTCGTCGGGTGAGCGCGAAGCTCCATGGCGGCGAGTCGTCCACCGGTCATCCGTGTGTCTAGGCCGCTGTCCGAAGCACCGGGGCGGGCGCCTCGACAGCCGTGATTCCGCCGGCCGTGGCGGCATCGGGAAGGACCCGGAGGAGCCGGATCAGCCCGCTGTCGCTCAGCGCCTCGACGACGGCGCGGCTCGGGGCGGCAAGGCGCAGGTCGCCGCCGAAGAGATGGACCCTGCGTGCCATGGCTACGAGCAGCCCGAGGCCCCAGAGTGTCGCAGGAGGTGACGCCCGACAGGTCGAGGGTCGACTGCCTTCCGGGACCGTGACATGCGCCCATAAGACGCTCGCGCAGTCCCGGAACGGTGGCGAGAGTGAGACTGCCGCTGACGACGACCGTCTTGCAGTCCTCCGGCATACCGGCGGCCACAGGCCGCTGGACCGGAGCTCGGGAAGCTTCTGCGGGGATGAGGTGAGTTGCGGTACCTGCAGACACACAATGGGACTCCTCGGGGTGGAATGTCACGCTGCCGGGGGCTGGGGCTGGATACCGCGTCCGTGTCTGGCCGTTCGGTGCTGTCCGTACCTCGTGGACAGTCGATGCCGCGTTCAGGCTCCGGCCGGTGGCATCGAGGGCGACGGTCATGCGCGGCCCGTTCCGCCCCATGTTCTCCGCGCGGCTGCGCGTCTGTTCTCCGCGCGGCTGCGCGTCTGTTCTCCGCGCGGCTGCGCGTCGGAGGACGGGCTAGGCCCGGTTAACCCGGCCGGCCACCGCGTGACCGATCAGCAGGTAGACGCCAGCGGGCAGACCGTAGTTGACCACGGTGCGCCAGTCGCCCGAGTGGATGGTGAACAGGTTGTGCGACCAGCCCGAGGGCCAGTTCGCCGCGTCGTGGACCCAGGAGACCGCGCTGTCGGCGGCGTTGGCGTCGAACAGTAGAAGGCGATCCACAGGATCAGAATCAGTGCCGCGATGTCCGCGATGATGGAGATGACCGTCCCCGCGGAGCTTCCGCCGTAGCGTCTGGACATGTCCAACGACTGGCCCTGAGAGCGGAGTTGAATCCGCATCGACCGCATCGTCCGTGGCCTGGCGAGGAGAAGAACCAGGCCGGCGTTTGAGTTCCACGAGGTGGGCTACACAAAGGGCGTCCGACGGCCGTCCTGGACGAAGGCACCGGCGGGTTGAGCTCACAGCTCCCGGTGCCGTCCGCCGGACCCGCACGCCGTCACCGCCGCTCCGCCGCTCCGCCGCTCCGCCGCACCGCCGCACCGCCGCATGAAGACGCCGCAACGCCCGGCGCAGCTCCCGCCGTAGCTGTTCCGGGAGCGCCTCGTCCTTCGTCGTGGCGACCAGGGCAGCGGCCACGTCCCGGAGCTTGACGTTGCAGTGCTGCGACACGTTCACCAGCAGGTCCCAGGCCCGCTCGCCGGAACACGGCGCCAGGGCCATCACCATGCCGCGCGCCTGATCGATCACCGCACGACTTACCAGTGCCCGCTCCAACTACTCATCCCTAGCCTGCAGTTCGAGGATCTCGACGGCCAACGCCGCATCCCCGGGCCAAGTGACAGCCGTCAACAGCCGCTGTTCTTCACGGGGCGTGGTCACCTGGTGCGCGGGTGCGTACCTCACAACGCGGTCATCCTCTCCATGAGCGATCAGCGGCGCGCCAGTTGCCGTTCGCCGGCTGCACCGGGCTGGTAGGCAAGTCCGTAGTGCTTGAAGATCGCTTCCTCCCGCTCGGCGGGCAGCACGTCGTCGGTGCCGATCGAAGGAGCCTCCCTCACCAGTGCTTTGGCATAGCCGACCCTGAGATAGTCCGGCCCGGCGATCGCGTCCGCCAAGGGGACGAAGACCAGCCGGTGCCGCGTGGGCAGCCCGGTGCGAACCGTGGCCATGGCCGGCTCATCCGTGGTGGTGTCCACATACACCGCCTCAAGGACACCGATCTTGTGCGACTGCGCGTCCACGACGTCGCGGTCACGCCACTCTCGGACATCAGCTGCGTGAATCATGGCCTTCCCCTTCCGGACGGCTCATCGCCAGTGGTGAGTCGCACCCTCGGTCTTCCGCGTAGAGCCGCCGCAGCGCACGCCGCAGCCCCCGCTGCATCAGCCGCGAGAGCGGCTCGCCCTCCCAGGTGGCGACCAGAGTCGCGGCCACGTCCGGAAGTTCGGTGTTGCAGTGCCGTGAGATGTCCGCCAGCAGGCTCCTGGCCGGTCCACGGCGGCAGGGGCCCAGGATCATCACCATGCCGCAGGCCTGGTCGACGACCGCACGGGCGGCCAGCGTCCGCCGCAGCTGATCGATCTCGGCGCGCAGCGCCACGACATCCTGACCCGCCGGGTCCTCCTCCATCGAGGCCCCGGCCCTCAGCCCCCACCAGTCCTTCGGAAGCACGGCTGTGCGATGCACGGCATCCGCCTCTCCACGGTCTTCGCGCGTCCGGTGTGGCCGAAGGCCACCCGGGAACCTCTGGATGTCAGGCCGGTTCATCGGTCACCCGCCGCGTTCATGGTCCCGACGGTCCTCGCGCCTCCAACGCGCCCGGTTCTGACGGCTGTAGCGGCGCTCCCAGCGGTCCTGACGGTCCCGGCGCTCCTGGTAGTCCCGGTAGTCCCCGAGATCGGACCCGTCGCCACGGATCCAGCCTCCCCCGCGATCGCGGCCGTAGCGGGTGGCGCCGAAGAGCAACACGGCCGCGGCCACCCACCAGAGGGGATGGAGAAAGCCGAGGCCGAACAGGACGACGATCAGGACGAGAAGCAGAACGAACACGGCGGGCCTCCCCGGAGTGGAACAACGCATCACTGCCGGGGGCTGGGGCCTGTTCGAACAGCGTAGCCCTCCCCAGAGGTTGCGGATAGCGCCCCATGTCGGCGGCGTCCGACGGAACCGGTCGAAAGCGGATGGCCAGTTGACATCTGTCCGGGGAGCGCGGCGAGGGCTAGCGTGCACGGTACGGCCCCAGCCCCCGGCAGCGTCGATCACCTCTCGCGCTCCATCGGGAGCGCACCTCGCGCATCAGTGCCGGAGCCCGTCCCGTCATCAACGGGCCGCTCCCGCATCCGCCGTCGCCACCAGATCCCGGCGCGGCATCGATGCGCCCCAGGCGAGCGCCCTTCTGCTGCCCGCCGCGTCGCACGCATACCACCGCAGGCGGTACACATGTACGCGCTGATCGTTCCGGCTTCGACCCCCTTCGTCCTGCTCGCCACCGTGCTGGGCCTGTCCTGGTGGGAGGACCGCATCCTGCCGCCGGCCGAGCCGGTCGAAGCACCCGGCGAGGCTCCGCTCGCCCCGATGGCCCCTGCCCCGCTCACAGAACTCCTCAGTGTCGACACTCCGTTGACAAGGGAAGTCGCCCGGAGTTGACTGACAGCGCGGCGTAGGGCCATGCCACTCCGGATCACTGGGGCGACGCATTCCGCCTTCCCGCTTCGCCCGGACCCCGCGGAAGTCAGGAAATTCCCGCGATCCGGAGGCCCGGCAATGATCCTGTGGATGCTTCTCCTTCTGTTGATCCTGGTGGTGTTCGGGTTCGGCTTCACCATGCAGGCCCTTTGGTGGGTCGCCGCCGTACTCCTGGTCGTCTGGCTCGCCGGCTTCGCCATGCGTGGGCTCGGCGGAGGCAGGCGCCGGCACAGCCGCAGGTAGTCCGCTCCCAGGCTCGAACCCGCCCGCAAACCAGCAGGAGGCCGACCATGAGCGCCGGACAGACGATCGAGCACAAGACGCAGGCGCTGAAGGGCCTGGTCACGGAACGCGTCGGCCGGACCACCCACAGCAGCCGACTACAGCGGCGCGGCAGGACCGACCAGGTCTCCGGAAACCTGAAGCAGTCCGGCGACAACGCCAAGGACGACTTCAAGCTGTGACAGAAGCGCCCCGGACCGTTCCCACACCGTGCGGACACCACCCGGCAGGCCTCAACGCTCAATGAACCGACAGGAATTGACGGCAATGAAGCAGACCAACGTGCGAACCGAGAGTCAAAGAAGGCGGCCATGTTCACCGTCGTGATCATCGCTGTGATCGTCATCGGTCTGGCCACCCTCCTCTATCTCGGACGTGGACGAGTGCAAGGCAGTGGCGGGCACGGGCTGAAGCGGCGCTTCGGCCCCGAGTACGGCCGTGCCGTCGCCGACCACGACGGCGACACCAAGGCTGCCGAGCAGGAACTCGGCGAGCGCGTGAAGGAGCACGGCTCCCTCACGGAGCTGCCGTTGTCGCCCGCGGTCCGCGAGCACTACGTGACCCAATGGGCCGCCGTCCAGGAACAGTTCGTCGAATCACCGCAGAAGGCCGTCATCGAGGCGGATGCGCTGCTGGCACGCCTGGCACGGGACCGCGGCTTCCCCGACGGCGAGCGGTTCGACGACCAGATCGCCGCCCTCTCCGTCCACCACGCCCACCATGTCCAGGGCTACCGCGGCATGCACGCGGCGGCCCGCGACCAGAGCGGCACCGAGGAAATGCGGGAGGCCATGGTCGAAGCCCGAGGCCTCTTCGAGGCACTGGTCGGCGAACAGCCGGCCGACCCGAACCGGCGCGACGCGTCCTCCCGCGAGGACCAGGGGCACGCGCCGTGGCCACTGACCCGACGCCACGCGAAGGGAAGCAGCACGTGATGTCGCACAACGCCGAACACCCACAGCAACCCCGGCCCGAGAACGCGGATCCCGCGATGCAGCGCGCTCCGCAGACACCCCGCACCGAATCCGCTCACGCACCGCGCGAGCCCGGCGCCGACAGTCCCGATCGCGGACTCGGCCCGGAACTGGTCCCACAGGGCGACCGGGACAAGCTCACCCTGCGCCTCCAGCAGGCCCTCAGCACCTTCGTCGACAGTCCGCACCATGCGGTGGAAGAGGCCGACGCCGTCCTCGACGAGGTCGCCACCCTGTTCACCGACACCCTCACAGAACGACGGCGCGTCCTGCGCACAGGCTGGCAGGACCCGGACACCAACGCGCAGACCGAGGAACTACGGCTCGCGCTCAGGCAGTACCGGGAGATCACAGAACGGCTGCTGCACATGGCAGCGCCTGCCGTTCAGTGACACCGTCCTCTCAGCAGGAAGCACAGCCGTCGCAGGAAGCCGGTGCGACATCGCGCCGGTCGTACTGCGGCGGCTGTGTTGCAGCATGCCGACCGGCCCGGACCGGCTCTTTACCGTTCAGTGAGCGGTGACATCGGAACTGTTCACGGCACCGCCGCTGGACGGCCCGGACGACGCCGAAGCCGTGGGACTGGAACTGTGACTCGGGCTGGGACCGGAACCGGTGTCCGGCGCCGCGCTCGCGTCCGGCGAGGCGGAGCCGCCCGTCTGCGGCGCCGAGCCACTGAACGCACTCGTGCCGGGTGTCACGCTGTCCGCGGGACCACGGCTACCGGCCGAGCCACCGCCCACCGAGGTTCCCCTGCCCGGCTCGTTCCTGACCACGGCCGCCACCGGCTTGCCCGCGATCAGCTCCACCGCGGTCACCGTGACCATCGCCAGGGCGAACACCAGGCCCGTCGCCAGGGCGTACTTCTTCCAGCCGAGGGACCTCCGGAGGGAGCCACCCCGATAAGTGGTGACGGACTCACCCTCGGAGGGCACGAAGGGCCGTAGCGCGTCGGCAACCGAAGCATCAGCCGGTAACCCGAAACACCGCCCGGGCGTCCACGGGTGTTCCGTCCGCTCCTCGTCCGGCGTCCTCGGCACTCCCACCGGCGGCATCCGGCTACGGCCCCTCGCCCGTCCGCCGGAAAGCATGCGAGAAGACCGCTGCGCCGGTGGTCGCGCCGGCACTGACCACGGCGGCGCCGGTGATCGTCCCGGCCACCCCCAGCAGGGACGTCGGCACCGCGCCCACCACCGTCGCGAGTGCGCTCGCCACCACCTGCACAGCAGTCAGGTCGAGCACCTTGCGCTTCGGCGCCCGTACCTCTTCTTCTCTGCGATTCTCCATCAACGTCCCTCGATCGTTCCGGAGCCCGACGGTCATCGACGCCGCGGCCATCGGCGTGATCACGGACGGCGAGGAGCAGGCCGAGCGACAACTCGCCGGCCACCCCGCTGAGCTGGGGGGTAGCTGAGGCTCCTTCGGCGGTGCGGACGGTACAACGGGACGACTGCCCGGCTGACGGTGTTTCGCCTGCGATCAGCGCCCCGGGCACGGCATGGGAGCCGCCCGATCACCGACGTGTGACCATCGCGGTGCCCCTCACCCGGAGCAACCGTGGGACCGGTCTCAGGACTATGCTGCGTACGGACGTCCCAGACCCCGGCGGGCCACCACTGCTTGGCCCACATGCCTGCGGCGAGCGGATCACCCATCCGCCCGCCCCGCGCATCCCCGAGGGAACCGGCTGGGTCCTACGCTCCGGAACATCGGCTGCTGGATCGGTCATTCACCTGCCTGCACGACCGTACGACCGTACCGGGTACCCGGCACGGTCTCGTGAACCGAGGCACCCTGCCCATGGGTATCCCACCCATCCTGAACGTCTACCGGCACGACACGGACAACCGGGCGCTGGTCACTCTGACCGGCGAGTTCGATCTGAAATCGGCACCCTCGGCGCACCCAGCACTGGAGCGGTGCCGGCACTACGGCATCCACGCCAGCTCGGCGCTGGAACGCCTCGTCGCCGCCCTCACCGGCTCCAACTCCCTCTTCCTCGCCGTCCCGGATGCCTTCACCGGGATCCTGGTTCACTCGCACGCGCGGCTGCAGGAACGGCTGCTCGCCGAGCACCAGACATCGCCGTGATCCCCGGCAGCCGGTCGGCGCGGATCCAGGCTCTCGTAGCCGAGCAGGCGGCCCTGCGCGGCGCCCGGGTCGGCGTCCTCGACGTGTGTACGGCGGCGGTGGCGGCGCTGCCGGTCGATGGGGCCGGGATGTCCGCGATGTCCCGCGGGCGGGCGAGTCATCCGCTGTGCAGCACCGACTCCGTCAGTCAGCACCTGGAAGAACTCCAGCTCACACTGGGCGAGGGACCGTGCGTGGACGCCTACGTCCTCGGCTCGACGGTCCTCTGCCCCGACCTGTTGGCCGGTGAACTCCAGCGGCATTGGACGGTGTTCGCCGACGCGGCCCTGGAAGCCGGAGCCAGAGCGGTCTTCGCCTTCCCCCTGCAGATCGGGGCCATCAGCCCCGGCGTACTCGATCTGTACTCCAGCAGTTCGATCGAGCTGGACGCGGACGAGGTGGCCGACGCGTTGGCCTTCGCCGACACTGCCACGTTGCTTCTGCTCGATGCCCGGATCAGTGAGACAGGTGTCCCGTTCGACACCGGCGCGTCCGGCACCGACCGGCCGGACGCCGCACCCTTCGACGACCTGGGCGGTTACCGCGCCGAGATCGACCAGGCCACCGGCATCCTCGTGGTCGAGCTCGACGTCGGCTTCGAGGAAGCCTTCATCCGGCTGCGCGCCCACGCGTACGCCCGGGGGGCACGGATCTCGGTGGTTGCCACCGACGTGATCGCCCACCGGCTCCGCCTGTCCCCGAACACGCAACCGCCGGATGCGCGACCGCCCGACGAGGAGCCCTGATGCTCACGCCCCACACACAGAGGTGCGCACCATGAAGGAACAGCTGATGGCCCGGACGTTCGTCGAGCTGGCGGACAGTCTCGTCGCCGACTTCGACCTCATGGAATTCCTGCGCCTCCTCACCGACCGCTGCGTCGACCTGCTCGATGCGAGCGCGGCGGGCGTCCTGCTCGCCGACCGTGACGGCGTGCTGCGCGTCATGGCCGCCTCCGACGAACGGGTGCGCCTCCTGGAACTCTTCCAGCTCCAGAACCACCAAGGCCCCTGCCTGGACTGCTTCCACACCGGAATCGCGGTCTCCGTTCACGACCTGCGCGACGAGGCCGCCCGCCGGCCCCTGTTCACCGCCCAGGCCCAGCGCAGCGGCTTCACCGCCGTCCAGGCGCTGCCCATGCGCCTGCGCGACGAGGTCGTCGGCGCCCTCAACCTCTTCCACACCACCCCGGCGCCCATCAGTCCCGCAGCCACCCTCTTCGCACAGGCCCTCGCCGACGTCGCCACCATCAGCCTGCTGCAACAACGCACCAGCAAGCGCAGCACGCTCCTCAACGAGCAGTTGCAGACAGCCCTCAGCAGCCGCGTCCTGATCGAACAGGCCAAGGGAAAGCTCGCCGAGCGCCGCCACACGGACATGGAACAGGCCTTCACCACCCTGAGGGCCTACGCCCGCTCCCACAACCGCCGCCTCTCGGACGTCGCCCGCGCCTTCATCGACGAAATCGAACACCTCCCCGGCCTCAGTTCCGGAAGTTCCTGACCAGACCCCTGCAAGAAGGGTTCGTCATGCCACTCCGCCCCCCTCCCGAGACCTCCCTCTACACGCTCGACACCCGCGACGACCTCGACCGCCTCGACGAGGAGGAACTGAGCGCGCTGGACGCCCACTGGCGCGCGGCGAACTACCTGGCCGTCGGGCAGATCTACCTCATGTCCAACCCCCTGCTGACCGAGCCGCTGGCACCTGAGCACGTCAAACCACGACTGCTGGGGCACTGGGGCACCTCACCGGGACTGAACCTGGTCCACACCCACCTCAACAGGGTCGTGAAAGCCAGGGGCTTGGACGCGATCTGTGTCTGGGGGCCCGGTCACGGCGGGCCGGCCGTGGTGGCGAACTCCTGGCTGGAGGGCAGCTACACCGAGACGTACCCAAACGTCCCGCGGGACGCGGCCGGCATGGCTCGCCTCTTCCGGCAGTTCTCCTTCCCGGGCGGTATCCCCAGTCATGTCGCACCCGAGACCCCTGGATCGATCCACGAGGGTGGCGAGCTGGGCTACTCCCTCTCGCATGCCTACGGGGCCGCGTTCGACAACCCGGGGCTCCTGGTGGCATGCGTGATCGGCGACGGTGAGGCCGAGACGGGCCCGCTGGCCGCCTCCTGGCACTCCGACAAGTTCCTCGACCCAGTACGGGACGGTGCCGTCCTGCCGATCCTGCACCTCAACGGCTACAAGATCGCCAACCCGACGGTCCTGGCCCGGATACCGGAGCCCGAACTCGACTCACTGCTCAGGGGATACGGCCACGAGCCCCTCCATGTCACCGGCGACGACCCGCACGCCGTCCACCAGGCGATGGCTCGCGCCATGGACGAGGCCCTGGACCGTATCGCCGCCTTCCAGCACGCCGCCCGCACCGAAGGCACCGGCTCCGTCATCACCGAACGCCCCCGCTGGCCGGTGATCGTGCTGCGCACGCCCAAGGGCTGGACTGGACCCGCCGAGGTCGACGGCCTCCCGGTGGAGGGCACCTGGCGAGCGCACCAGGTGCCGCTGCCGGCCGTACGCGAAAACCCGGACCACCTGCGGCAGTTGGAGCGATGGCTGCGCTCCTACCGGCCCGAGGAACTCTTCGACGAGCACGGACGCCCCCGGGGACAGGTCCTGGCCTGCGTCCCCGACGGCGCACACCGTCTGGGCGCCAACCCGCACACCAACGGCGGTCTGCTGCTGCACGACCTGCCCCTCCCGCCCCTGGAGCGGTTCGCCGTCCCGGTCGACAAGCCCGGCGCGACAGCGCACGAGCCGACCCGCGTCCTCGGTGACCTGCTGGCGCAGGTGATGGCCGACACGGGCGAGCGGCGCGACTTCCGGCTGGTCGGCCCGGACGAGACGGCCTCCAACCGCCTCCAGGCCGTCTACGAGGCGAGCGGCAAGGCGTGGGAGGCCCAGGTCCTGCCCACGGACGAACACCTGGAGCGCGGCGGCCGGGTGATGGAGATCCTCTCCGAACACACCTGCCAGGGCTGGCTGGAGGGCTATCTCCTCACCGGGCGGCACGGCCTGTTCTCCTGCTACGAGGCTTTCGTCCACATCGTCGACTCCATGGCGAACCAGCACATCAAGTGGCTGCGCGTCGCCCGCCGGCTCCCTTGGCGCCGCCCGATCGCCTCCCTCAACTACCTGCTCACCTCGCACGTGTGGCGCCAGGACAACAACGGCTTCTCGCACCAGGACCCCGGTTTCGTCGACCACGTACTCAACAAATCGCCGGAGGTCGTGCGGGTCTACTACCCCCCGGACGCCAACACCCTGCTCTCCGTGGCGGATCACGTGCTGCGCAGCCGCGACTACGTCAACGTCGTCGTCGCGGGCAAGCAGCCCTGCTTCGACTGGCTCGACCTCGACGCCGCCCGCGCGCACTGCGCCCGCGGCGCCGGGATCTGGGCCTGGGCCGGCACCGAGTCCGACCCCGGCGAGCCCGACGTGGTGCTCGCCTGCGCGGGCGACGTACCCACCCTCGAAGTGCTGGCAGCGGCCTCGCTGCTCCGTCTCCATCTGCCCGAACTCGCGGTACGGGTGGTCAACGTCGTCGACATCGCCCGGCTGCTGCCCGCGGAGGAACACCCGCACGGCATGCCCGACAGCGAGTACGACGCACTGTTCACCCCCGACAAGCCCGTCGTCTTCGCGTACCACGGCTATCCGTGGCTGATCCACCGGCTCGCCTACCGCCGCGCCAACCACCTGCACCTGCACGTGCGCGGCTACAAGGAGGAGGGCACCACCACGACCCCGTTCGACATGGTCGTCCGGAACGACCTCGACCGGTACCGGCTGGTCATGGACGTCATCGACCGGGTGCCCGGCCTCGCGGTCCGCGCGGCGGCGCTGCGGCAGCGAATGGTCGACGTCCGTTACCGCCATCACGACTGGATCCGCACCCATGGGGCGGACCTGCCCGAGGTAGCCGAATGGACCTGGAGCCAGTGACCACCCGTGTGGCAGAGCTGCGGGTGGGGGACGCCGCCGCCGAAGACGCGAAGGCCGTACTGGCCGCGCTCGCGAGCAGTCCCGAGGGCCTGTCGGGGGGCGAGACGGGTGAGGCGGCCGAGCGGCTCGCGGCCGTCGGGCCGAACGCCGTACGCACGCACCACGTCCGCGTCCTGACGGTGCTCGGGCGGCAACTGCGCAGCGCCCTGCTGATCCTGCTGGCGGTGACGGCCGGGGTCTCGTTCTTCTTCGGCGAGCGGACCGGCGCGGTCATCATCGCGGGGATTCTGGTGCTGAGCGTGGCGCTGGGTTTCGTCAACGAGTACCGGGCGGAGAAGGCGGCACAGGCCCTGCACTCGCGGGTGCGCCACACGGCCGTCGTGGTCCGGGACGGTGCGGCCACCGAGGTCGATGTGACCGAGCTGGTGCCGGGCGATGTCGTACGTCTGACGCTGGGGCAGGTGGTGCCCGCGGACCTGCGCCTGCTGGAGTGCACCGCGTTCGCCTGCGACGAGAGCGTCCTCACCGGGGAGTCCACCCCCGCCGACAAGGACCCTGAGCCGGTCGGCGCGGGGGCGGCACTGGCCGAACTGGCCTCGTGCGCGCTGATGGGGACGGTGGTGCACGGGGGCAGCGCGACCGGAGTGGTCGTCGCCACCGGGGGCCGTGCCGAGTTCGGGCGGATCGCGCTGGGGCTGGGAGAACGGCAGCCGGAGACCGACTTCCAGGCGGGACTGCGCCGCTTCTCCATGCTCCTCCTCAAGGTCGCCGCCGCCCTCACCACGGGAATCTTCGTCATCAACCTCCTGCTCCACCGGCCGCTGCTCGACGCCCTGCTCTTCTCGCTGGCCATCGCGGTGGGCATCACCCCGCAGCTGCTGCCCGCCGTGGTGAGCACGAGCCTGGCCACCGGTTCACGGCAGCTGGCGCGGCGCAAGGTCCTCGTCAAACGGCTGGTGTGCATCGAGGACCTGGGCGACATGGACGTCCTGGTCACCGACAAGACCGGCACGCTCACCGAGGGTCGCATCCGTTTCGAGGCGGCCCTCGACCCGGCCGGCGCACTCTCCGACACCGTGCTGAAGCTGGGCCTGCTGGCCACCGAGGGCGACCTCGACCAGGTGGGCGGGAACGCGCTGGACATCGCGCTGTGGCAGGCCACGGGTACACCCCCGGCCGGTTACCACCGGCTCGCGCTGCTGCCCTTCGACCACGACCGGCAGCTGGGCTCCGCGCTCGTCGAGCGTCCGGACGGCAGCCGCCTGCTCGTCGCCAAAGGCGCGCCCGAGGCGGTCCTGGCCCGCTGCGATGACGTACCGGACGAGGCCGCAGCGGTGCTCCAGGAGCACTTCGCGGCGGGCAGCCGGGTGGTCGCCGTCGCCACCAGGGACGCGGACGGGCAGACGTCCCTCACCGCCGCCGACGAGTACTGGCTATGCCTGGCCGGCTTCCTGGTCTTCCTCGACCCGCCCAAGACCGGTGCCGCCGCCTCACTGCGCCGCCTCGCCGACCTCGGCATCACCGTCAAGATCTGTACGGGTGACAACGCGCTCGTCGCCCAGAAAGTCTGCGCCGACCTCGGCCTGCCGCCCGGCCGGGCCCTGACCGGCCGGGACATCGGTCAGCTGGACGACGACCAGCTGACCAGGGCGGCCGAGACCACCAGCGTCTTCGCCCGCGTCTCGCCCCAGGACAAGGCCCGAGTCGTACGCGCGCTGCGGCGCCGGGGACGGGACGTCGGATTCCTCGGCGACGGCGTGAACGACGCCCTGGCCCTGCACGCCGCCGACGTGGGGCTGTCCGTGGACACCGCGACCGACGTGGCCAAGGACGCGGCCGACGTCCTGCTCCTGGAGAAGGACCTCGGCGTACTCGCCGACGGGGTCGCCGAGGGCCGCCGGATCTTCGCCAACACCATCAAGTACGTCCTGATGGGCACCTCCAGCAACTTCGGCAACATGTTCAGCGCGGCCGGAGCCTCCCTGGTGCTGTCCTTCCTGCCGATGCTGCCCTCGCAGATCCTGCTCAACAACCTCCTGTACGACGCCGGCCAGTTGACCATCCCCACCGACCACGTCGACCCGGAGCAACTGCGCGCGCCCTCGCACTGGGACATCGCCTTCATCCGTCGCTTCATGCTCTTCTTCGGGCCCGTCAGCTCGGCCTTCGACTTCCTCACCTTCGCCGTCATGCTCGAGATCTTCCACACGGGCGCCGAACTGTTCCGCTCCGGCTGGTTCGTGGAGTCCCTCGCCACGCAGGCGCTGGTCGTCTTCGCGATCCGCACCCGCCGGGTGCCGTTCTACCGCAGCCGGCCCAGCCGCCCCCTGCTGGTCAGCGCCATCGGTGTCGTCGCCGCCGGTGTCGCCCTGCCGATGTCACCGCTCGCGGGGCCACTCGGTTTCCGGTCCCTGCCGCCCGGACTCGTCCTCACCCTGGCCCTGATGGTCGTGCTCTACCTGGTATTGATCGAGGGCGCCAAGCACGTCTTCTACGCCCACGCCGACGCGCAAGCCGCACTTGCGCCGGTACGCCACCGCACCCGCCGGCACCGCATCCAACGCCGGGCCGGCCGCTTCAGCCACCCCGGACCACTGTGACCCGGTGACACACTGCCACCAGGGCCATCAGCGGCACCGCCCAGCACCGAGACGATCCGTGTCACCCCCGGCGGCCGGGAACGGTCAGCCGCTCAGTGACTCCTCGGGGCCGTTTCCTTGACGCCTACCACCCATCGCCAGGACACCTTCTTCAGGCACCCCGCGGTGACGGCCCAGTGACGTACTGCCCAGGCACGCGGTGCGCCGCACTCTCATCGGGACTTCCCCACACGATCTTGATCTCACGGGTGAGCACGCAGCGATGCGAGCTGCACACGGTCGTCGTTACACCGCCGGCCATCGGCTCTACACGCGCGGGACTTCATCGCCGTGCGGGTGTGGGGGCCCTCTACCAGTAGTGCCGTCTCCCGCGGACCCCCATGCCCGAGAGCGCCCAAGAGCAACAAGATCAGTCCGATGACGGCCAAGATGATCCCGATGGTCCACAATATGGCGATCTTGGCCAGGAACCCGATGACGAGCAGAATGACTCCCAGGGCGATCACGGTGTCCTCCGATCTCCCACAATGCTCTCCCTCTCACTGTGGGCTGACCTGCCCCCACGGCAACCGCTTCCGAATCCCGCTGACCTCCTGATGTTCCAGGCCGTCCGGGCGAGATGCCTTCGCCGTGGCGGTCGCCGGTCTCCGGGTGTCGAACCGTTTTCCCGGCCGGAGGCCGGGAGTGCAAGCTGATCACGGGGATCGATAATCATTCCCGTTATGTCATGATCGCCAAGGTTGCGGCGGAGCCGTCGGGCCGGGCGGCCCGCAGCGGCGTCCGCCGAGGCCATGTGGCATTTCGGAATGCCATCCGAGGAGGTGCTGACCGGCAGCGGGGAGTAGTTCACTGGCCGGTTCACCAGGCCCGCCTCGGCTGGGGTGCTCTTCGAGCGGCAATACCGCCCGACTCACCAAGCCCTCGCTCGCCTACGACCACCTGGAAGATCGAACGGTGTCGCGGTCGATGGTCTCCAGCGAGTGAGCCGCCAGTCCGGGAGAATCCTGCCGTCCCTGCCGCGGTGGCTTCGTGGACGGTGCGGTTCTACCGTGGGAGAAGCAGGTAGATCCTTGGAGCAGGTCATGATCGCCATCCTCGGACTCATCGTCTTGATCGCCGCGGTAGTCGTCGGCGTGGCCGGTGTTCTCACCAACAGCGGCAGCGGGCATGAACTCACCGGCGGGTTCTCGGTATTCGGCCACGGCATGACCGGCTCCACCGGCACGCTGTTCCTGTACGGCATCGTCGTCGGAGCGGCGGCCCTGTTCGGGCTGAGCCTGCTCTTGACCGGTGCCCGCCGCCGCTCTTCTCGCCGGGGCAGCGCATCGCGCCGCGGAGTCAATCAGTCGCGCCGCGAGACGACCTTTGCCGGGAGGGGCCGCGACGACCGGGGCGACCAACGCGAGCCCGCCCGCGCGGAGAACGCGAACGCGCAGGGGGACTCACCCCACGGTGATCGCGCTCCCGCCCCGGACGGCGGTCGTCGGAGCAGACTGCACTTGTTCGGGCGCCGATCCGCCCCCCGGTAGATCGCCCCCACGCCAGATCGGTGGCCGGCCAGCGCCACCGATCTTCCTGCCACCGAACCCCAGCAGACAACTCACCCAGGGTGGCAACCCATGAGTATCGCGAAGAAGATCGCGCACAAAGCCGAAGCGATGAAAGGCGGCGCCAAGAAGACGACCGGCCGCGCCACCGGCAGTCGGCGCCTGCAGGCCGAAGGCCGCGGCGACCAAGTCAAGGGCAACATCAAGCAGGCCGGAGCGAAGATCAAGGACGCCTTCAAGCACTGACCACTCCGCCCCGGGCCCGGCGAAGTACGGGTCGATGGTTCCAGTTGGGCCGTTCCGCTAGGGGTGGAAGCCGTGCAGAGTGGGGAGTTTTGCTGTCTACGGGGAGTTTTAGTGTCCGCCAGTGGGTGGGGGATCGTTTCCGCCACCGGAGAGATCAAGGTTTCCGCGACTGCTCTGTCCCTGAACTGGCGGCTAAACGATCTCAGCACGGAAAGCGGATTTCGCCGCCACATGCCTCTTCTCCCGCCGTGGGTACGCTGAGAGTAGGTGTTCACCATGGATCGGCTGACAAGGCTTCCTGGTATCGCACGGCTGATGCGTACGCACGTGTGGCGGGCGTACGAGCGGCTGGCCAAGACCCACTGGGCCCGGCTCGCCGCCGCCGTCACCTACATCAGTTTCGTCGCGCTCTTTCCGCTGATCACTGCGGGCGCGGCGATCGGCGCCAAGCTGCTGAGCAAGGACCAGCTCAGCAAGCTTGAGGACAAGATTGCCGGCCAGGCGCCGGGCCTTTCCAACCTGCTGAACCTGAAGGGCCTCGTCGCGCACGCCGGAACCGTCGGGCTCATTGCGGGCGCGCTGCTGCTCGTGATCGGCATCAACTGGGTCGGCGCCCTTCGCGGGTGTCTGCGTGCGGTCTGGGAGAAGGAGCAGGACCCGGGAAATCCGATCCTGCTCAGGATCAAGGACACCGGGGTGCTGGTCGGTCTCGGCGTGGTCGGGCTGGTGGCGATGGGCAGTTCGGTGTTCGCGAACAGCGCGGTCGGCTGGGCAGCCGACAAGGTCGGGATCGAGGGCGGGGCGGGACGGGTGCTGCTGTTCTTCGCCGGATTGGCCATTGCCCTGCTCGTCGACTTCCTGCTCCTGGTCTACTGCCTCACCCGGCTGCCGCGGGTGCATCCCGGCCGACGTGCGGTCGTGGTCGCCGGTCTGATCGGTGCGGTCGGCTTCGAACTGCTCAAGCTGCTGCTGACCGGCTATTTCCAGGGCGTCGCGGGAAAGAGCATGTACGGCGCCTTCGCCGTCCCGGTCGCCGTCGTGCTGTGGATCAACCTCATGGCCAGGCTGCTGCTGTACTGCGCCGCTTGGACGGCGACGGGGACAGCAGCGGAGTCCAGCGAAGCAGACGCAGGTGAGAGCCCGGTTCCCGGGACCGGACCCGCAGTGACCGACGAACCCCAGCGGGCAGCGGAAGGCGGCGGTCCACCAACAACACCGCGCAGGCCCTGATTTCGAGCGGTCCCCAACCCGCCCCTGCGGCGAGTGCCCACCGACACCCACCGAAGGGGATTGGGCTCCTGCTTCATTCCCGCGATTGCGGGCGCGCCAACAATCCGCCGCAACAGCCACACTGGGGCAGCATGCCGAAGGGCCAGGGGTGGACGGGCCGCCGACGACGAGTTGGTGAGCGTGTTCACGGAGTGTCGTCCGGCCAGCAGCACGGTGCGCGGCTCGCCCCAGACGAAGCGACCCACGGCCCACCGGGGTCTCAACCAGGGGAGAGGCCGATGTACGAGATGATCGCCGACCCTGCGACGACCGGTGCCGGGGTCATGTGGCACGTCAGGGCCAAGAGTGATGCCCGCACCACGCTGTGCGGACAGGAGGTCGCACACACCGTGCGTGCCAGACCGGTCCTCGATGACACGCCGACCGAAATCTACTGCTCGCCGTGCCGAGGTCGTCGAACTGCGCGCCAAGGAACGAGCAGTTGGGCCGCGCGCTGGCAAGCCGTGCGGTGATCGACCAGCGCGCGGCAGTGGCCCTGGCGCCCTGTTCCAATGAGAGGGACTGGGATCTGCTGGTGCGCGTGTCGCAGCACTGCAACATCAAGCTCCGGGACGTGGCTGCTGCTCTGGTCGCCACGACGAAGGACGAGGCGCTCCCGAAACCGATACGACAGGAGCTGCGCCGGGCACTGCGGCGCCTCCTACGGCGGACCGGAGATGACGGCGTGCGCGCCCGGCGGACGGCCCGTCGGCTCATCGCCCGTTCGGCCCGGTCCACTGTCGGGGGGGTGGGAGGGGCACGCTGGTGTGTGCGGTGCCCGAGGCTCCGGAGGGTGTGGTGGCGGGCGTCGTGGAGGTGGCGCTGAGGGCGAGGAGCGCGACATCGACCGCGGGTGCTCGACATGTCGGTTGGGTCGACTTGCGGGCTGGGCGGCCGAGGGGGTTCGCGATTGCAGCAGTCCCGGTTGCCTCGTTCACAGCATCAGCAGGTCACGCGACGGGATATCGCCGCCGACTCCGGCACGGGATTTACGCGACTGATCGGCGCCGTCCGGGGAACCCAGCAGGTAGCGGCGCAGCCACCGGGATCAGGTGTGGTTCGTCGTCCATCGGCAGGGGTAGACAGATGCTCGCATTCGTGGCCGCCGCACTCTTCGTCATCGCCTTCATCATCCGTGTCACCGAGACGTCGACCGAGGTGATCTTCAGCCCGACGAGCCTCATGCTTGCCGGGCTTGCTTTCCTCGCTGTGCACTCGGCCGGCGTGGGCTCTGGCTGGTCCTCCCGGGGAAGCGGACGTCGGCGCTGAGGAAACGATGCGCTCCATCCTCCTGCCGGCGGATCCGAACGGGGAGCGGCCGGGTATTGCCCATCAGCGGGGCTGAGTTGCGCCCGGGTCAGGCGATCACCGCCTGCAGTCCGTGACTGTCCCCATTCCGCGGAGGAGCGATGGGGCGGAGTCCTTGCCCCTGCCCGCCTCGCGACTAGATGATTAATTCCAAGGGGTCTGTGGTTAGTGGTCGTAGGCGGTAAGTGAGCGAAGGACGGGCGAGCCGGTGTGGTCGTTGTGCCAGACCGCGGCGGTCAGCGCGAGGATGCGCTGCATGACAGGGGCGATCACGCCGTTGGGCGTGCGGCCTCGGTGCTGTTCGAGGTCGAGTTGTCCCTTGAAGGTTTCGTTGACCGACTCGATGACCTGCCGCAACGGCTTGAACAGGGATCCACCGGGTCGCTGTTGTTCGCCCTTGCGGGTCGGCCGGAGCAACTGGATGCCGTACTCGGCCAGTTCGCCTTCGAAGTCGTGGCCGAAGTAGTTCTTGTCCCCGATCAGTGTCTGGCCGGGCCGGGAGGCGAGGAGGTGCGGTTCGGCCGCGAACAGGTCCAGCAGGGTCTCGCGCCCGTCGACCTTGGCCTCGGTCAGGGCGAAGGCGACGGGTAGGCCCTGAAGGGTGCACACCAGGTGCAGCCGCAGGCCCCAGAAGTAGCGGCTGTGACTGGCGCAGTAGCCGTACTGGGCCCATCCGGCCAGGTCGGAGCGTTTTACGGTCTCCCGCGAGCGGCCGCATTCTATGGGCGCGGAGTCCACGATCCATACGTCGTCGCTCCACACCGAGGTGCTGGTGGCCAGGATCCGAGTGACGTGGCGGAGCAGCTCGGCGGCCTTGCGTAGCCGCTTGTTGTAGCCGGGCTGCTGGGGCAGGTACGAGAAGAGGTGCCGAAGGTGGGCCCGGGCATGCCGGAGCCACCTGGCCTCGGAGGTGAAGCCGAGCATGGCCTGCATCACCGCGAGGGTGACCAGCTCGGCGTCGGTGAGCCGCGGCGCGATCCCCACGGCCGGCCGCCACGGCGCCAGGTCCCCACGCTCCTTCAGCAGATCGTCGGTCGTCGCATAGAGTGCCGTTGCGAGGGTGTCCAGGTTGTTCGTCACACAACAATCTTGGACACCCTCGTTTTCGTTGTGACTGAGCGCGCTACTTGGCCAGTTGGTGCTTCAGGTGGTCAGTTGACCGGGCTCCTTGACCTCAACTGCACTTCAGGTAAGAGCCTGGGGGCATGAAGAATGACACCACCGCTCCGCAGGGCTCCCTTCCCTCAGGTATGGGGTCGTCCGATCCTCGGCAAACCAATGCCGTCCCGCTATCCGGCGCCACGCTTGATGAGCTTGCCGAGAAGATTGCCGCCGCTGCAACGGTCATCGGCATCGGGGAGTCCAGTCGATTCTCCCGGGAGACCTTCGGGGTACGAGAACAACTCTTCCGTCGGCTCGTCCAGCACCACGGGTTCCGGGCACTGGCCATCCAGGACAGCGCCGGCGTCGCCGCCGACCTAGACAGGTACGTGCACGCCGGCGAGGGTTCGGCCGAATCCGCCCTCGACACCGCCTGGCGCCCCTGGCGCACCGCCGAGATGGCTGCGACGTTGGAGTGGATACGGGCGTTCAACCAGGACCACCCCCACGACCCCATCCGGATCTTCGGTGTGAAACCCGTACAGGCACAGCCCGGGGACTACGACGCCGTCCTGAATCACGTACGTGAATCGTTCCCGGAACGGTGGGCGGAGGTGGCGTCCCACCTGGAGCCGATCCGCACCGCTCACCACACCGACGAGCACGTGCAGCGCGCTCGGGGGATGCACCCGGGGCGCCCGTTCGTCGACCATGCCCGCGATGCGCTCGCGCTCATCCGATCGTTGCCCGGTGTCGACTATGCCGACGGCATCCTGGCGCGCATGCGTCTGATCGTGCACTTCCATGAACGCAGCGTCGCTGGGCGCGGCAACTACGCCAGCGATGCTGCCGTTTGGGCCGATGCCATCAGTGACTACCAGCGTCGGACGGGCCTGCGCGTGGTCTACTGGGACGGGATCGCTCACACCTCGGCGTCCCCTGTGACCATGGGGCTGGCGCCCGAGCGCGGTCCGCAACCGAGCGTCGGCAGCCTGCTGCGCGATCGATACGGCACCCGGTATGTCTCCGTGGCCATCGGCTTCCACCACGGAGACCTCGGTATCGTCGCCGTCCCGGAGCCGGCCGGAGATCTGATCGACGCGAAGCTGGGCGAGACGGATCTGGCCGCCCACTGGCTGGACCTGCGCCTCGACGGCGTACGCCGCCGATGGGACGGTCCCGCAAAGGCCCGCGTCATCAGCGGGGTCTACGACCCATCCCGTGATGCTGCCGAACACATTGCCGTCGCTCGCCTTGCCGACGCATTCGATGTGCTCATCCACATCCGCCAGACGTCCCCGGTGCGATGGTTGCCGTGAGCGGCTCCCACCCACCTGACGCCCGAGACGACTGATCGGGTCGCGTGTGATGCGGGCGGTCGGCTCGCCGAGGTCGGCAGAAAGCATGGAACCGCACGTGCAGGTTCCGTGCCTCACCCCTCTTTGTCGGCGTGCCCGAACACGTCCATCAGGCCGGCCGTCCCCATTGCGCAGATGCCTGACCCGCGAGATCAACGGTCAGGGCCTGGGGAAGGCGTGTGGCCGAAGCCGACTCTGCCGCTCAACTGGCCAAGTAGCACGCTCAGTCACACTCGTCTCGTCGAGCCCCCCTTGGAATCGATCATCTAGAGCACGCGGTCCTCGCCGGTTTGCGGCGTGTCCTCGTCCGGCAGGTGCACGTCGTTGACAGCGATGTTCACTTCGACGACCTCCAGGCCCGTCATCCGTTCCACCGCCGCGATCACGTTCTCGCGAACCTCTGCGGCGACCTCGCGGATGTTGACCCCGTATTCGACGACGACCTGGAGGTCGATGGCGGTCTGTTTCTCGCCGACCTCGACCTTGACGCCGAGGCCCGCGCTCGCGTGCCCGCCCGGGACCCGGTCGCGTACGGCTCCCATGGTGCGGGTGAATCCGCCGCCCAGTGCGTTGATTCCGGGGACCTCCCGTGCGGCGAGCCCGGCGATCTTCTCCACCACCCCGTCCGCGATGGTCGTTTTGCCGCGGGTCTCCGGCGGTTCCTGAGGCCCGGGCCGTGCGGCCTGCAGCATTGTGCCCAGTTCGGTGCTCGGCTCGTCGGGATCGGGCTTCTGCAGGGTTGGACTGTTCGGCTCCGTCATGCGAAGCCACCTCCTCGGGCAGTCGACGGACTGCCATTCCTGAGCGGGTGTTGGCCGCCGCTTTCGCGCTGCCTGCCCAAGTACCGTGCAGGGCACCGGATGTGTGCGCGCCACCGCGTTGTGACACTGTCCACAACCTGGGAATAGGCGGATTCCGAGACCGTCCTCCGGACTGGGCAAAGGACTATGCTGCTGTACGGACGTCCCAGACCCCGGCGGCTTGTCGTTGCTCGACACAGATGGCTGCGGGGAGCGGATCTCTCGTCCGTCACCCGGCGCATCCCTGGAGGGAACTGGGTGGGTCCTCTGTCTTGTCGCACAGGCTGTCGGACCGACCGTTGCTCCACCTCCGCCGAACGTACGCCCCTGCCAGGAGCGCGCCAAGGGGGTCGGGAATCCCGGTCGTCACCGCGTGCACTGTCGGATGGCCTTCTGAACCGAGGCGTCATGCCCCTCCCCCAGCTCACCATCTACCGTCATGATCGACAGAACCGGGCGCTGATCACCCTGGCCGGTGAGATCGACCTGGAATCGGCGCCCCTGGTGCGCGCAGCACTGGCGCGGTGCCTGAGCGACGGCATCCGCATCGTCGATGTCGACCTCACCCCTGTGACCTTCTGCGACTGCAGCGGCCTCAATGCCTTCCTTTACGCTTCACAGCGGACCACGGAGGCCGGCGGAGCCCTGCGACTGCACCATCCGCCACCGATGCTGGGCTTGATACTCGACCTCACCGACTCCGGGTTCCTGCTCCTTGGCGTTCCGCTCGGGCATCTGTCACTTCCTCTCGAGGGTGTCCCAGCCCCGGCCGCCCAGGCCTCGCCGCACCGGACTGTTCCGCTTGCCTCTGTCCTCTCGGGCGATGCGCGGTGACGGCCCGGTCAGGACGAGGGCAGCCGCACAAGCCCCGTGGCGGCGAGCCGTCCACCATGGACGCGCTGCGGTTGCGTCGGGTGAACCGCTGGCAGGCGCAGGGCCTGGCCGGGGGGCTCGCGGACCTGTACGTGGACTCCCGCGAGACATCACCCCGTGAGGAGTACCGCCCTCCCGGCCGCCAGGACTTTCTGAACCGTCTCACCGGCGACATCCGTCGGCCGGGGTTCGCCATGGTGATCGCGGAAGCGGACGGCCTGGTGGGATGCGCCTACGGATTCCCGGTACGCAGCGACGGCTTCTGGTGGCTCGGCTTCGACGGGGCACTGCCGCGCAGCATCGAGCAACTCACCGAGTCGGGCGGCGTCTTCGCGATCACCGACATCCTGGTCC
>NZ_JBITGS010000063.1:0-28295 GCF_044457265.1 Streptomyces sp. NPDC050564 | reverse complement strand
CCGCCGGGACATCGCTGGTCTTCAAACTCCAGTCCGCCGTAGCCACGTCGCACACCTCCGAGATCAGGGCGTTGCGACGACCAGTTGAATCCACCCTGACAGCCGTGGTCGGCGTGGTGAATGAGCTTGCCGGGCTCGACCTCACGGGATGCGAGCGCGTACTCCAGCGTGGTCAGGACCAGGTCGGCGTCCGCGCGGGCAGAGGTCTCCCACGCGACCACCCGGCGGGAGAAGGCGTCCCGGATCGCCGAGAGCCACAACGGTCCCTCGCCGGTGGAGATCATCGTGAGGTCGGTAACCCACAACCGGTTCGGCGCCGGTGCGGTGAAGTCGCGGTTGACCAGGTCCGGGGCGAGGCTGGCCTTGGGATCGCGGCGCGTGAAGCCCTTCCGCCGCGGGCTGATCCCCGCGATGGCGGCCTCGCGCATCAGCCGCTCGACCCGCTTCCGGCCCACGCGCGTGCCCTCCCGTCTGAGAGGTCGTTAAGTCCGTTTCTAGTAGTGGCCTCGTCCGGGTTGGGTGAGGAAGCCTTGGCGGGCGAGGCGGCTGTGGGTGACGTTCATGTCTGGGGCGTCGGTGGGCAGGCCGAGTAGCCGTGCCGTGCACGATCTACTGGTAGGCGGTGCCATGGTCGTGAGGACCGAACCGAGATCGGATATTCGGTGTTCTGCCCGCCCCATGAGGACACAAGATGGTGCGCATGACTTTGGCCACCCCCATACTGCACACCGCTCGCCTGCGGCTGCGCCCCTTCACCGACGCCGACGCGGACCGCCTCTTCGCGCTGCACAGCAGCACCTACGTGATGCGCTACTGGGACTCCCCGCCGTGGAACGAACGGGCCCGCGCCGAGCGCTTCATCGCGATGTGCCGGAAGATGGCGGACGAAGACACCGGGGCGCGGGTGGCCATCGACCGTGCTTCTGACGGGGCCTTCGTCGGCTGGTGCGGTCTGACCGGATGGAACCCGGACTACCGCAGCGCGTCGTTGGGCTACGTCCTCGACGAAGCGATGTGGGGCCACGGCTACGCGACGGAGGCCGCGCACGCCTTGCTGCAGTGGGCATTCGACACACTGGACCTGAATCGAGTTCAGGCCGAGACCGATACGCGCAACGTGGCATCTGCCCGGGTCCTGGAGAAGATCGGATTCATGCGTGAAGGGACGTTGCGGGAAGACTGCGTCGTGAACGGCGACGTATCCGACTCGTGGGTGTTCGGGTTGATCAGGCGAGAGTGGCGGCCGGCGGCCGAACCGATACCAGCCCGCGAAGAGCGGCTTTAAGTCCGTTTCTGGTAGCGACCGCGTCCAGGTTGAGTGAGGAAGCCTTGACGGGTGAGGCGTCCAAGGCGGCTGCGGGTGACGTTCATGGCCGGGTCGTCGGTGGGCATGCCAAGGAGTTCGTGCAGTTCACGGACCCGGAACGCCTGATCGGGGTGGGTGTTGAAGGCATTCAGGATGACCTTCCGAGTCGTGGCCAGTTCCGCTAGGTGCGCCTCGGCCTCGGCCAGGGCGGCGGTCAAGTGCTCGATCTGGTCGCGCAGTTCACCGGCCCGAGTGGTGGCCTTGTTCTGCCGGGCCTGGAGGTCCACCAGGAGTTCAGTGACGTTCACGCGGCCACCTGAAGGCTGTCGCGCCAGGCTGGCGCGGGCGTGGTGAGGCGGCGGGTCATGTTCGCGGTGGAGGCCCAGTAGACGCGTGAGGCGGAGTTGTCGGGCCGGTGGTCGTACTCTCGGGCCAGGCGCCGGTGCAGCATCAACGTGCCGTTGACCTGCTCGACCACCCACCGCTTCGGCTGCGGAACGAAGCCCTTGCCCTGGTCGCCGGGGTTGCGGCGGACGACGTCGACGGCGATGTCCAGCCGTGCGCCGTGGATGACGACTTCGTCCTTGAACCCCTGGTCCACCAGGGCCTTCTCCAGGCGGTTGCCGCACCGCTCGGCGGCCTGGTCGAGCAGAGCCATGCCGGCTGCGTTGTCATGACCGGATGCGGCCAGGACGACGACGCCGATGATCAACCCCAAAACGTCGACGGCGATTCCGCGCTTGCGGCCCGGCGTCTTCTTGTTCGCGTCCAGTCCCGTCGTGGTCTTCGGAACCCCCGCGGCCGCGCGCACGGACTGGGTGTCGATGACCACGAGGGACGGGTCCTCTAATCGGCGGGCTCTCTCCCGCACCTGGCAGCGCAGCAGTTCCTGGATCCGCTGGTCGAGCCCGTCCTGGCGCCATAGCGTGAAGTAGTAGAACACCGCTGACCAGGCCGGGAGATCGTGGGGCAGGTAGCGCCACTGACAGCCCGTCCTGTTCTGGTAGAAGATCGCGTTCACGGCCTCCCGAAGATCACAGTCTCCGGGGTCCCCGGTCGCAGACCGCTCCACCCGGCCCTGCTTCCAGGCCGTGATCATCGGCTCGATCAACGCCCACTGCTCATCCGCCAAGTCGCTCGGATACGGTCTTCGCTCCATGCTTCGCATCTCAGCATGCACATGCCGAACGCCTGGCCCGTACGGCGATCAGTACCACGAACGAGCGATCACGAACCGAGAGAGAAGGGACTTAACGGCCTCTGATGATGCTGGGCTACGCCCAATGCCGCTGTTTTAGGACTTGCCGGGAAACAAGCCGTCGCTTCCGGCTGTGGATCGTTGTTGTGGTATGGGGAGTCCGGAGGGGATCGAGGCAGCACTGGCCGCGAAGTTCGGGACGCTGTTCCCGCATCTCGACGAGCGGCAGCGGCGGCTGGCCATAGGAACAGAAGCACGGTCGCTGGGCCATGGAGGCATCAGGCTCCTTGCTCGTGCGGCCGGAGTCCGGGAGGGCACCGTGTCGCGCGGGGTGACGGAACTGGAGTCCGGCGAGGCGCCGTTGGGGCGGGTGCGTCGGTCCGGTGGGGGCCGCAAGCGTGCGGTGGACCTGGATCTGGGCCTTCGGCCCGCGTTGCTGGCCTTGGTGGAACCAGATGTACGCGGGGACCCGATGTCGCCGCTGCGCTGGACGACGAAGTCGACCCGGCACCTGGCTGCCGAGCTGACCCGGCAGGGGCACCGGGTCTCGGCGGACACCGTGGCTGCCGTGCTGCGCGAGGAGGGCTTCAGTCTCCAGGGCAACGCCAAGACCATCGAAGGTGCCCAACACCCAGACCGGGATGCGCAGTTCCGCTATATCAACGACCAGGCCAAGGACTTCCAGGCCGCTGGAGACCCGGTGATCAGCGTGGACACCGAAAAGAAGGAGTTGGTCGGCAACTACAAGAACACCGGCCACGAGTGGCGTCGCGAAGGTGATCCAGTCCGGGTTCGCACCCACGACTTTCCCGATGCCGATCTGGGCAAGGCGATCCCATACGGGATCTACGACCTGACCGCGGACACGGGCTGGGTCAACGTCGGCACCGACCACGACACCGCAGCCTTCGCCGTCGCCTCCGTTCGCCGCTGGTGGCACGCGGTTGGGCGCGACACCTACCCGCGCTCGCACCCTCTGCTGATCACTGCGGACGCGGGTGGTTCCAACGGCTACCGCACCCGGGCCTGGAAGTTCGAGCTGGCCGCGCTGGCTGTCGAGACCGGCCTGGAGATCACCGTGTGTCACTTTCCTCCGGGCACATCTAAGTGGAACCGAATCGAGCACCGACTGTTCTCCCACATCACGATGAACTGGCGGGGCAGGCCGCTGACCAGCCATGAAGTCATCGTGAACAGCATCGCAGCGACACCACCCGCACGGGGCTGACAGTCCGCGCCGAACTTGACACCGCCATCTACGAGACCGGCGTCCGCATCAGTGACGGGCAGCTGAACGCCCTGCCGCTGAGCCGTCATGACTGGCACGGCGACTGGAACTACACCCTCCACCCCCAGGAACACCGCCGGGACGGCGTCCTTCCGATCCCGCCCCAGAACGAAGCCGGCCCCGGCCGAGACTGGCTGACCCATCCCGCCCTCACCGGCATCCCGCACGAGCAGTGGGACTCGCTGGTCACCGAGTTGGCAGCGGCCCGCGCGGCTCAGCGGGAAGCAGACCTCCATCAGCGACGCGGCGGCGACCGGCAGAAGACCCCTGCCGCCGGCCTCTACACCGGTCGACGCCCCGGCCTCACCCTCGTCGACCGGCTCCTGGCCACCATCCTCTACCAGAGGTTCAAGCTTCCTCAGGTCGTCATCGCCCCGCTCTTCACCGTGACACCGGTGACCCTCAACCGGGCCATCAGCCAAACGCGCCGACTCCTCCACGACATCGGACACGCCACCGAACCCGCCGAGACACACCTGGCCACACTCGACGACCTCACCGACCTCGCCACACACCTCGGCGTCCCCGCGCCAGAGATCAAGACAGCGAGTTATTGATCGGCCAGCCCTAACTACCCGGCCTTGGATCAAAAACTGGCGACTTTGGGGCTTACTTCGGCGCTACCCCAACACGGTCCGGAACTACGGGATCGGTGTGGGCAAGACCGCTGAAGCTGTTTCTGATCTCCTGGGCTTCCTCGGCCGAGGTTGGGGTGTTCAGTCGAGGGCTGCGAGGTGGTCGGCGGCGCCTCCGCGCCACTCGATCATGAAGAGGGTGGCGTCGTCGCTGGTGCGCCCGCCCCGTTCCTTCTTCAGCGTGTGGGAGAGCAGGCGCAGATCCGCCCGCATCCCGCCCGACGGCTCCTGGCCCAGGCGGTTGACGCAGCGGATGAGGCGTTCCTCACCGAACGGCTCCCCACCATCGACACGTTCCTCGATGATGCCGTCGGTGTAGCAGAGCACCCGGTCGCCCCGCTGGAGTGTGTGCTCTCGGATGCGGGGCGTCTCGCCTCCGAAGCCGACGGGCAGCGTCGTCGCGCTCTCCAACTGCCGCAGGACCTGGCCCTCGCGGATCAGCAGCGGTGCGGGGTGGCCCGCGTTGACCAGCTCCAGCTCACCGGTGGCGATGTTCAGGTGCATCAGTTGCGCGGTGACGAAGTGGTCGGCCCCGAACTGCCGGGAGATGGCCTGGTCCATGAACGCGTACTTCTCGGCCAGGCTGACGAACACGCGCCGGGCATGACGGTAGGCGCCGATGACGATGGTCGCCATCGCGGCGGCGTCCAGGTCGTGGCCCATCGCGTCGATCACGGCCAAGTGCAGGATGTTGTCGTTGAGGGCGTAGTCGAAGCTGTCGCCGGCGACGCGGTAGGCGGGCTCCAGGATGCCTGCCACCTCGACCTGCGGCACGGTCATCGTGAGCGGCGGCAGCAGGCCCCACTGGATCTCCGCAGACACGCTCATCGGTTCCCGGCGCCGGGCCAGGAAGAACTGGTCTGTGTAGGCGTTCTTGGTGACCAGCATGTCGGCGACAAGGCCGGAGAGCCGGCGCAGCAGGCGCCGGTCATCGTCGCCGACGGTCTCCAAGGTCAGGGCCAGCACGCCCACCTGATCGCTGCCGTCCAGCAGCGGCAGATACATCCGCACGACGCCGCCGGCCTGTGGCACCTCGACGACGTCCGCGCTCTGGAAGGCCCGCCCGGCCGGGGAGCCGGTCACCGGCTCGGGCTGGCCCACGTGCAGCTTCTTGCCCGGAAGCGGCACCAGCAGCTCCTGGGCGTAGTCCTGGAGCAGGATGGACACGTCATGGCCGCCGATCCTGGCCACCTCTTCCGCGATCAGCGGGGCGATCAGCTGCGGCGGCAACAGCCGTGCCCGATCCAGCAGCACCCCGAGCAGCCGCTCGCCGAAACCCTCGGACCGGTCCACGCTCTCCTCGCTCATGGCCCGGTTCGCCACCGCTTTCCTGCCGCCCGCTCCGGTCGCTGTCTGCGCCCAATGTGCCTGGTCAAGCCGCTGGAGCGGCTCATTACCCCATGCGTGGCATGTCGGACCATCTCTTTCGGGTGAGGCAAGGTCAGCGGTGCTGCCCTTCTCCCGTTACCGGTAGTTCGTTAAATCCGGCAGTAGAGGTCAATGCCGTGTCCGGTGGTGACCGCGTCGATCAGGGCCTGGAGTTCGGAGGGTGGGTCTTTGTCCGTCCAGGCTTGCCACCAGCGGTTGAGGGTGACGGCGGGGGTGAGCCAGGAACGGATGGCGCGTAAGGCCCTTGGCCAGCAAGGCTGTTGGGGCCGGTGGGGTTCGGTAGGTCCCCCTCTCTGGCCCGTCGTTGGGGCACGGGTCCGGCGCGGTGGCATCCAGGGGTCCGGGTGGGGCGAACCATTGGTCCCAGCAGAAGGAGAAGGCGCAGTTGACCAGGGTCTGGTGGCGGCGGATGGCGCGGTCGGAGCGGACTTGGAAGTCGGCCCAGCCGAGTTCGTCCTTGACCTGCTTGTAGCTCTGCTCGATCCACGGCCGCAGGCCGTAGAGGCGGACGATCTCGGCGAGGTCGGCCGACGTGTGCGGGCTGGCGGCGGCGTGGGGTGCGTCGGGGTGGGGCAGGTTGGTGGCCAGGTACCAGGTGGCCTTCTCCGGCAGCCGGGCTGGGTCGGTGGTGGCCACGACCAGCCGGCAGGGTGAGTTGGGGGCGTATCCGCCCAGGCGGGCATCGGCGGCCCACCAGGTCTCGGTGTGCCCGTCGCGGAAGTGCCGCTCCACGGGCGTCCAGTCACCTGGACGCTTGGCATCCTGCCAGGCCAGGGCGTGGGCGGCCTCGATGGGGGTGTGCGGCTGGTCGGCCGGGGCCCAGACACCGTTGCGAGGCTTGAGCGCCACCACGTAAGGCAGGCCGGCCTCGCGCAGTGCGAGGTACCAGTCGTCGCTGACGAGTAGGCGCAGTCGGCAACCACCGCCCGGCAGCCGAAGCCCGCCGCCTTCCCGCGGACCGCGAGAGCGGCGGCCAGCTGCGGTTTCGTGCGGAAGGCCGGATCGGACCGGCCGCGGGCGAAGTGATGGGCAGGGGTGTAGGGAGTCGCGTGCAGCGGGTAGTACACACGGCCGTCGGTCCACACCGTGGTCACTGTGACGATGCCGTTGTCGGTCTTGCCGTACCGGCCCAGCCACTGCCGGCCCACGTGCGCGGTCGCCGTGCCGTCCTTGCGGTCCCCGGAGTCGTCGATCACGATGACCCCGCCCTCGTGCGGAGCCGTCGCCGGCTCCTCGCGCAGCAGTTCAAGCCGCCGGTCGTTGATGTACTCGGCCTCCCAGGGGGACTCGGACAGGAAGAACTGCAGCCGCTGCACCCGCGGCGTCCCCGCTCCGGTCACCGGCTCCGCGCCTGCCAGGCAGGTGATCGTCTTGTTCCGCTCCCGCGGCGCCATTAGTCCGGTCAGGTACTCGCGAAACCCTCGCCGCTGGGCCAGGCTGAAGAAGAGGTCGTCGAACCGGGCCCGCGTACTCCCCCAACGGCCCCGGCGCGGGCGGACACGGACGGCGAGCAGTCATCTTCAGCCTCCAGCAAGGCAGTTGACTCCTACCACCGGCCTACGACCAACCCGACCTGTCGTCAACCCGCACCACCGCCGGATTTAACGAACTACCGATAGGAAGGGGCCCGGCCGACACCGTGTGTGGGCCGGGCCCCTTCGTCAGGTCAGTTCCGCAAGGACCAGTGCTGGTTCGCACCGCCCGTGCAGCTCCACACCTGAACCTTCGTGCCGTTCGCGGTCCCCTGGCCGCTGGCGTCCAGGCAGAGGCCGGACTGTGCCGCTGTGATGGTGCCGTCGGCGTTGACGTTCCACTGCTGGTCCGCCTCCCCGGTGCAGTCCCAGATCGCCGCGGGGGTGCCGTTGCCCGCGGACTGGCCCACGCCCAGGCACTTGTTGCCGTAGACCACCAGCTGCTTGCTCGCGGTCTGGGTCCAGCGCTGGTTGGAGCCGCCGTTGCAGTCCCACAGTTGGGCCTGCGTGCCGTTGGCCGTCGTGAAGTTGTTGATGTCGAGGCAGCGCCCGGACTGCTGGCCGACGATCTCCTGGTTCCCGGAGGGCGGTGGCTGGTCCGAGCCGAACTGCGTGAAGAACTGCCACACCGCTCCCGACGTCCAGGTGTGCCACCCGTCACCGGTGGAGCCGTCGATGGGCCCGGGGTCGTGGCCCGCTCCGTCGAACGCGGCCCAGACGACGGGGTGCCCGGAGGTGCAGCCCGAGTAGGTGGTGATGATGTGCGTCAGGCTGCCGTAGGCGGGCTCGGGCGGGTTCTGCGGGGTGCAGCCGTTCGCCCGGACGAAGGTGTCACGCAGTTCGCGGCCCAACGAGATGGGCAGCACGTTGTCCCTGATGCCGTGGAGACCCATGTAGGCGATGGGCTGGGTGCCGCCGTTGCACCCGCTGAGGTTCGCCCCGGAGTAGACCGCGACCGCGCGGAAGACCGTCGCCCGGGAGCAGGCGAGGGCGTAGGACATCCCGCCGCCGTAGCTGAAGCCACCGGCGAACAGCTGGGTGGTGTCGACGCACAGGCCTGCCTCGATCTGGTTGACCATGGCGTCCACGAAGGCCAGGTCCTGCCCGCCGGAGTTCGCCCAGCCGTTGTCGATGCCCTGGGGGGCCACGAAGATCGTGCCGTTGTTCGCGGCGTCCGCCAGGCGCCGCAGGCCGTAGTAGGACCAGTTGTAGCCGTCCGTCCCGCCCGAGTCGACGTCGTTCGCCGTGCCGCCCCGCCAGTGGAAACCGAAGATCAGCCGGTACGGGTGGTTGCTGTCGTACCCGGCCGGGACCCGCAGGATGTAGCTGCGGTTCAGACTGCCGACCTGGATGGTGTGGGTGCCGCTCGTCAGCGCCGGGGCCTTTCCGCAGCCGGCGGTCGCCGAGACGGCGGCAGCGGCGGTGGTCTTGGCCGGTGCGGGCGCGTCAAAGTCTCTGCTGAACGATGTGCCCGCGGCTGACAGCACGAGAAGTACCGCAGCCGCGATGGCCGTTAAGAGTGGTATCCGCTTCATGTACTCCTTCTTCCGGGTCTTCTTCCGTCGTCACACGCCGGTGATCGTCCACGCGTTGTTGGTACTGGAGTTGGGCGCCCACATCACCGCGGTCGAACCCACCGTGGTGCTGCCGCTGCCGTCGAGCGCGGTGCCGGTGCCACGGTTGACGATCTGGTAGCGGCCGCCCCCGAGGTTGTTGAGGGACCACTGCTGGTTGTTGCCGCCGTTCCACGCCGCCTGACGGGCGGGGGCTCCGTTGGCGGCATTGCCCCAGCTGTCGGCCGCCATGCCGTTGGTGCGGTTCATGATCCGGTAGTAGCCGTTGCCGAGGTCGATCAGCTGCCACTGCAGGTTGGTGCTGCCGTCGTAGTTCCACTGCTTGAGGCTGGAGCCGGAGGCGACGCCGCCTCCGCTGTCGAGCACGAGGCCGCTGGTGACGTTGGCGATCTTCACCCAGGTCGTGGAGCCGCCCGGTGGGCCGAGGACGGGGATCTCTCCGGAGAAGGTGAGCTTGACCGTGTACGCCAGGGCGTTGAACGGCGGGTTGGACGAGGGCATGACCAGGTGCAGGCCGGAGGCGTCCTGGGTCGGTGCGGGCAGATTGACGTACGTACCGGCGGCGTTGTCGAGCAGTTGGGCGCGGGTCAGGCTGCTGAGGTTGATCTGGTTCGAGTTCAGTGTGGTGATGGTCAGGCTCGCGCCCTGCCAGCCCAGTGCGGTGGCGTACAGGACCTTGTTGTCCTGGCTGCGGGTGAACCGGACGTCCTGCGGTTTGCCCGCCACCGGACCGCTGAAGGAACCTCCGCCCATCTTGGTGGGACCTTCGCCGTAACTGGTCCAGGAGCGGGTCCCGTAGACCGCCTCGCCGAAGCGGCCGAGCCAGTCCCCCATGCCGAGCAGGACCGACTGCTGCCCGGAGGGGATGGTGCCGTCGGCCTTGGGCGCGATGTTCAGCAGCATATTGCCGCCTTTGCTGACCCGGTCGATCAGCGAGTGCAGCAGGGCCTGCGTCGAGTAGTAGCCGATGCCCTCCGTGTAGCACCAGCTGGAGGAGGAAATGCTGTCGTCGGTCAGCCAGTACGGGGTGAGCAGTCCCGCCGGGCCGCCGCGCTCGAAGTCGAAGACCTCGCCCTTGTTGTCGAGCCCGTCCTTGTAGGTCGCGACCACGTCCTTGTTCCAGGCGACCGCCTGGTTGTAGTAGTGCGCGAGGAACTGCAGCCGGTACGACTCCTGCACCAGGTTCAGGTCGAAATCCTGCCAGACCAGGTCCGGTTGGTAGCCGTCGATGACCTCGACAAGCTTGTCGTACCAGAGCTTGTTCTCCGCGGTCGCGCCCTGCTGTCCGTAGAGGATCCGCAAGGTCGGGTCCGACTGGGACGGCACATGGTCGTAGAAGCCGTTGAAGTGGTACGCGTGGTGCAGCGAGGCCATGAACTTCAGTCCCTGCCCACGGATGGCCTGCGCGTGCTGTGCGACGAGGTCGAGCTTGGGGCCGTGCCGCACCGAGTTCCACGGATTGGCGCTGCTGTTCCACATGGAGAAGCCGTCGTGGTGCTCGGCGACCGGCCCGGCGAACCGCGCGCCAGCGGCCTTGAACAGCCGGGCCCAGGCCTCCGGGTCCCAACTGCCGCCCTGGGAGACCAGTTTGGGGGCGAACTGCACGAAGTTGCCGGCCTTGTCGCGGGCACCGTCGATGAAGTTGTTGTACGGCCACACCGAGGGGTCGCCGTAGGTGGCGATGTGGTGCGTGTTCTCGTTCGAGCCGCTGATGTACATGTTGCGCGGATACCACTCGTTGCCGTACGCGGGGACGCTGAAGACGCCCCAGTGGTAGTAGATGCCGAACTTGGCGTCCTCGAACCAGGCCGGGGCCGGGGGGTGTTGGTCCACGGAGGACCAGCTCGGGGTGTAGCTGACGGGTCCGTCGGTCGCGGCCGCCTCCGGCGCGAACCGCAACAGGCCGAAGGCCGCGGCCGCGCCGGTCGCCGCCAGCAACCGGCGTCTGCTGATGGGGAGAGGGGAGGAGGTCATACGGAGCCTTTCAGCGTCAAGGGGATCAACTCGGGCCGTCAGCAGGTCAGTTACGTGTCCACTTCTGGTTGCTGCCGCCGGTGCAGGTCCACAGTTCGAGGAGGGTGCCGTTGGCCGTTCCCGCGCCGGTCGCGTCCAGGCACAGACCGGACTGGGCGCCGGTGATCGTGCCGTCGGCGTTGAGGGTCCACCTCTGGTTGCCGCCTCCGTTGCAGGTCCAGATGTCGACCTTGGTGCCGGGGCTCGTGCCGCCGCCCGAGGCGTCCAGGCAGGCGTTGCCGTAGACCCGTAGCTCACCGGTCGAGGTGCTGGTCCACTGCTGGTTGCCGCCGCCGTTGCAGTCCCACAGCTCCACCTGGGTGCCGGGTGTCTGCGACTGGTTCGGCACGTCCACGCACCGGCCGGAGCCGACCCCGACGATCGGGGACACCGTGCCGCCACCGCTTCCGCCGCTGCCCGGGGTGAGGGACAGGTTGTCGAACTGCGCCGTCTCCCCCTGGCTGGTCGCGTAGCCGACCTGTCCGGCGGCCCACGTTCGGTCGTTCACGGAACCGACCGTGGAACCGTCGATGACGGCCGTGATGGTGGTGTCGGAGAAGGTCAGCGCCAGGGTGTGCCACCGGTTGGTGCCGAGGGCCGTCGTCGTGCCGTGGGCGAGCGTGGTGACGCCGCCGCTGGTGCCGGAGCTCAGGATCGACCACGCTCCGGTGTCGCTCACCCGCAGGTGGTAGGCGTTCAGCCCGCCCGTGCTGTTGTAGTCCTGGGCGCCCGCACGGCCCAACAGCTCGGCGTATCCGGCCTGTTCAAGCAGTACGTCGGACGACACCGTGTAATTGCTCCAGCTCACGTCGCCGAGCAGGGCGTGCGGATCGGACAGCGCGTCCCAGGTGATCGGCTTCTGCGGACTCATCTGGCGTACGCACCTGCCGCTGCGGCCGCCGCCACAGCCCGCCACCTCGAAGGCGCCCTGCCAGTCCATGAGGTACTTCGCCTCGGTGCCGGCCGTGTAGCCGTCGAAGGAGTCCTTGTACGGCAGACTCATCGCCGCGGAGGCGGGTCCGGTGGCGGTGCCCTTGCCCTGACCGGTCGTGGTGGTGACGGTATAGACGTGGTGGGGCTGGACCGTCAGGCTGAAGCCGCCGCCGGACGGGGTGACGTCGGCGCCGTGCACCAAGTAGTCAGTGGAATTCCCGGAGTTGACGTCCGTCGACCAGACGTGGACGGTTCCGGTGGACAGTCCTCCGGTGACGTTGAAGTTGAGCGTCTGGGCGCTGCCCGCGTCCATCGTCTCGATGACCGTGGAGTAGTCGGAGTTGTTCGTGGACTTCAGCGAGACGTAGCTGCCGTTGTTCCGGTTGCCGCCGATATAGCCGCTGGAGGCGTCGAGGTAGTGCCAGCCCGGGGCGGTGAACTGGGTGGTGTGCGCCATCACCCAGGCGTTCTTGCCGATCGTGTAGTGCCCGGACCACGGCTGCGAGGCCAGGGCGAGGCCCATGGTGGGATACGGCAGGTTGGGCGTGATCGCCGCGACCACCGGCCAGTTGAGATACGCGGTCATCCGGCCGTCGATGTATCCGCGGTTGATGCCGCGGGCCACAGCCGGGGCTCCCCCGTTGTAGTCGTCCGAGCCGTTCTCGCTCGCCCACAGCTGCTTGCCGGACGAGGTGGCGGCCGACGGCACGGAACAGGAGGACTGGGAGGACCGGTAGCCGCAGGGGTAGTGGGTGCCGATGGCGCTCACGGCGGAGGCGAACGCCGGGTCGGAGTTGATGTCGTTCGCCACGGCCCAGTCCGAGTCGGCGGCGACGATCTTCACGCTGCCGTAGCCGTTGCTGTTGAGCGCGCTGCGCAGCTGCTTGTACCAGGAGACGTTGTAGCCGCGCTCGTTCCAGCCGCCGAGGTAGTCGATGGCGAGCCCGTGCTGTTTGGCGCAACCCAGCCACGAGACAAGGTAGTTGACCATGTCGGTGGACCAGAAGTTGCCGCCGCCGATCCATCCCGGGGCGCCCCACGCGAGCCCGTACAGCTTGATGTTCGGGTTACGCGCTTTGGCCTGCTCCATGAGCCACCACTCGTAGCCCCGGTCGCAGTTGAGGTCGGAGCGGGTGTGTTGGTGGCTCGGCTCCGCGCCAGAGGTGGAGTTGGTGTCTCCGCCGATCTCGGCCTTGAGGATCTGCAGGGAGGCGCCGTAGCCGGGCTTGAAGAGGTAGTCGAGGACCTGACCGCGTTGGGGCTCGGGATAGTCGATCAGGAGTCTGCTGTTGCCGCCTCCGCCGCTGATCGCGCCGACACCGTCGAAGGTCCGGCCGCCGGACGCGCCGTCGATGGTGAGGGAAGTGGCGGCCTGAGCCGGACCGGCGGCCGTTCCCACAAGGCCGCCGGCGGCCAGGACGAGGCCCGCGAGCACGACCGTCGAGGCGCGCATACGCCGCCACAGCCGTCTGAATGCTGACACGTTACGTTCCTTTCGCAGATCGGAGATGTCCACGTCGGGTGCGGTATCAGCGGACTGCGAAGTCCTGGTTGGTGCCCGGCGCGTTCTTGCACTGCCACTGGTCCAGCTGCTGGCCCGCGGTGCTGGCGGCACGGTAGACGTCCAGGCACAGGCCGCTGTTCCGGTTCTGGAAGGAGTACGAGCCGTCGGACTGACGCACGGGCAACCACTGGCCGTTGGCCGACGCACCCGGGGCCTGCTGGACGATGTCGGGAGTGCCTGCCGTCGTGGAGCTGTCGGCGACCGCCACGTCCAGGCCGGAGCTCTGGGCGCGCAGTTCGCCGTAGCCTCCCGAGCCCGCTACGAACTGGAACTGCTGATTGCTCTGCCCGTTGCACGTCCACTGGTCGATCGCGGCGCCCGCACTGGAGGAGTTGCCGTACACGTCCAGGCACAAGTCGACGTGGGTGGCGACGAGTTGGTGGTAGCCGTCCGGGAAACCACCACCGCCGGCCGAGGCCGGGGTCACATACACGGAGAACGCGTCGTGCGCGCTCTGGAACGTGAACGGCACCGTGATGGAGCCGCCCGAGGCGCTCACGTTCTGGTCGTACACGGTCTGGGGCGCACCGAGCGGCCCCTGGTCGGGGATGCGGTGCACGGTGACGTGCACGCTGCCGTTGTCGGTCAGCCAGGGCGCGGACGACAGCCCGTCGAAGGTCACGGACGCGGCGCCGGTGTAGCCGCCTGAGTCGCCGATGACGGCCACCGCCCGGTTGTTGACGGAGTCCTCGGAGGCCGCGATCGCGGTCGAGCCGACCTGGCCCGAGGTGTCGACGAGGGTGCCGGTCATGTCGGCGTAGTCCCGCATCGCCCACCAATTGCCGGTCGGCTGCCAGCTGCCGCCGCTCTGGGTGAGCACACCTGTCAGGTTGGGTATCACGCAGCACACCCAGTTGCCGCGCATCGCGTTGGCGTACCCGGACTGCGCGAACCGCGCGAGGTACCAGGCCGTGACCCCGGCGGTCTGCCGGTCGGCGGGCTGGTACTCGTTCGCGGACAGCGGCAACTGGCCGATGCCCGCCGAGGTCAGGGCGGATCGCAGGCTCTGCGCGACGGTGACCGGGTCGTCGACGTCGCCCTCGTCGTGGTTGGTGATCATGTCGGGCACCGTCCCGGCCGCCTTCACGTGCGCGAGCCAGGTCTGCCACTGCCCCGCTCTGCCCTGCGGGGTGAACGCGAAGGACGGGCCCACGATCTTCGCGCCGGGGGCGATGCGCCGGATCTCCCGGTAGGCGGTGTCCCACATCTGGAAGTACTGGGCGCTGTTCACACCCCGGGTCCAGAAGGAGGAGATGTCCGGCTCGTTCCAGATGTCGTACGAGAAGGTCAGGCCGGACGCCTGCAGCGGGCCCACCGTCGCGTCGATGAAGCTGATCCAGTTCGAGCAATCGCCGTTGTCGCAGGGGTACTTGGTGTTCGACGGCTGGCCGCCGTTCGCGCCGTAGATGTCGCTGACGAGCACCTGGTACTGGGCGTGATAAGGCGGCCTGGTGAGCCGTTTCGCCTGGGAGGCGATCGAGTCGAGGTCGGCCTTGGTCGCCGAGCTGTTCTGGTAGTTGTCCTTGATCCAACCGCCCGAGAACCATCCGCCGCCGCGGAACGCGTTGATCCCCAGCGGCTGGAGGTACTGGTCCGCGGGCTGGCTGCCGTCCTCGTTGATGCCGTAGAGGAAGCCCTCCCCCACGCCGGTCGACGGCCCGCGCGTCGACGCCAGGTTCACGGTCAGTGTCGTGGCCGCGGCGCCCTGGCTCGGGGCCGTCGAAAGGAACGCCAGCACGAGGGCCAGGACGATGCCTGCCACCAGTGCGGGACGGCCGGGTCTCACTCTCGTCCTCATCCGATCCTCCACCGGTCAGCTCAGCGACCATTTCTGGTTGGGTTGGCCGTTGCAGGTCCACAGCTGTACGCGCGTGCCGTTGGCGGTGGCGGCGCCCGTCACGTCCAGGCACAGGCCGGACAGAGCGCTGGTGATGGTGCCGTTGCTGTTGAACGTCCACTGCTGGTTGGACTGTCCGTTGCAGGGCCAGGTGATGACCTTGGTGCCGGGGCTCGTGCCCTTGTCGTAGGCGTCCAGGCACAGTTGGCTGCTGCCGGAGTACACGGTGAGCTGGTCGCTCGCGGTACGGGTCCAGGTCTGGTTCACCGCGCCGTTGCAGTCCCAGATCTGCAGCTGCGCACCAGCCGTCGTGGACGCGCCCGGCACATCGAGGCACTTGCTCGCACCCACGGCGTGCACCGCGCCCGTCGTGCCGCCTCCCCCGCTTCCCGTCCCGTATCCGGCGGCGGTGATGGCGGCCTGGACGGCGTTCTCGGTGGCGTCGGAGGGGTAGCCCGCCGTCATCGCGCTCTCGAAGAACTCTCCGACGCCCGAGACACTGTTGTCGCCGCCGGTGCCGAGCAGCACGGAGCTGTCGACCTTCATCGGCGAGTACCCGTTCGGCAAGGGACCGGAGAAGGTGGTGGTCAGGCCGCCGCTCGCACCGTTTCCGTACTTGAGGGTGAAGTTGGTGGTGCCGTTGTTCTTCAGCCACGCGCTGACGAACGGATAGTGCACGCCCTGGTTGTTTGGGTCTTTGTTGGAGCCGGTGTTGGTGTGGAACATGCCGCTCTCCAGGTCGGCCTCGACCCACGAGCCGCTGCCGGTGCAGCCGCCGAACCAGCAGGCGTTGCCCCAGTAAATGGCGTTCATCGTGGCGTTTCCGGTGTCGGTGTGGGTGTTCTCACCGCTGCCGTAGTCGAAGCAACACCACTGGTTCGTGTAGTTCGACGAGGTCACCATGTAGATGCCTTCGGGCTGGGAGCCGGTGGCGACACCTTTCGCGTGGTCGATCCGGTAGCCGACGCCTTGTTTGACCTTGACCCCGAAGACCTGGTGACCGGCCGCGGTCACCGGCAGGGCCATCGCGTCGGCCCCGATGTCGGAGCCGTTCGGGCCGGGGCCCTTCCAGTAGCCGCCCCAGGAGATCGGCAGGTCGTTGTGCAGGGCGGTCTGGTCGTAGATCTTCGTGATCGTGCAGGAGGTGCCCGCGCAGAACGACACCTGGGACGCGGCGTCGGCGTACCCGCCCGAGGTGAGCACTCCGATGTCACGGTAGGTGTGGTCGGAGTTCCGCTGGATCTGGTAGAGCGGTCCGTTGTACGCGGCGAAGAGCGCCCTGGTCGTGGCATGTGCCGTGACACATGGTGTGCCCCCCGCGGCGTAGATGTCGCAGGGCAGGGACGCGTCGGCCGCCACGGAGGCGTGGACGGCCGGGTGAGCCTCGGTCGGCGTGCCGAACGCCGGTGTGCCGAGGACGGCCAGGCCCATTGCCAGCGCTATCAGGAACACGGCCGGGAATCGCCTTCGTAGGCGCGGGAATCGCCCTTCTCGGCGATCGGCTAATGATCCGGGCATGCGGGTCTCCTGAGTGGGGGTGCCGGTGATGAAGAGGAAAGGGGCGGGGTCAGCCCAGCGTCCACCGCTGGCTGCTGCCTCCGTTGCAGGTCTGCAGCTCGACGAGGGCGCCGTCAGCCGTGGCTCCGCCCCTGACGCCCAGGCACAGTCCAGACTGGGTGCCGGTGATCGTGCCGTCGGACTTCAGCGACCACTGCTGGTTCCGCTGGCCATTGCACTGCCAGATCTCCACCTTCGTCCCGGGCGTGGTCTGGTTGTTGTACGCGTCCAGGCACATCTGGCCGCTACCGGAGTACACGGTCAGCTGGTCGGAGGTGGTGTGCGTCCAGGTCTGGTTGGCGCCGCCGTTGCAGCTCCAGATCTCCACCTGGGTTCCGGGGGTCGTGGTCGAGTTGGGTACGTCCAGGCACTTGGCCGCGCCGACCGCGTGCAGCGCCCCGGTCACGCTGGTGCCTCCGCCGCCGCTGGTGCCGCCCGCGACCCGGTACATGACCGTGCCGTGCGCCGGTACCGAGGCGCTGATGGTGCCGGAGGTGGTCGACGTCGCGCCGGACCACAGGTCGGTCAGGGTGTAGGCGGACGCCCCGGTCTTGCCGATCGCTCCTGCGGTGGTGCTGATAGTCGCCGTGGATCCCGTCTCGTTGAACAACGCGACCGACACGTCCCCGTTGGCAAGCGGCTTGGCCAGGACGTCCAGGCCGTTCGAGGAGGACACCATCGTGCCCTGCTTGCCGAGCGGGTCCTGGTCGACCGCGATCACCCGGGAGTTGGTCAAGACGGACAGGGTGTCCGCGCTCGCCGAGGGAATGTTCGTGCCCGCGATGAGCGGCGCGGCCATCTCCGCCCACAGGCTGAACTCGCTGCGGTTCTCGGTGGCCGTCATCGAGCCGTTGCCGATCTCCAGCATGTCCGGGTCGTTCCAGTGCCCGGGTCCGGCGTACGAGGCGAGGCCGACGTTGCTGTGGAAGATCGACAGCATGCTGGAGTAGGTGGGGCTGATGTCCCCGGTCGTACGCCAGCTGTTGCCCACGTCCGCACCCCAGGTCCACACGTTCTCCTGGCCCCAGTTGCACAAGCTGTACAGGATCGGCCGGCCGGTGGCCGCGAGCGCGTCCCGCATCGCGGTGTACCGGGTCCGCGCCGGGACGCCGGTGTTGTTGCAGTTGTCGTACTTCAGGTAGTCCACGCCCCACGCCGCGAACGACTGCGCGTCCGTGCTCTCGTGCCCGAGGCTGCCCGGGTATCCGGCACAGGTGGCGGTGCCCGCGTCCTCGTAGATCCCGAGCTTGAGGCCCAGCGAGTGCACGTAGTCGGCGGTGCCCTTGATGCCGTCGGGGAACTTAGCCGGGTCCGGCACCAGATGACCACCGGAGTCCCGGCTATGGGTCATCCAGCAGTCGTCGATGTTGACGTAGGAATAGCCCGCCGCCTGCATGCCGTTGGTGTGCATCGCCTGGGCGGTGGACTTGATCAGCGATTCGGAGACGTTGCAGCCGTACGCGTTCCAGTCGTTGAAGCCCATCTGCGGGGTCGGCGCGAGTCCGTTGCCGAGGGCGGCAGCAGGCTGTGCCGTGCCTAGGGAGATGAGAGGGACGGCCACGCTGAGCAGCAGGGCGGAGAAGGCGAGCGCCAGGGTGCGGCGCAGGGGCAGCAACCGGGGATACCGGGCTCTCGCGGCGATTGTGGGCATAAGACATCGACTCCTGGGGCGAGTTGAGGGTTCTGCGGTCAGCGGTAGCCGGCGGCGTTGACGTTGGCCTGCACCGCGTTGTCGGCCGCGTCGGAGGGGTAGCCCGCGACCACGGCTCCCTCGTAGAAGGTCCCGGCGCTCAGGTTGGCGCCGCCGCCGGGCTTGCAGCAGTCGCCGCCGCTGCCCAGGACGATGGCCCCTTGCTTCTTCATGGGGCTGTATCCGCTGGGCAGTCCGCCGTCCCAGAGGGTGGTCAGACCTCCGGTCTGCGCGTTTCCGCCCTTGAGGGCGAACCTCGATGTGCCGTTGTTCTTCAACATCGCGGTGACGAACTTGCTGGGAAACGCCCGCTGGTTGGTGTTCCAGGACTGGCTGCCGCCGGAGTACAGACCCCATTCGAGATCGGCCTGCACCCACGGACCGCTGCCGGAACAGCCGCCGAACCAGCACTCCGTACCGAAGTTGATCGCGTCCATCGCCCCGGCCGCGTCGGCCTTCCGGGTCGTCTCACTGTTGCCGTAGTCGAAGCAGCAGCCGTTGTTGACGTGGGTGCCGCTGGTCACCATGTACACGCCCTCGGGTGCGGAGCCGGTCGGCACCCCGGTCAGGTGACCGTCCCGCCAATAGCTGTTCCCGGGGTTGATGTACAGCGAGTACGCCTTGGTGCCTCCGGCGGTCAACGATTCGGAGGTCGCTTTCGCGGGGCTGCTCTGGCTCGACCCAGGAACCTGGTCGGAGCCCTGGTACCACAGGTCGTTGCCGTGCCCTGACTGGTCACGGACGACCGTGGTCACGCACGAGGTGCCTGCGCAGAACGCGTCCTGCGCCGCCGCGTCGGCGAAGCCGCCGGGCGCCAGCACACCGATGTCCCTGGTCGCGCTGTCCGAGGCGCGCCTGACCTGGTAGAGCGAGCCGTTGTACGAGTGGTAGAGCGCCCGCACCGTGCTGTGCGCAGCCACACACGGCGCACCGCCCGCGGCATAGATGTCACACGGGCCCGACCCACTGGACGGCGGGGTCGACGCGGTCCACTTCTGGTTGCTCCGGCCGTTGCAGGTCCACAGGATGACCGCGGTGCCGTTGGCCGTTCCCGCGCCGCTGACGTCCAGGCAGAATCCGGACGCGGCACCGGTGACGGTCCCGTCGGAGTTGTGCCGCCACAGCTGGGTGGCCCGCCCGTCGCACGCCCGGATGACCGCTGCGGCACCGGGAGTCGTCCGGGTGTCGTACGCGTCCACGCACCGGGTGCCGTTCATCGTCCTCAGCTCGCCCGCCGTCGTGAACTCGAAGGACTGGTTGGTCTGGCCGTTGCAGTCCCAGATCTCCAGTGCGGTGCCGGACGTGTCGACGTTGCCCTTGACGTCCAGGCACCGGCCCGACGCGGCACTGACCAACGGCGCCGCGGATGCCTCCGCCGACCGACTCGGCGCGATCGCGAGCACCATGGCCAGCAGTGCCATCGCGCAGACGGCCGCGGCCGCCGGCAAGCGTGAGAGGCGAGCCGCGGGGCGGCAGGGCGGAGCGGATGAAGGCTGCATTCCGTGTCCTCGGATCTGCGGGGGATGGGGGACGGAGAGTGCCGTGCCTGTCCGCACGAAGCGGAAGGAGATGCGCAAGGGGCGTCTTCCGTTCCCGTCGGCGCGCCCTCAGGCGCCCACAGGGAACACTCAGACATCCCATGTCACACAGTGATCCCACGGGCCCAACCTCTCGTCAATAGGCCTGACTTGGCGGCCACCGACCCGATCCATCCCATGTTTCACCCTTGGTCGGGCCGCTGGGCGGGCATGCCGAATCCCGCGTCCGGCGACGGTCTCCGTGCCGGGCTCGGGTGTTCGTCAGACATCAGGAGTCAGGCGTCAGGAGCGGGCGTCGGAGCCGGTCGCCTCACTTGAAGTTCCAGTGCTGGTTGGCACCGCCGTTGGAGTCCCAGATCTGGACGGGGCTGCCGTTGCCGGTCTGTCCGGCGGGGAGCTCCAGGGCCCGGCCGGAGGCGACGTTGATCAGGGTGTACGAGCCGTCGCCGTTCTTGCTCGCCCGCCAGTGCTGGTTGGCGCCGCCGTTGGAGTCCCAGATGGTCACCCGCGTGCCGTTGCCGGTCTGGCCGCCCGGCTCGTCGAGCACCCGCCCGCTGGCGATATTGGTCAGGGTGTAGGAGCCGTCGCTGTTCTGGTTCGCCCGCCACTGCTGGTTGGCGGCGGTGCCGTTGGCGTCCCAGACCTGCACCGTCGTGCCGTTGCCCGTCTGCCCGGACGGAACGTCGAGCACCCGGCCCGCGGCGACGTCGGTCAGCGAGTACACGGTGCCCGAGACGGGGCCACCACCCGGGTTCCCCGAACCGCCGCCGCCCAGCGCGGACAGAACGGCGTCATAGGCGGGCTTCTTGTTGCCGCTCCCGTCGAACAGCAGCGGGTTCTCCCCCGTGCGCCACGAGTCGGTGTCCCTGATGCCCCATGTGGTGATGCCGGTGCAGCGGGCTACGTTCATGCACGCCTTGACCGTGTTCGCGTACGCCGTCGGCGAGGCCTGCGCGATGTCCAGCTCGGTGATCTGTACGTCGACGCCGAGCGCGGCGAAGTTCGACAGCGTGGTCTGGAAGCTGGCGGGCGGTCCGCCGGCACCGAAGTGGGACTGGAAGCCGACGCAGTCGATGGGCACGCCACGGGACTTGAAGTCGCGCACCATGTTGTAGACGCCCTGGGTCTTGGGGGACGACCAGTCCTCTATGGAGTAGTCGTTGTAGCAGAGCTTGGCCGCCGGGTCGGCCGTCCGCGCGGTGCGGAACGCCTCCTCGATGAAGCCGTCGCCCAGCACGTTCTGGAAGACTGAGGAGCGGTGCCGGCCGCTGCCGTCGTCGGCGAACGCCTCGTTAACCACGTCCCAGGCGTAGATCTTGCCCTTGAAGTGGGTCATCTCGGTGGTGATGTGGTTGTCCATCACGCTGCGCAGGGTGTTCGCGTCGCCGATGGAGCTGACCCAGCCGGGCAGTTGGGAATGCCAGACCGTGGTGTGCCCGCGCATCCGCTGGCCGTGTGCGAGGGCGTGGTTGACGATCTGGTCGGCGGGCCCGAAGTTGAAGTTGCCGCGGGACGGTTCGGTGGTGTCCCACTTCATCTCGTTCTCCGGGGTGATCATGTTGAATTCCCGGTCGAGAATCGTGGAGTACGTCGAGTCGCCGAGCTTCCCGGCGGCCACGGCCGTGCCGAAGTAGCGGCCGCTGTCGGCCGCCGCCGCGCCCAGGGTGCTGGACGCCGCGTGGGCGGCGGGGCTCGCGGGACCGGCCAAGGCCAGCGCCGTACCGGCTGCCAGACCTGCGGCCAGGGCCAGGGCTCTGCGCGGGCGGGCCTCTCTGGTGAGCCAGAACATGAGGGATCAACCTCCTTGGGTGTGGGGTGGAGACACCGGGGACGATGTGCCGGTGCCACGGAGCGGGTCGGATCAGGTCAGCGAGCCGAAGGTCACGCCGGTGCGGTCCACTTCTGGTTGGCGCCGCCGTTGCAATCCCACAGGACCAGCTGCGTTCCGTCCGTGGTGGACGAGTTCGGGTCGTCGAGGCAGCGGCCCGAGACGGGGTTGCGGTAGCCGCCGTTGTACGCCTGCCATTGCTGGTTGCTGCCGCCGTTGCAGTCCCAGATCTCGATCTTGGTGCCGTTGGCGGTGCCGCGGGCGGTGGCGTCGAGGCACTTGCCGAGCGCTCTCAGGGTGCCGTCGGAGGGTGCGGACCACTGCTGGGCGGCGGTGCCGTTGCAGGTCGCGATGTCGGCGGCGGTCCCGTTGGCGCTGTTGCCGTAGTTCACGTCCAGGCACTTGCCCGCGATCCCGGAGCGCACCTGACCGCCCGTCGACACCGGCGGCTTGATCCAGCCCGCCGCGTCCGCCGCCTGCACCCCGGCGTTGAAGGCGTCCGCCATCTTGCGGAAGCCGTTGTCGTTGGGGTGCAGGGAGTCGGACAGGTCCGCGGGGGTCAGCGCGCTCATGTCGACCAGGCGTACGTGTTTGCCCGCATCCTGTTCGGCCTGGACGATCGCGGGCAACTTGGCATTCAAGGCAGGCCGGTTGGCCTCCTCGGTAGCGCTGGTGGAGACGATCACGGTGCCGACGAGGACGGTCGCGTCAGGCGCGTCGCGGGTGATCTGGTCGATGAGCGCGCGCATCCGGTCGGGGGCGGTCGGGATCTGGTAGTTGCCGTTCAGGTCGTTGGTGCCGATCTCCAGGGTGACCACGTTCGGGCGGTAGGTGGCCAGCACGGAGTCCGCTATCCCGGCGATCTGGTCGATCCGCCAGCCGGAGTGGCCCTCGTTGTCCGGGTCGGCCATGGTGCCGTTGCGCCCCGAGCCGACGAAGTCCAACGCATGCCCCTCGCCTGCCAGTTGGGCCCGCAGAAAGTCCCGGTAGCTGTTACCGGAGGGGCTTCCGACGCCCCAGGTGATCGAGTCGCCAAGCGGCATCAGGCGCAGAGGGGCGGGCGCTGCGGCTGGTTCGGCGGCGGCCGCCTGCGACACGGGTAACGCGGTGCCGACGCCGAACGCTGCGGTCAACGCCGCGGCCAGGAGTACCGAGCACTTCTTCATGGGTGTTCCTCACTGGAGCGGGACAGTGGGTGGGGATGAACGAGCACACGAACCGGTCGGTCACCTGGGCGTGAGGGTCCTGGTTGCCGCCCGCCGTGTTCTTGCAGGGCCAAAGGTCCAGCTGCTGGCCCAGGTTGCTGCCGCCGCCGTGGACGTCCAGGCACAGGCCGCTGTTCTGGTTCTGGAAGGAGTACGAGCCGTCGGACTGCCGCACCGGCCGCCACAGAGCGCCGGTCGCTCCGCTCGGGGCCTGCTGCACGATGTCGGGCGTACCGGCGGTGGTGGAACCGCCCGCCACCCCCACGACGAGCCCGGAGTTCTGTGCCTGCAACTGCCCGTAGCCGCCCGCGCCCGGCACGAACTGGAACTGCTGGTTGCTCTGCCCGTTGCACGTCCACTGGTCGATCGCGGCGCCCGCACTGCCGGAGTTGCCGTACACGTCCAGGCACAGGCTGTCGTTGCCGATCTCCAGGCGGTGGTAGCCGGTGGGGAACCCGCCACCGCCCGAGGACGTGTCGTAGCTGCCGCTGATGCCCAACAGGCTTTGCAGTCCGGGCAGTTCGACGTCGAGGCTGTTCGGGTTCTGGCCCGCCTCCGCGCGGTAGTAGAGATCGCCGGTGGACGCGTCGAGGTACCACTGTCCGGCCTGCTGCAGGAACGCGTAGTTGTTCTCCAGGTACATCTTCCCGCCGGCGAACGGCGCGTTGACGGTGTCGTAGCCCCAGGAGTTGTTGTTCCACGCGGGCTGCCGCATGGTGAGGGTCCTGCCGCTGATCGACTGGACCGGTGCGTAGCGGTCGGTGAAGGAGTTGATGCTCTCGACTTCCATGTGGCTCTGGTCCGAGAGACCGGCCAGGTAGTCGAGGGAGGAGTCGGTGACGGTCAGGCCGGTCTGGGTGAACGTGAAGGCGGAGCACGGCACTTGGACCGCCGCCCGTGATGCTTGCTTGCCGTTCACGTAGAGCTGGCGAGTGGTGATGCCGGTGCCGACGTGGACCGACCAGATGTTCTTGGTCTGATCATGCACCTGCCAACCAGTGACAGACTGGGCACCGGACACGACGGGCTGCTGCCCGGCCGCGGCCTGGTAGGTGATGGTGTGACCGTTCTGGCCGCCGTCGCCCGAGCCGAAGGCCAGCGGCTTGGACAGCCGGTAGGTGCCCCCGGCCAGATGGACGACGACGTCCGAGTCGGCCGACAGCACGTGCGCGGGCTGGCGCGCCTGGTCGATCGTGGCGAACGGCTGCCCGGCGCTGCCGTTCCCGCCGGGCGTCGCGTCCGGCGCCACGTACAAGTCGGTCGCCGCAGCCTGACGTTCAGCCGGTGCCGCGTACGCGACCCCTGCGGTGGCCGGGCCCCCGGCCAGTAGGGCGAGCAGAGCTACGGGGGCGGCCCACAGACCGCGGAGCGACGCTCTGGCTCTGGACATGGTCATCCTCCGGTGACGGAGAGGGCACGTGGTGTGGTCGTGGTGTGGTCGTCCGGTCGCGAGTGGCCCGTGACCGGCGGTGGGCCGGTCACGGACCGGTGGCGCTCAGGTCAGCTGAGGCTCCACTGCTGGTTGGATCCGCCGTTGCACGGCCAAAGTTCCGCCAGGGCGCCGTTGGCCGTGGAGGCACCGGTGACGTCGAGGCACAGCCCCGACTGGGTGCCGGTAACCGTGCCGTTGGAGTTGACCTGCCACTGCTGGTTGGCGCCGCCGTTGCAGGGCCAGGTCTCCACCTTCGTTCCCGCGGACGTCTGGTTGTTGTACGCGTCCAGGCACATCTGGCCGCTGCCGCTGTAGACGGTCAGCTGGCCCGAGGATGTGCGCGTCCAGGTCTGGTTGGCCGCGCCGTTGCAGTCCCAGATCTGCAGCTGCGTACCGGCCGTGGTAGACGAGTTCGGCACGTCCAGGCACTTGCCCGCACCCACCGCGTGCAGTGCGCCCGAGCTCGTACCACCGGAGGAGTTGGCGTATCCGGCGGCGGTGATGTTGGCCTGCACCGCGTTCTCGGTGGCGTCCGACGGGTAGCCCGAGGTCATCACGCCTTCGTAGAAGGTGCCTTGGGCGCCCTTGCTGTTGTCGCCGCCGATGCCCAGGATGATGGCTCCCTGTTTGCGCATCGGGTTGTAGCCCGCGACGTTGGGACGCACCCCGTCGTAGAAGGTGGACAGGCCGCCGGACTGCGCGTTGCCTCCGCGGATCGCCCAGTGGTTCGGGCCGCCCTTGACGATGGCGGTCGTGTACCGGTGGTTGATGGTCGGGTCGCCCGCGTTGTAGTACTGGTTGACGCCGGAGAACAGGCCGTTCTCCAAGTCGGCCATGATCCATGGGCCGTTGCCGCTGCCGTAGCCCCAGACCTTGATGTTGCCGAAGTAGATGGCCTCCATCGTGCCGTTGCCGTCGTCGTTGTTGTCGGTCTCGGCGTTGCCGTAGTCGAAGCAACAGCCGCCGTTGTAGTGCGTGCCATCGAAGATCGCGTACATGCCCTCGGGGTTGTCCCCGGTCGCGATGCCGTTGGTGTGGTCGTTGCGGTAGCCCGTGCCGGGCGCCACGTAGACGCCGTAGGCCTTGTGACCGGCCATCGTGGTGGGCGCGGCGGTCGCGTTGGCGAGGTTGTCGGGGCCGCCGGCGGCACCGCCGCCGGGTGCCTGGGTGAGGTTGTTACCGCGGCCCGACTGGTCGTAGATGATCGTGATCAGGCAGGTCGTCCCCGCGCAGAACGCGTCCTGGGCGGCCGCGTCGGCGTATCCGCCCGCCTCCAGGACGCCGATGTTCCGGGTGGTGTTGTCCGAGGCACGCCGGACCTGGTAAAGCGGCCCGTTGTACGACGCGTACAGCGCGCGCGTGGTGCTGTGCGCCGCCACGCAGGGTGTGCTGCCCGCCGCGTAGATGTCGCACGGACCTGATGTGGCGGCTCCGGCCGTGCCCGCGGTGGCCAGGGTTCCGGCGACGAGCGCGGCCGCGGCCCCCGCCCGGGCGAGCGTCCGCCACCGTACCGTCGCGAGTAACCGGTCGATGCCACCGCGCCGGGGCAGCAGGTGGCGTCTGGTACGTGTGATTCCCATCTGTACTCCCTACCGTGCCGGATTGCAGATTGGCGCTGACGTATGCGAACCGCTTGAACGTGCCGTGGTGCGGTGAGATCGCAGAGAGGTTTCGCGAAGGCAAAGCTCCCGGTTCCACAGGGTCGCCAAGGGGCCTGAGTGCCTTGTTGCCGAATCGATTCGACTGCCGATTCCCGTGGTTCGCAAGCTCTCTGCATGCCTGAAAAGTTTTCAGTGTGACGACAGGAGTGCGACGGCCCGGCTCCCGCCGTTTCTGGGCCAGGAGCCTCGGGCGTGGGGTCGACAGCCCGGCCCGGGGTATCGGCGGGACGCTCCAACATGTCGTTGAGCTGCTACGACGTCGCAACTACGGAGTTGTGGAGCACCGGTTCACAACTCACTCACAGCAGCGAAGTGACCTCTGTCCCCGCGCCGGTGCCGTATACGCGGTGCGGCAGGTCGCCGACTCCACGAACCGTCGGTCGCGTCATCCGTCGAAGCGCTTACGTCGAACCGATTCGCTCAACGCCTCCCGGCACTGCGTGGCTCCGGAGCCCACGGCGTCCGTCCGCCCCGCCCACCACGGCGCGGAGCCATGCTCGACGACGTCCACCGACCACGTCGAAAGCAGCTCCTGCGCGCGGCGACGAGTGGCCTGCCAGCCTCGAACACCGGGCTTTCCCCCTAGATCCCCTTCGCCGGCCGTTGACGGACCGTCATTCGCTGCCCTACCGTCCAAGCGCAGCGATGCCGAACAAGGTTCGAAATGTCGAATGAAGAAAGGTCCGGATGGACGGCATGGAGAAGTCCCGGCGGTCGCTGTCCGCCCTCGGGCTGCCGGAGTGGGATCTCGGGGAACTGCCCGACTCGGACAAGCGCTTCCCGGACGGCACACGAGAGCGCGTGCGACGAGCGGCGATCGGCCTTTCCGTGCTCCGTCGGCACTATCCGGAGGCCACGGCCAGTCCTGGGCCGATGAGGGCGTAAGGACGGTGAAGCACGCGATCCAAGCCCGGACATCGGCGAAGTCGTGGAAACCGTTGAGGGACTTGACGACCCGTCAGGCCAGTCCTACGTTCAGGGCCACCAAACCTGCCGAACGCTGTTCGACATATCGAGTCTTCTCACTGGGGCCGGACGGCTCGCTGGTTGAGCGCGACAGCTTGTAGCGCACTCAGCGCCTTGATCTCCTGTGGCCCCGGCACTCCACCAACACGCTTTCCAACTCTGTTGGTGGGGCGGTGGGGTGCGCGCAGAGGTGTTCACCTGGGCTCATGGGCGGCTGGTCGCCGGGTCGGCCTCGGCTCGGGATCTCGTCTGAACGGCCGTGAACGGGGCTGAATGAGACGCAAACTGAGACGGATCCAGTCCGAGAGCCCATGTGTGTTGCGCCTGATCAGTACCGCAGACGGCTACTGGTCCCGCTTGGCAAACCACTCGGCCAGAGCATCAGTGCAGCCGTGATACCACTCGTCAGGAGCTGAGTAGAAGCCCGTGGGCGCTTTCCCGCCCGCCATGATCCGCTGCACGATCATCTGGCAGTTCTTGAGCAGGGTGTCTTGTACTGGCCCAGGTCCGAAGCCCGGAACCTCCAGTGTGATCTGGTTGTGGGCCAGCACGGTCTTGGTGATCGAATAGCCGTGGTCGTAGCCGCTAGGTGAGTTGTGCCCACCTGACGCTCCCGACTGACCGTTCGTGCCCCCGTTCCACAGAGCCCACCCCAAACTGAGGATGACTAGGAAGAGGACAAGCCACGTGAGCCCCTGGAGCATGGCAGGGAGACGGCAGAACCGCCGATATACGCGAGAGGCGACATGCACACGCTCAAGGCTACCGGGTCACCGAACCCAGACGACGGGAAAGGGGTCTGCTGCAGGTTTGGGTGACAGGTTCGATCACGCGACCTGGAGGGCCGGTGTGGTCATGACGGTCTCGAATTCGATGGGGGTCAGCCGGCCGGGCGAGACTTGTCTGCGGCGCCGGTGGTAGGTCCTCTCGATCCAGGTCACGATCGCGATCCGCAGTTCCTCGCGGGTGGCCCACGCCCGACGGTCGAGGACGTTTTTCTGCAGCAGGCTGAAGAAGGACTCCATGGCTGCGTTGTCGCCTGCCGCCCCGACTCTCCCTATGGATCCGGCCATCCGGTGCCGATCGAGCGCCCGGACGAATTTCCGTGACCGGAACTGGGCGAGTTCAACCAGTCGTTGCAACACCGGGCTGTTGCAGCGAGCGTAGCTGTTCTTCGAAGACCTCGGCCGGCGTGCGCCAACCCAGGAC
>NZ_JBITGS010000062.1:0-30642 GCF_044457265.1 Streptomyces sp. NPDC050564 | reverse complement strand
AGCCCGTCGAAATACTCACAGACCTCGTCAAAAGCCGCAGCGAACACCGGGAACGCCTCATACAACTCCCGGCCCATCCCCAACCGCTGACTGCCCTGCCCGGTGAACAAGAACGCCACCTTGCCGCCCCCGGCCGCGCCCCGCACCACCGAAGCAGCCACCGAAGCCGACCCGCCCTCGGCCACAGCCCGCAACCCGGCCAGCAGTTCAGCCCGGTCCGCACCCACCACCACAGCACGACGACCCAGCACCGCCCGATGCACACCCAACGTCACACCGACATCCGCCAGATCCACATCAACACGCCGCTCCACAAACGCCGCAAGCCGCACAGCCTGGCCTCGTACGCCTGATTCGTCCGCACCGGAGACCGGCCACAGCACTGTCGCGGGCGCCGCGGTCGTCTCTTCGCGGGGCGCCCCCTGGCCCTCGGCGGGCGCAGCCTCGACTGGCGCCTCTTCGAGAATGACGTGGGCGTTGGTGCCGCTGATGCCGAAGGACGAGACGGCGGCGCGGCGGGGGCGGTCGCCCTGCTCCCACACCACCTCGTCCGTCAGGAGCCGCACGGCCCCCGACTCCCAGTCCACGTGCGGGCTCGGCTCGTCGACATGGAGGGTCTTGGGCAGGGTGCCGTGCCGCATGGCCTGCACCATCTTGATGATCCCGCCGACACCGGCAGCAGCCTGACTGTGCCCGATGTTCGACTTCAACGACCCCAGCCACAACGGCCGATCCTCCGGCCTGCCCCGCCCATAGGTGGCCAGCAGCGCCTGCGCCTCGATCGGGTCACCAAGACGCGTACCGGTGCCATGCGCCTCCATCGCGTCGACGTCGACACTCGTCAACCCGGCGTCGGCGAGAGCCTGTTGGATGACGCGTTCCTGGGCCAGTCCGTTGGGGGCGGTCAGCCCGTTGGAAGCGCCGTCCTGGTTGACGGCCGTACCGCGCACAACGGCCAGCACCCGGTGCCCGCGGCGGCGCGCCTCGGACAACCGCTCCACCAGCAGCAGCCCGACACCCTCGGCCCAGCCGGTCCCGTCCGCCGACGCCGCGAAGGCCTTGCAGCGCCCGTCCGCCGACAGGCCCTGCTGGCGGGAGAACTCCACGAACATGCCGGGCGTGGCCATGACGGTGACACCGCCGGCGAGGGCCATGTCGCACTCACCTCGGCGCAGCGACTGCACCGCCAGATGCAGAGCCACCAGCGACGACGAGCAGGCCGTGTCCACCGTCAGCGCCGGCCCCTCAAGACCGAACGAATAAGCGAGCCGACCGGAGATGACACTGGAGGTGTTCCCCGTCAGCAAATAGCCCTCCGAGCCCCCGGCTGCCTCGTGCAGACGCGGCCCGTAGTCCATCGCGGTCGCACCGATGAAGGCGCCGACGCGCTCACCGCGCACGGACGCCGGATCGATGCCCGCGTGCTCGAAGGTCTCCCACGCGGTCTCCAGGAGCAGCCGCTGCTGCGGGTCCATCGCGGCGGCCTCGCGTGGGCTGATCCCGAACAGGCCCGCGTCGAACCCGGCCACGTCGTCGAGGAAGCCGCCGCGGCGGGTGGCGGATGCGGCGCCCGGCCGCAGCGGGTCCGTCCCGAACAGTTCGTCGAGGTCCCATCCCCGGTCGGCGGGGAAGTCGCCGGTCGCGTCCGTCCCGTCGGCGACGATGCGCCACAGGTCGTCCGGAGTGGCGACCCCGCCGGGGTAACGGCAGGACATGGCCACGACGGCGATCGGCTCGTCGGAGTGCGCGGCGGACACGGTCGCCGGCGGGGCGGACGTGTCTGCGGCTCGGCCGACTTCGTCCACGAGACGCATGATCAGATCCGCCGGGGTCGGGTGGCTGAACAGCAGCCCGGCCGGAAGGCGTAGGCCGAGCTCCTGGTTAAGGCTGTCGCGCAGTTCCACCGCGAGCAGCGAGTCGAACCCCAATTCCTTGAAAGTGGTGGTCAGTTCGATCACGGCTTCGGCGGGGTCCGTCACATCGTGGCCGAGAACGGCCGCCGCGTGCGACCGTACGAGATCGGTCAGCTGCTGCTCGAGCTCGCGGGCGCCGAGGGCGGAAAGCCGGGTCCGGTCCGGCTGGGCGGGCGTCTGTCCCTCGCTGTCGCCGAGCTCGGCGTCCGTGCCATGACCGGCTTCCGTCGCCTGGCCGTTCACCGCCGCGAGGTTGCTCGCCGCCTCGTGGTCCTCCGCTCCGTGGCCGTCCCCGCTGCGGGGTACGGTCGCCGTCACGGCGGTCTCGCTCCAGTACCGCTTGCGTTGGAAGGCGTACGTCGGCAGGTCCACCGCCGCCGCGCCGCCGAGCACGGCGGTCCAGTCGACGGCGATGCCGTGCGTGTGCAGGGCAGCGGCGGCGGTGACCGCGGCGGTCGCCTCGGCGCCGTCGCGCAGGGCGGGCACCAGCACGGCGTCGGTACCGTCGAGGCACTCGGCGCCCAGGGCGGTGAGGACGCCGCCCGGCCCGATCTCCAAGTAGCTGTGCACACCGGCGTCGCCCAGCGACCGCACGGCGGCGGCGAAGCGGACCGTTGCGGCGACGTGCCCGACCCAGTACTCGGGGCTCTCCAGCTCCCCGGCACGGACCGGTTCCCCGGTGACCGTCGAGACGACGGGCACCTGCGGCGCGTGGTAGGTGAGGCTCTCGGCGACGGCCCGGAAGTCGTCGAGCATCGGCGCCATCAGCGGGGAGTGGAAGGCGTGGCTGACCTTCAACCGGCGGGTCTTGCGGCCGAGGTGCCGAAAGTGGTCGGCGATCTCCAGCACGTCGCGCTCGGCACCGGAGACGACGGTGGCGTCAGGGGCGTTCACGGCGGCCAGGCCGAGGGTTTCGTCGCGGCCGACGAGGAGCGGGAGCACCTCGGCCTCGGACGCCTGGAGGGCGATCATGGCGCCGCCGGGCGGCAGTTGCTGCATGAGCCTGCCGCGGGCGGCGATCAGGGCCGCGGCATCGGCGAGCGAGAGGACCCCGGCGACGTGGGCGACGGCGATCTCACCGATGGAGTGCCCGGCGAGGACGTCGGGACGCACGCCCCAGGAGGTGAAGAGGCGATGGAGGGCCACCTCGACGGCGAACAGGGCCGGCTGGGTGTGGCGGGTCTCGTGGAGCAGTTCCACGTCCGGACCGGAGTCCGCCGCGGCCCAGACGACCGCGCGCAGCGAGCGACCGACGCGAGGGTCGAGCTCGGCGCACACGGCGTCGAATGCCTCTGCGAAGGCGGGGAAGGTCTCGTACAGCTCCCGGCCCATGCCGAGGCGCTGGCTGCCCTGCCCGGTGAACAGGAACGCGAGTCCACCGTCGCTCGCGCGCCCCTTCGTCACCGCCGGCGATCGGCGGCCGTGCGCCAGGGCGGTGAGCCCGCCGATGAGACCTTCGCGGCTTTCGGCCACGATCGCGGCCCGGCGCGAAAAGTGGGTGCGGGTGGTGGCGAGGGAGTGCGCGATGTCCCTCGGGTCCGCGGACGGGTCCGCTTGGAGCGCGTCGAGCAGCCGCTCGCTCTGTGCGCGCAGGGCCGCATCGGTCTTGGCGGAGAGCAGCCAGGGCACGGCGGCGGAGCGGGACGCGGCCTCGTCCCGCGGCTGCGGCCGGTCCGGTGCGTTGCCCAGCGGTGCCTCGGCGACGACGAGGTGTGCGTTGGTGCCGCCCATGCCGAACGAGCTGACTCCGGCGATGAGCCGGTGCTCCGGGTGCGGCCACGGACCGAATTCGCGCTGGACGCGCAACCCCAGTTCTGCGAGCGGAATGGCGGGGTTCGGGCGCTCGTGGTTCAGGCTCGCCGGCAGGGCGCGGTGGGCGATGCTCAGGCCCGTCTTCAGCAGGCCGACGATGCCCGCGGCGCCCTCCAGGTGGCCGACGTTCGTCTTGGCCGAGCCGACGAGGAGGGGTTCGTCGGTGGAGCGGTGCGTGCCCAGGGCGGCGCCGAGGGCGGCTGCCTCGATCGGGTCGCCGACCTTGGTACCGGTGCCATGCAGCTCCACGTACTGGACGTGCGCCGGGTCGACGCCCGCTTCCCGGTGGGCGCGCCGGATGACCTCTTGCTGTGCACGCCCGCTGGGCACGGTGAGGCCGTCGCCGGCGCCGTCGCTGTTGACGGCGCCGCCCAGGATGATCCAGTGGACGCGGTCGCCGTCGGCGAGGGCGCGCGCGTACGGCTTGAGCAGCAGGGCGCCGCCGCCCTCTCCGCGTACGTAGCCGTTGGCGCGCTCGTCGAAGGTGTAGCAGCGGCCGTCGGGAGAGAGGCCGCCGAACTTCTCGGTGCTGAGGGTGGTCTCCGCGAGGATGTTCAGACTCACGCCGCCCGCGATGGCGAGCTCGGACTCACCGCGCGCCAGGCTCTCGCAGGCCATCCGCACGGCGACGAGCGCGGAGGACTGAGCGGTGTCGACGGTGAGGCTGGGGCCGTGCAGATCGAGGAAGTACGAGACACGGTTGGCGATGATGCCGCGGTGGGTTCCGGTGACGGTGTGCTGCGTGATGCCGTCGGTTCCGGCCCGTTGCATGAGCCGGGCGTAGTCGTCGGCGATCGCCCCCACGAAGACACCGGTCCTCGTGCCGCGCAGCTCATCCGGGACGACGCGGGCGTCTTCGAGTGCCTCCCAGCTCAGTTCCAGCATCAGCCGCTGCTGCGGATCCATGGCCGCTGCCTCGCGGGGACTGATCCCGAAGAACTGGGCGTCGAATCGGTCGACGCCCTCGATGAAGCCGCCGAACGGCGCGCGCAGCGCGACCTGCGGCGCCCACCGCTCCGGCGGTGCCTGGGTGATCGCGTCCTCACCGCCCTCCAGCAGCCTCCAGAAGGCATCGGGGTCCGGTGCGCCGGGCAGCCGGCACGCGATGCCGACGACGGCGATGGGCTCGGAGGAGGCGGTGGCAGCGGAGTCGGGAGTGTTGCGGTGGGGCTGGGCAGTGGTGGTCATCCTGGCCTTCGTGGTCTGTGCGGTCGCGTCCGTCGTCCCGTTCGGATCAGCCATGGCGCTTCTCCGGGGCCTGGAAGGCCGCACACGACCACGTGTATCCGGCGCCACCGCCGATCACGAGGGCGATCTCTCCGGGCGCGAGGATCCCGGAGGCGATGATGTCGGTGAGGTTGGCGATGAAGTCCCCGGAGCCCAGGTGGCCGGTGCGGCGGCCGAGGAAGAGGGGTTCGGCCTTGACGACGTCCTCGATCACCGGCAGGTACATCAGGCTGTAGACGGCATCGCCCGCGCGGGGAAGGGCGATGCACCGGATGCGGGGATCGGCGGGCTCCAGGTCCGCTAGCCGCAGGCTCTCCCGCAGGACGTGCCGTACGTTGGCCAGGCCCAGCTCCTTGAGCGTCTCCATGCCGCCCATCTCCAGGAACGCCTTCTTCGGGCGACGTACGTCGATGGGCCGGCTGTGGGTGAGGGGCGCGGCGCTGAACTCGTCGCGGCCACGGAAGAAGTTCTCCGTCTGCGGTGCCGCCGACGTCGCGAAGGACAGCATGTGGAGCAGGTCGCCGTGGCCGTCGCGGCGGCCCAGGACGAGAGCGGTGCCTCCGTCGCCGTACACGACGTCGTAGTCGCCGGCCCAGCGGTCGAAACCGGGCAGGGCGAAACGGTCGCCGGTGGTGACCATCGCGGAGTCCATCTCCGGGTCGGCGATGAGCCGGACGGCGGCGAGCTGCATGCCGAGCGCCGCGCCGTTGGACATGTGCTGGAGCCCGAAGGGCAGGGCGCGGGTGAGGCCGGCCTGGTGAGCCACGTAGTGCGCGGGGGCCCAGAAGTCGTGGCCCTGGTGGTAGATCCAGGAGTGCGAGAGCAGACCCACTCGGTCCGGGTCCCAGGCCGCCTGCTCCAGTGCTCGCCGGGCCGCGTGGGCCGCGAGCTGCGGGCCGGCCAGGTCCCGGGAGACGGGCAGCTCGCTCACCCCGACGCGGTGCTCGTGCTCCGCTTCGAGGCGGCCGTCGGCGATCACCTCTGCCACGGTCTCCGTGGTCTCGGGCAGCCATGTGGCCGCCGCTTTGATGCTGAGTGCGTCGCCAAGCCTCATCCTGGATTCCCCCTCATCTCAGGCTCGAATACGAAACTGCGCCAAACGTTAGGCAGGGGAGGTTCCGGAAAGTAGGCAACCAAAGGGGTAGCCGCGGGTGTGTTCCTTAAGTGATATGCGGGTGCCTCCAGGCCCTTCTCCGTGGCAGGGTGAGGGGATGCTGACGGCGTTTCACCAAGAGGCACTCCGCACATTCACCGAAAGAGTGCGCCAGATCACAGAGGCACAGTGGAACCATTCCACTCCCTGTACGGAGTGGAATGTCAGAGACCTCGTCAACCACCTCGCCGGCGAACAGCTCTGGGCCCCCTTACTCCTCAGCGGGTTGACGATCGATCAGGTCGGAGACCGATTCGACGGCGATGTCCTGGGGCCCGATCCGGTGACTCGCTGGGAGCGTGTGGCCGCCGAAGCCGCGGCCGCCTTCTCGGCGCCGGGAGCACGTGCGGGCGTGGTGCACCTGTCCTACGGAACGCGTTCCGCGGTGCATTACCTGCAGGAGATGGCCGACGATCTCGTGGTGCACTCCTGGGACTTGGGGCGCGCCATCGAAGTACGGACGCCGATCCCGCCGTCGCTCGTGATGTCGATACTGGCCCGATACGAGCCGCGCAAAGAAGAGCTGGCGAAATCGCCGTATTTCCGTCCGGCTCTCCTGATTTCTGACAGCGCTCCCGCGGAGGCGCGCATGGCCGCCCTCTTCGGTCGCGATCCGAATTGGTCGGCCAGGTGACCATCAAGGAGATTGTTGCCGGATAAACAAGTCACGCCCGGAATCAAATGTGGCGGCCATGTTTCACGCCCGCCGTCACCCCTGCCGGGCGGACGCGCCGACGATCCCGGCCACCCCCCGACGACCAGGCACGAGTCACCCTCCGTGACCAGTCCGGCACCAGACGGTACAAGGTTCACTCTTTGCCATGTTCGTACGCTGCCGACATCTCTGCAGGCCTACTTCTTGGTAACCTGAAGGGCATAGTTATGAGTGGCCATAGATCAGGGGGAATTGTGGCCGTCAACAAAAAAATAAGTCAAAAGGTCACGGTACGCGGCTCCATCGATGCACTTGAGGCCCTGACCGCGCGCCGATCAGAAATCGTCGAGAGATTCAAATCACATTTGCAGCAGAACGGGAATGCGGTACTGCACCACCCGTCGGGGAGGCGATTCTCCGATCTCCAGGTCGCCCTCGTCCTCGACGACTGCGCCCAGACCCTACGCACCGGGCGGGCCATCACCGTCGACGAGGCGGACGGCGCGGCACGGCGGACCGTGGACCAGCGCGTGGGCCTCCTGGTCGACCAGCCCGCGATGGCGCAGGCGTCCGCCCTCCTCTTCGAGACGGTGGCCATCGTCCTGCGCGATGTCATCGGCACCGACAGCGACTCCGCGGCACTGCGCGGCGAAGCGCTCCTCACGCTCTACCGCAGCGTGCACGCGCGCTGGCAGCTGCACACCCGCCAGCACGCGTCCCTTCTGGCCACCGTGCAGAAGGTCGCCGAGGCGAAGCGTCACACGCTGGCGCGTGACGTGCACGACAGGGTGGGCAACAACATCAGCCTGGCCATGCGCCAACTGGAGCTGTACGCCCTCTCGTTCGGGGAGGAGCCGACGCAGGAACAGCGCACGGTGCTGAACGCCCGGGACACCCTGATCGGCACGCTGCTGCAACTGCGCGAACTGATCACCTGGCTGCACGACCCGCGCACCGACGGCAATCTGCGCGCCGGAATCGAGACCTTCGTCGAGGCCATGCAGATGCCCGAGGTCCGCCTCGCGATCGACGTGGACGGAGACGAGTCGCTGGTCGACCCCGAGATCCTGGAGGAGCTCTTCCTCGTCCTGCGCGAATGTCTCCTCAACGCACTCGTCCACGCCCAAGCCGGCGCACTGACGGTACGGGTGAACTTCGAGGAGGACGAGGTGACGGCCTCGGTCGAGGACGACGGCGTCGGCTTCGACGTGCACGAGGCGAGCGTCGCACGCCGCGGCCACGGGCTGATCTCCATGACCGAGCGCGTCACCCAGCTCGGGGGCCGATTCCAGCTCACCAGCCGCCCGGGCTCCGGCACCCGGGCGTCGCTGTGGATACCCCTACCAGGAGCCGTCCGCGATGCCTGAACCGATCCGCATTCTGGTGGCAGACGATCACACGGTCCTGCGCGACGCCCTGCGCGACTCGCTGCGCAGAGAGCCCGATCTCGAGGTGGTGGCCGAGGCCGGAGACGGCAGGTCGGCGGTGGAGCTCGCAGTGCAGCACCGCCCCGACGTGGCGATCCTGGATGTCGAAATGCCGGGCCAGACCGTGCTGGCCACGGTCGCTCAGCTCAATGAGGCCTCTCCCGGTACCCAGACGATCATCCTGACGATGTACGACGCACCGGACCTGGTCCAGGCCTTCCTCGACCTGGGCGTCAGCGGCTATCTGCACAAGAGTGCAGCACGTGGCACCTTGATCTCCGCGATCCGCGCCACGCGCAGCGGCGATCAGCAGGTCACGATGTCGGTCTCCCGGCAGAGCCTCCAGGTCACGCGCGGCAAACCGCTCGGCCCGGGTGTCCTCTCCGCCCGGGAGGCCGAGGTGCTCGCCCACGTCGCCGCCGCCCGTAGCAACCGCCAGATAGCGAAGGCCATGGGGATCGCCGAAGGCACCGTGAAGCGCCATCTGCGCAACATCTTCGACAAGTTGCAGGCGGTGTCCCGCATTGACGCCGTCAACAAGGCCATCGCCTCCTCGATCCTGCCTGCGGTCAACCACCTGCCCGAGACGGAGGAATCGGTGTAGTCAATCGCTTCACATGCCCGTAGCAAGAGGCTCCCGACAGCCGCGGCCGGTGATTTCACCGTCGTCGACGGCCGTCGGGAGCCTTTGTTCGTTCCCGACCCGACCGCACCGTATCGCCGGTTTCGCGGAGGATTACGTGAATTCATTTGTCCCCTCGTCCAGTTGACGGAATCTTGTGACCATTCTGGAGTAAATTGTTGCCATTCAGGCGCCATTCCGGTGCCAATTCGCCGCCTCAGGGATCCACCACCCTGAAGGTTCATGGCGACCTATCCACGGTTTTCGCGGGACCTTTCCCCCATCGCCAGGTTCTCCGACATCAGGCGCACGCGTGCGGCGACCGCTGCGCGGCCTTCGACGCAGTGGCAGAGCTCGCCTACTTATCGGGCTGGAAGCACCCCGACCTCGGCCGGGAAGGCGCCGCCCAGCGCTGCCACCAGGTCGGCTACCGGTAGGACGTACCGCTGCGAGTGGTACCGGCAGCTCTTCTACGCCTTCATTGCCCTGAAGATCCGCGGACAGCTGGGAGCCGTTGCGCACGAGGACTTCAAGCGTCGCGTCATCAACGGCCCATCGACGTCGGCCGTAGAGGACTGCACGACCATGGACGAGACCTGAGGCCCAGCCAGACGGCTCCCCGGCGCCCTGCGCTCGAACCTGCGCGACGCGGTACGCCGCGAGGTCCACCCCGGGCGGCAGTGGGTCCGGCGGCAGTGACACCGCAACGGTGACCGGTGTCCCGGCTGCACGTACCCGCTCGGTCAGGGCGTCGAGCTGCCCGAGGCCGGGCTGGGGTTCGAGGCCGTCGGCGGGGCTGTCGGGGCAGCCGGTGTCGTCGGCGATGCCTTCGACACCTCGAACGACGGCCTGTCGATCCACGCGGACCTCGCCAGCTTCGCCGGGGCCAAGCCCCAGGTCTTCCAGATCGAGGTGAAAGCCGGGGGTCTCCCCCGCCGCGTACGCCAAGAAGCTCGCCGCGGTGCTGGAGCAGCTGGGCGGCCACGTCATGGCCAACCCCCCTCGGAACAGGACAACATGATTCTCGTCCTGGATGGGATCGCGGTGCTGCTCACCCTCATGCTGGTCTCCGTGGCCGGCCTCGGTGTACTCAACTCCGTCGTCCTCGACACCCGGGAGCGCGTTCACGACCTGGGCATCTGCAAGGCAGTCGGCATGTCGCCGCGGCAGACCGTGAGCCTCGTGCTCTCCTCGGTGGCCGGGATCGGCGTACTCGGCGGACTGATCGGGGTGCCTGCCGGGTTCGCGCTGCACGGCTTCGTACTGCCGGTGATGGGGCACGCGGCGGGCACCAATCTGCGGCCGTCGATCCTCGATGTGTACGACGCTCCTCAGCTGGTGCTGCTGGGGCTGGCCGGCATCGCGATCGCCATGCAGGGTGCGCTGCTCCCGTCCGGCTGGGGGGCCAAGGCCCGTACGGCCACGGCGCTGCGAACGCAGTAGCGCCGCTCAGCGCGCGACCACCCGGGTCAGGTCACGCGAGTGGAGCGCGCCGCGTACGGCCCGCAGGCCGTCCTCGTCCCAGCCCTCAGCCATGGCCCCTGACGGTAACGCGCACCACCGGAGACGGACGACACCGGTACCGACCGTCCTCCGCGGCTCCATGCCCCCGCCGGCTGCGCCCTACTGTCCACACTGTCCACGCGACCGAGCGGCGCCGCCCCGGTCAGCGGTGCCGCTTGCGGCCACCCTTGCCGGAGGCGCGCCGCCGCTTGCGGGCGCGGCCGATGCGGGCCGCGGGAGTACGCGATGCGCCGGCAGCCAGTCGCCTGAGCTCTTCGAGTCCGGCCCGGTCCGGGTGCGCGGAGTCCAGCGCTACGGCGACCGCGTCCCAGACCTCGGGGCCCTGGGCGCGCAGCGCCTCCTCGGCGCCCTCCCGGCCGCCCGCCAGCTCCACGAGCTGCAGCAGGCTCTCGGCGAGGACCAGCAGATGCTCGGCATCGGTCATGTCCTCGGGTGAGAGCAGTTCACGGTGCGCCAGCGCGCTCAGCGCGAGCGGTGCCAGCCGGGCATCGCCGCGCAGCGCACGCAGCAGCCGCTCATCCTCGCCGTCCGGCAACGCCGCCAGCAGCACCTCGAGCATCGCCTGGGCACGCGTACGGAAGGCCATGGCCCCTACGGCTTCGACGAGTTGCCGCAGTGCGGCATCCCGCTCGCCGCGGGCCGCCATCCAGCCGGCCAGCTCCGCGCGGGCGTCATCGGGGCCGTACTCCTCGGCCAGCACCCCCAGCAGGCCGGCCGCCGACGCCTGGGCCAGCTCACCGACCAGCGGTGCGTCCCGGCCTGCCACCAGCAGCCGCTGCCGCACGGCCCGCGTACCCAGTTCGGTGAGACGGATGAGCTCGACGGGCCCGGCGGTCAATTCCTCCCGCCGGCGGCGGGCGCGTTCCAGCGCCGCCGGGTCCCCCTCCACCCCCGCCACGCCCAGCAGCTCCGCAAGCTCCGGCGGCATGTCCGCAGGCAGCTCGCCGTCGGCACCGGAAAGGTCGACATCGACGAACACCGGATCGGCCATCCCGCGGTCTCGTTCGATCGCGCCGAGGTCAACCAGCGCGTCGAACACCGTGCGCAAGTCCCGGTCGGCGTGCTCGAACCACATCCGGTGCTGGAGGTCCGCCCCGCCGTCCCACTGGAAGCGGGCCCGGTAGACCAGGTGCACGGAGTCGCGCAGGTGCGGCCAGGGCATCGGGTGCGGCAGGCTGTAGAGCGTGTTCAGCACGTCCTCCAGCACGTCCTCGTACACGTCGAACAGCATCGACTCGACATGCCAGCCGCTGCGCGGTCCGATCAGGGCGTGCCGCAGCTCGAAGCACGCGTCGAAGGCACGCAGCCACAGCTGAAGCGGGTCGTCCAGCACCGGCCGGGCCTTGGCCACCGCATACAACCGCCCCTTGGCCACCCGGACCAGCCGCGCCTTCTTCGCCCACTCCGCCAACAGCCCCAACCGCGGCAGGTCGGCCGAAGAGCGCACCCCCTCGGTCTTGTCGCCGGTGCCCAGCACGTCCACCAGCTGGCGGGCATCGGCCATCCGCAGCCGCCCCGCCGCCGTCACCGCACGGCCGTCGCGGCCCACCCACTCGGCGAACCCGCGGAGCTGCGCCGTGGCCGCAGACGCCTCAGCCTGCCCGCGCAGTTCATCGTCCGGGGGAAGCCTCACGGGCAGCTGCGGCTCGGCCCGGACCGCGCCGGCCAGCACGCGGCCGGTCAATCGCCGTTCCACGACCGCGGCGAGGGCCTGCTCGTCGTAGGCGACCTCCCCGCGCTGCGCCCGCTCCGCGAATCGCTGGAACGCCGCCCCGTCCAGCACGTCCACGCCCTGCTCGGCGGCTGTCATCGCCCAGAACTTCGCCATCCCCCAGCGAGTGCGGTCCGCCATCGCCGCCGGATACCGCTCCGCGGCCGCATCGACCGCGGCGAGGGAATCCTGAAGTGCGGGACCGCGCGGATCCGCCAACTGCGCCGCGTGCAGATAGCGCAGCACTGTACGCAACGTGCCCGGGGCGTCGGCGCGTTCCTCCCCGGGGAGTTCGGTGATCTGCTCCGGCAACCAGGAGAGCAGCAGTTCCTCCACATGCCTCTGCTCCCACAGCCCCAACCGACCGTCAACAGTCGCCCGGTGCCGGTACTCCAGCGCCGCCTCGGCCGTGAACCCGTCAACCGGCAGCCCCTGCTCCCCGGCCCACCGGACCAGCCGGTCGACCAGCAGGCCGCGTGCCGCCTCGAACTCCTCCTCAGCCTCGGCCTCGGTTTCGAACCGCATCCGCATGAACCCGCCCGCCCAACCTGTCCGCAGCACTCCTTGCCCCGTCACGCTACCGCCGAACGGCGACGCACAATTCGGCCGAGCACGAGCGGCCCGCTACCCCATGGGCAGCACGTAGTGGTAGTTGCCCTCGCCGACTGCGTCATTGAGGGTCCGGACGACGGACCGGGCATCGTCGTACGGGCCCGCGACGTAGAACGGCACGCCGTCCCGGCCGAATTCGATCGGCACAGGCCCGGCAGGTTCGCCCAGGTACACCGCCGCCGCGGCGAACTCCTCACACGGCTCGAAGCCCAGCCCGCGGGCAAAGGCCACGGCTCCATGCACCAGATGCTGGGCCAACTCCAGCGGCGCCTCGACACCCGGTGAGTCGAACGCGGAGAAGAAATCCCGGCGCCAGGCGTCGAGAGAACCCGATCCCATCGCCTGCGGCCCGTGCACGTTCTTCACACCGAGGCAGTGCACGTCGACCAGGAACCCGCAGACCGTGACCCGGCTCGCCCGCTCCCGCCGGGCGACCACCACCCCGGCCAACCCGCCCGAGGCAGTCTCCGTACCGGACACCGGGTCACTCTGCTGCCAGGCAAGAGGAGCGTCGCCGAGGCCGAGCCCTTCGCTCCACCCTGGGCTGAGCCAGCAGCCGACCAGGGCACGGTCCACCGGGTCATCGACCGCCTGTTCGACCTCGGCAACCCGCCGCACCAGCACACTCGCGACCGATGGCCGCACGCCAAGCGCCCGGGCGATCTGCTTGGGCCCACTGCCGCGCCGCCGAAGCTCACGTACCCGCGTCAGAAGTTCCTCGTCGTCTGTCACTCGAAGACCCCCAGGATGACGGCCACCGCGTCCGCAAAACCCGGTCGCTGCCCGTCCGTTCGCACCATTCAGGTGCCGTCCAACCTATCCACCGCGGCCGCCTCCTGGTGACCGCTGACCGAACGGTGCCGGTCCTTCCACGCCGTGATCACCAGCTCGATCAACGACCACTGCTCGTCCGACAAGTCGCTTGGGTACGGCTTGCGTTCACGCACCCCGCCACCCCAACAGACCACGGCCCGCGGACCAGCAGGTTCCGCCGACATCCACACCATCAGGCGACAACAGAACCACTCAAAGAATCATGAACCGCTCTCTGAGCGACATGTGGGGATACTCGTGGGCGAACCCGATCGAGGCGCACTTGGGACCCTTGAGGCAGTTCACCATCGCCAACTCTCACCACCCCAACCATCCGATGCAGACCCGGGCCCTGCACGCCTGCCTGCGCTGGTGCAACGCCATCGCCCGCCGCCACGACGTCCTGGCCGCCCAGCGCCAAGAACGCGCCCGCATCCGAAGCAAGAAAGTAGGGCATCCGCTGGGGCGGACGCCCCCTCGCCACCGCGGCCTGAGCGACCCGCGGACCGATGCGGTCAGAGCACTAGCTGAGAGCGACGCTGTCGCCGTACGCGGTCGCGCCGCTCGTCGTGCTCGAACCGGCAAACTTCCAGCGCCAGGTGCCCGCGTAGTTCGCGGTGACCGTCGTCTTCAGCTTGCCGCTGCTGTCGGTGGTCACGTTCTTGACCGTGGAGTACGTCGAGGAGCCGGACTTCTTGAACTGCAGGGCCACGGACTTGCCGCCGTAGCCCGCGTAGAGGTTGGTGTCCCAGTTGGCCCGGGTAAGCGTCCCGCTCACGGTGAGCGTGCCGCCCTTGGCGACCGGCTCGGGCGAGGCCTGGGTGTTCGTGAGCTTGGCGTACCGCTTCACCTTGACGGGGGTGCCGGGGTCGAGGTCGTAATAATCGCCGTCGTAGGCCGCGACCTCCGAGTCGAAGTACCAGGTGCCGGCCGAGCTGTTCTTCAGGTCGTAGTAGTCGGTGCGGTCGGGGTCCAGGGTGTACGTGAACGTGCACTTCATGGTCGTCGACGTCGGCCGGGAGCAGGACGTCGAGTCCGCGTAGAGGATCCGGCCGTCGGAGCTGACCAGCTTGTCACCGGCCATGATCTTGATCCCGGAGTCGTCCTTGGCGGTCGCGGTGACGCTCAGCGTCTGCGCCGTGCTGACGCCGACATTGACGGTCGTCCTGCTGAAGGTGATCGCGCTGAAGACGGCGTCGCCCTTGCTGGTGTCCGCGTGGGCGGCGGGCGTCGCGAAGGCGAGCAGCGCCAGGGCTCCGGCGGTGGCGGCCGCGGCGGTACGAATACGCATGTTTCTCCAGGAACGGTGAGCCGGATCTTGGTCCGGGCGCGTAAGAGACCACCGGGGAGTGCGGTTGGTTGTACGGCGTGACGCGGCGCCGGGGGCGGTGATCGCGGCCTTGGGGACCTCGACCACGGTCTCGTAGACAGGGCAGGGTGCACGACTGACAAGGTCGTCCCGGCCGAACGACTTCAGCCATGCCCGCGGTCATCGGACACACGGCTTGGGTGGGGAGCCTGATCTCCGACCTCCAAACGCACGTAACGGCTGACCCCGCGCTGACAGGACTCGCCGTAGCGCGGCAACCCTTTGTCATGTCCCTTACTTGTCGGCAAGGTGGTGTCCCCGTGGCGGTCAGGATGTCGCGGGGACGCCGGACCGTCATGGGGCGGCCCGGTCACAAGGAGGGGATTCCGTGCCGGTTCTTCATGACCCCCGGCGCACACTCACGCGTGCCCCGGCGCGCGGCCGGGCACACCGACGTCTGTCATCCGCCGTACTCACCGTGTTGCTGGCGCTGTTAGGCGCGCTCGTAGCGCCCGCCACCGCATCCGCCGATCCCGGCGATCCGAATCCGAACATGATCGACTGGACCGTCGTCGACACCTTCCGGGGGACGGCGGGCAACGACATCCCGTTGCGTGAAGGACAGAACGACTGCAAGACACCTCAGTGCAACCCTCCCGTGGACGGCTTCGGCAGGCGGCACATCCTGGAACACGGTGTGGTGCCCGACCACGACGACATCCAGGAGACCGTCGGCACCGAGGGCTTCTGCGTCCCCGCCCCGGACAACCGGGTGATCTGCACCAACACGGACGCCAGCCTCGTCGTCGTGTACGTCACCCACAATGATCCGCGCTCGGGCGACGGCGGCCGTTCGGGATCATCACCGCCTACTACTTCCTGCCCTGCCTCCAGGCCGCCGACTGCCCCGGTCCCGAGCAGCCCCACAAGGTGGACACCGCCCTGACCTACACCGGTACCGACAGCGCGGTGAACGGATCCCCGGCCCGCCTCTCGGCGAAGCTCACCAACGTCTTCGGGACGCCGGTCGACGGCCGTGCCGTGCGGTTCGCACTGGGCACCGGAGCCACACAGCAGACGTGTACCGGCACCACCACGGCGTCGGGCACGGCCAGTTGCACCATCGCCTCGGTCGACCAGCCGCAGGGGACGTCGAACGCGGTGCCCGTAGCCGTCACCTTCGGCGGCGACGACGACTACAACCCGTCCAGCACGTCCGCCGAACTGGGCCTGACCTCACCGACCGAACTCGACTACACCGGCGTGACGCACCTCGCCAACGGCACTCCGGCGCAACTAGCCGCCAAGCTCACCGACTTCCACGGAGATGCGTTGTCAGGGCGCAGTGTGCGCTTCGTCCTCGGCACCGGTGAAGACCAACAGTCATGCACCGGTACGACGGGCGGCACCGGGACCGCTACCTGCACCGTCACGTCGGTGGACCAGCCGCTGACCGACTCCGCCACCGTCCCACTGCGCGCGTCCTTCGCAGGTGACGCCGGCTACCTGGCCTCCGAGACCTCCGCACAGCTGAAGCTCCAGTACGCGACGGGCCGCGCCTACGGCCTCTCGGCGCACGTCGCGCTCATCGGCGTACCGCTCCTGGAGATCGAGCCGCAGCCCGACACCGGGACCGTCCGTACGGCGGACGCGACCGCAACCGACACCCCGTGCTCGGCCGAGTACAGCTCGCCGCTGCTATCGGTGCAGAAGCTGTGCCCCAAGGTCACCACGACGCTCGCCCCCGGCAAGGTCACGGCGACCTCGACGGTGGCACAGGCCCGCATCGGACTGCCCGGTGTGCCGGTCATCGAGGTGTCCGGGCTCACCGCGGTCTCCAGCAGCGAGTGCGGCAAGGCCACGGGCAGCACCACACTCACCCTGAAGATCGCGGGAGTTCCGGTTACGGTGTCGGGTGATCCGAATACGCAGATCCCGCTCGTCGGAGGTGGTCGGCTCATCGTGAACGAACAGCTGCCCTCGACCGGCGCCGATGCCGGCCTCAAGGTCAACGGCGTCCACCTCGTCCTCCCCGCCGGTGGAGGTGAGGTCGTCCTGGCCTCGACCGACAGCGCGATGCACAACTGCGGTGACTGACGACCACGCCGGTTGGGGCGGGCCGCAGGAATACACGGACGTGTTCCTGCGGTCCGCCCACCAGGCTGTCTTGGATCTTTGCGACCGACGGGGCGGCGAGTTCGAGTCACTCACCGCCGACACCGCGTCCGACGCAGCGGACAACGTGGTCGTCGCCGCCACCGCGGTGGTGCTCTTCCGTGGCCGCCGCTGCGTCTTCCGCCGGGGGATCTGGCCGCCGACCCACCCCGCCACCACGCAAGCCGCCATCTACGCGACCGTCCTGGAGGAGCGGCTGCTGACGCGGGTCCACCCCCGGCTCGGCGACGACGTGTCGCCGGTCGACCTCTGAGAGCGCGCACTCGTGAGCGTCGGCTCAATGCGCAGCTCCTCCGCTCGGACTGGCCGTCGTGGCACGAGCGTGTAGCAGCCGATCGAGTCCAGCGACCGGCGAGCGCGGGTGCGGGCTCCGAAGGACGTCGACCGCTGCTTCCCACTGCTCGGTCAGGCCGACCTTGAGACGCTCACGCATGCCAGGGGTCACATGTGCGTAGCGCGCCGAGACCGAGCCACCGATATGGCCCACGCGCTCGTCCATCAGCACCTGCTCCGTGCCGAGCTCCTCCATGTGCGTGCGGAGGGAGTGGCGCAGGCCATGCGGGGTGAGCCCTCTGGCGATGGGCAGCCGGCAGGCGTCGGCCCGGCCTTGAGCGTTGCGGCCTCGGACCGGGATACCGGGCCAGGGGGCACCGAGCAGCGGGACCGGGCGGGCCTCCTGAGGTGCTTTCCTGCGCCGCCGGTGGGCGGCGCGCAGGGTCAACGCCTTGATGGTGACCGAGGCACCGTCCGGCAGGGACTGGATGTGGACGCCGATGCCAATCGCCGTGGCCGAGAGGCGGGGGTGCTGGGCCAGGTGGTTGCCGACGACGGTGTAGCGCGCGGGCGGGGACCGAGGCCACCCGTGCTAATCGTCGACGTCGGTGTCCGTCGCCGCCAACACCGCGACACGTGTACGGGTGGGATCGAGCACGGTGAAGGCCACGTCCGACGTGTCGTGACGGAACCAGTCCGTGAACGCCATGAACCGCAGCCACCGGTGGTCGGCGGCGCGCCCTGCCGCATCCAGGAACGGGACGTCCGCGGGCAGCCCCATCAGCGCGTACATGCTGTTCCAGGCATGCAGCCGGGAGTACGCGCCTCCCTGACCCCGGCCGTTCACTCCGCCGTAGTACGCCGCCGAGAACAGCTCGTTGAGCACGTCATCGGGCATCGTCCGGCAGGCGACGGCGTCGCCCCGGCGTGTGCCCTCGCCCGCCAGACAGTCGAGCGGCAGTTGCTTGATGAAGGAGATGCCGAAGTCGTCCGGGTCGAGCGGGCTCGGCAGTGTGAAGAAACGCACCTCGGGCTCGCGGGCCCAATCGCCGACGGTGAAGGGCTCGGCAGCCGCCCGCGCGCGCTGCGCGTCGGGTGTTTCACCGGCCGTGTGTCCGGCTGCCGTACCGTTATCGGTGGGTGGAATCTCCGGGAAGCGCGACTGGAGTTGGGCCGGGGTCTTAACGGGACCGAGCCCCCGGACGCGGACCGCGAACCGGTGCTCGATGTCCAGCCGCGTCCTGGGCAGCCGGGCCAGCGGGTGCCCCAACTCGCGCAGTCTCTCCGCGTACGCGTCCAGGACGGGCCGGCCGCGCCCCGCGCCCATCAGGGCGAGCTCTCCGAGAAGGCAGGCCCGCACCTCCACCGCGGAATTCTGCACGTCATCCGGCAGCTCCCCGAACAGGGCCTCCAGGTCCCGCAGTTGCTGGGCCTTGACCAGCTTCGCCGCCACCGAGCGCCGCAGGCGACCGGCTTCCTCCCCTTGCGCGGACCCGAGTGGCAGCAGGCGCCCCGCAATGTCCACGGCAAACTTCGCGCAGTCCCGGGAGCGCGTGTCGGCGAGGGTCTCAGCCATCCGTCCGACGATCCGCAACGCGGAGGTTCCGTCAGGCCCTTCACCCGACGCCCGGCGGCACAGCTGCTCCACCACTTCGTGCAGCTCTTCCGGGCGGGACTCGGCCAGCTGCTTCAGCTCTGCCGGGTCGGACCGCTCCCAGAGGTGCCGACGGGAAGCGTCGTCGCCGGGCGTCACACGGTTGTCGTTCACGCACGAAGTCTACGAGCAGAGGATCAAGTAACTTTGCCGAGGCATACGTGCGTTGAATGAAGCAGTGCAACGGGGGACGAACGTGGCATATCGGCCGACGGATTGGCACGTCCTGGACCTGGAGAAGGACCCAACGCCAGGTGATCCGGACCGGGTGCGGCATCTGGCCAAGAACCTGCACGACTTCGCCGATGATGTCTCGGACGCGCTGCGGGCGATCAAGGGGATGGCGGACGAGGACGCGGTCCTGCAGTGGGCGGGGAAGTCGGCGAAGGCATTCGAGGACGAGTTCTCGGGTGTGCCGAAGCAGCTGAAGAAGTTGAAGAAGTCCTATGAGATGGCGGGCGACGCGCTGGCGGCGTACTGGCCGAAGCTGGAGCGCGCCCAGGCCCTCGCCGACAAGGCCCTCGCCAAGGGCCGTGAGGCGCAATCCGACCTGTCCTCGGCCAAGTCCCGTCTTTCCTCGGCCGATTCCTGGGTGACGACAGCGAACAAGGAAGCCGACAAGTACAAGGACGACCCGACCGGCAGCAAGGACAAGGAGAAGCCGGACGAGTCGAAGGTCCGCGCCGCCACCCGGGACGCCCAGCACGCCAAGTCCGCCCAGACCTCGGCCCAGTCGGATGTCACCTCCGCCTCCAACGCCCTGGACGCGGCGAAGAAGATGGCCGAAGACGCCCGCAAGATGCGCGAGGAGGCGGCCGGCGAGGCCAAGCGGAAGATCGACGAGGCGTCCGACGCGGGGATCCACAACCGCAAGTGGTGGGAGGAGGTCGGCGACTGGGTCTCCGACAACTGGGACACCATTGTCGCGGTGTGCAAGGTCGTCGTGACTGTGGTCGGCATCATCGCCATGATCATCGGCGGCCCCATCCTGGGCGCGATCGTCCTCGTCGCCGCCCTCGTCGTCCTCGCCGACACCCTCAACAAATACGCGAAAGGCCAAGCCTCCCTATGGGACGTGGCCTTCGCCGCCATGGACTGCATACCCGGCGGCAAGGGCATCACATCCCTCGGCAAACTCGCCAAGGGCATGAAGGGCCTCGGCAAGATGGGGCTCAAGGGCATGGCCAAGGCACTGAAGGGCGGGCTGCGCCGGGGAGCCGACGACGCGGTGGCCGCGAGCAAGCGTGCCAAGTCACGCTGCAAGAACGGCGACCCGGTCGACATGGTGTCCGGCGAGATGCTCATGGAGGAGACCGACGTCGAGCTTCCGGGACTCCTCCCGCTCGTTCTGCGGCGCACGCATGTGTCGACGTACCGGTGGGGGCAGTGGTTCGGCCCGTCCTGGGCCTCCACGCTCGACGAGCGCCTGGAACTGGATAGCGAAGGCGCCGTCTTCGCGACCGAAGACGGCATGATTCTCCTGTACCCCGTCCCCACACCTGGCACCTCGGTCATGCCGCTGGAAGGTCCGCGCTGGCCGCTGGATTGGGACGGCGCGCCCGGCGCCCCCATCCGCATCACAGACCCGGCCACGGGCCACACCCGCCACTTCGCCCCGCTCGGCAGCCCCGCCGCGGCAGACGACGCGTTCACCCTGCCCCTGGCCGCGGTGACCGGCCGCGACGGACGGCGCATCGACTTCGACCGGGACGAGACCGGCTCCCCCACCGCCGTCCGCGACTCCGGCGGCCGCCACCTGTACATCGATACGGAGGGCGACCGCATCGTCGGACTGCGGCTGCGCAACGAGGAGGACGGGCCCGAAGGAACGACGCTCCTGCGCTACAGATACAGCACCGACGGAAACCTCACCGAGATCCACAACTCCAGCGGCCTTCCGCTCAGGCTCACCTACGACGACCGGGCACGCATCACATCGTGGACCGACCGCAACGGATCCTGGTACCGCTTCACCTACGACGGCCAGGACCGCTGCATACGAGGTGAAGGCGCCGACGGATACCTCTCCTGCTCCATCGCCTACGACGCGGACAGGCGCGATACGCGCTACACCGACTCGCTGGGTCACACCACCACCTACCGGCACAACGAGCTCGGTCAGCTCGTCGCCCAGACCGACCCGCTCGGCCACACCACGTACGCCGAGTGGGACGCGTACAACCGGCTTCTCTCACGGACGGACCCGCTCGGCAACACCTCCCGCTTCACCTACGACGAGCGCGGCAACCTCACCTCGGTGGTCCGGCCCGACGGCACGGCCACCACTGCCGAGTACGACGAACTCGACCGACCCCTGTCGATCACTCTGCCGACCGGCGGCAGGCGTGGCTACGCGTACGACGAGCAGGGCCACCCGACCGCGACGGTGGATCCCGCCGGTGCCGTCACCACGTTCGCCTACGACGCGTCCGGTGGGCTTCTCGGCGTCACCAACGCCCTGGGAGCGACCTACCGCGTCGAGTCGGGCCCCCTGGGGCTGCCCGTCTCCAGCACCGCGCCGCTGGGCGGTACCACCCGCGTCACCCGCGACGCCTTCGGGCGCATTGTCGAGACAGTCGACGCCACCGGTGCTACGACGCGCACTGCCTGGACGGTGGAGGGCCGCCCTGCCGAGCGGACCATGCCCGACGGGAACAGCGAGCTCTGGTCCTACGACGGCGAGGGCAACACAGTCCGCTACACCGGCCCCGACGGACGCAGCGTCACCCACGCCTTCACGCACTTCGACCGGCTCAGTGCCCGCACCGACGCAGACGGCTCGACCGTGCGATTCGTCTACGACACCGAGCTTCGGCTCACCTCCGTGACCAGCGCAGCGGGCGCGGAGTGGTCGTACACGTACGACCCGGCGGGCCGGCTCGTACGCGAGACCGACTTCAACGGTCGCACCGTCTCCTACACCTACGACGCGGCAGGTCGTTTGACCGAGCGCACCAATGGCGCGGGCGAGACCACCACCTACGTGCGCGATGCGTGCGGACGCGTCGTCGAGCAGCACTCCGGCGACGCGGTCACGACCTTCACCCACGACGCCGCCGGCCGTCTGACCGGAGCCGTCACCCCTGAGACAGCGCTCACCCTCACCCGTGACGCGGTGGGCCGTGTCATCAGCGAGGAGTGCAACGGCCGCGCTCTGCACACGGCGTACGACATCCTCGGCAGGCGGGTGGAGCGACGCACTCCGTCGGGCACCGTCAGCCGGTGGGAATGGGACGCGAACAGCCGCCCCACCCGAGTTCGGCTCGCCGACAACTCACTGTCCTTCGGATACGGGGCGTCCGGACACGAGACCGAGCGCCGACTCGGCGAGACGGCGGTGCTGTCCCAGGAGTGGGATGCAGGGCACCGCCTGACCAGCCAGACGGTCGTCGGACAGGCCGCCCCCGACGCCGGCCCGTCCGACGAAACGCTGCTGCACCGTTCGTACACGTACGGGCAGGACGGCGGCCTGACCGCCATCGAGGACCAGACCTACGGCACGCGCCGATTCACCCATGACCGGCTCGGCCGGGTGGAGGCGGTCTCCGCCACCGGATGGTCGGAGCGTTACGCGTACGACGCGGCGGGCAATGTCAGCCGCGCCGAAGCCCCCGAGGTTCCGCAGGGGGAGCGGGTCCACGACGGCACGCTCGTGCGCCGGGCCGGGCACGTCACCTACGTCCACGACGCGCAGGGGCGCCTCGTCCGACAGTCCCGCAAGCTGCTGTCGGGCGGAGCACGGGAGTGGACGTACACCTGGGACGGTGAGGACCGGCTTACACATGTCACCACCCCGGACGGCCGCCGCTGGGCTTACGTGTACGACGGTCTCGGTCGACGTACCGCCAAACGCCTGCTGTCCGACGACGGCCGCCCGGCCGAGGAGACCGTCTTCACCTGGGACGGCTCACACCTGGCCGAGCAGAGCAGCTCCGTAGGCGGCCCCACCAGAAGCTGGGAATGGGCTCCTGGTACCAACCGCGCGCTGCTTCAGATCGATCAGGACGAGGTCGACCGCCGCTTCTACGCCATCGTCACCGATCTGGTCGGTACCCCCACCGAACTGGTCGACGAGGAGGGCAGGATCGCCTGGCGGGCCCGCACCACCCTGTGGGGCACACCCCTCGGCGGCCCGGACGACCTGGTCGACTGCCCGCTGCGCTTCCCCGGCCAGTACCACGACGCCGAGACCGGCCTCCGCTACAACTTCCGGCGCTACTACGACCCCGAGAACGCCCGCTACATCAGCCCCGACCCACTGGGTCTGGCCCCCGCACCGAACCATCACGCGTACGTCCGCGACCCGCTCCGCTTTACCGATCCCTGGGGATTGGTGAGCTGTGAGGGCAATCACGGAATCAACACCGATCAGGAGAACCACATCGAGAGCCAGCACGGCCCCGGCGCCCAGGACCGGGTCCGGGAGAACGCCGATCCCACCGGGCCCGAGCCCTCACTGCCCGGGGAGTTCAACGACGATTTCCTCTGGGACGGCGACGACTTCGCTCTGGGCCGACGGCTCCGGGAAGGCATCGACGGAACGCCGGCCCTCCCCAATCCCCGTGCCAGGGCGGGACAGGACACCCATCTGCACCGCTTCGACTACGGCAGCCCGGTCGGCGTGAACGGCAGCGGGCGGGAGACGAGCATCGTCGAAGTCGTCATCCGCGACGGCAACATTCACACGGCGTATCCGGTCTGACATGCCGTCCGCCTGCTCTGCAAATGCAACGCTCAGGCCCTGGCGATGCTGGTGTGCGCCGGGTTTTTGCGGCGCACGAGCGCGGAGGCTACGCCGACGCGCAACAAGAGCGACGGCGCCCCGATCCCCCGCCGGCACACGCCCGCCCGTTCCCTGCCTTCCATCTGTCTCTTCTTCTGTCTTTGGGACGAGCGGGGTGTGCTGAGGGGGATGTCGGGCTGGCGACCACGCCAAAGAGGGCGTGGTGACCTGCGGATATGCCTCGCCAGGCGTGACAGCGCACGGACCGCTTTCGGCGGGGATATCGGCGTGGTCGGGGGCCGCCTTGTCGCATCGTGACCGTGGTCGGTCTTCGTGGTCGATGGTCCGGTCGGGGCCGGCTGCTGTTGTTTGCCGGTATGCGCGGCGCCGGGCTGGACGGCGCCGCGCCGTACAGGAGAGGCAGGCCGACGATGACCGATGTGGACACAGGCGGTGGTGACCGGCTGGCACTGGCGGTGCTGACGCAGTACCGGATGGCCACCACCGAGCAAATGCACCGGGTGATCGCTCCCGGAGTGCGTAGCGAGCAGACCCGGCGACGGCTGGCCAAACTGCGCGGGGAAGGGCTGATCGACCGCATCACCCTGCCCCGGGCCGGACGACTACGGGTGTGGTTTCCCACCTCCTACGGCGTGCACATCGCCTCCGAATGGCTGGAGTTGCGCGGGCGGCGGCCACCGAAGACGGTGTCCGATCCCACCGCCGCGCGGTTGCGGGTCGGACACACGCTGACCGTGACCGAGACCGCGCTGCTGTTCCTGGAGGACGCGCGCCGCCGCGGCGAGTTGTGCCGGCCGCTGGACTGGCTGCCCGAGGTCCACCACCCCATCGGGGGCGGTGAGGCCGTCATCCCCGACGCACTGCTGTACTACAGCCACGGACCCGCCGGCGGCGAGGGAACGATGGTGCGGGCCTTCGTCGAGGTCGACCGGGCGACCATGGGCCCCGAACGCCTGGCCGCCAAGCTCACCTCCTACGCCCGCCTCTACCACTACGTGCCCGCCGCCCCAGGCCGCCGCCGGCCGACCATCGGCCAAGAACCCGTGCGGGAGGAATGGCGCAAGCGCTACCCGTTCCTCCCCCGTACAGTGGAAGTCGACCGTTTGCGCGACGCCCAAACCGCCTGGCCCCCGCGACGGCGAAGGATTCGGTGGTCTCTGCCATCTCGAAATACAGGTAGCCCTCTTTGCTCGATCTCTTCGCCATGGGTTAAGGGGCGGTGCCGACCCAGATGTCGGCGACCATCTTCAACTCTGCCCGAGCAAGCGGTTTCCGGGTGAAGAGCGTGCAAGAAACCTCGCCGTCGTCATCCGATCCCCACACACTGTCAGCGGCCTCCGCGAGCGAGGCGTTCGCCCCCCGGTACTCCCGCAAGTACCTGCGCCCCGTGAGGCGTACAAGAGCTTCAGAGGCAGGCCCGTTCAACGACGAGTCGCAAAGCCGGGCCCATCCCCCGCGGCCTAGGACCGTGCTCGACACTCGTTGCTGGCACGGAACCGGTCATGACCAGACTCAAGATCAAGACAAGGCTGCACGTCACCGGCGCCCGAACTCCGTACAGGACAATTCCCCTTCCGCCTGCCAGAGCCGAACGGCTGTCACGCAATATTCGATGACCAGCGAATTCAGGTTGAACAACGCTCTATGCGGGCCAGAACTGGAGGACGTGTTCCTCTACCTCGTATGCAGCGATGAGGAGGCGGCCTTTCCAATGGTAGGGCGGTTCGAGGCCGGGCCGGTTGAACAGGTGCTCCGGCGGCATGGGGTCTTGGAACATGTCGTCGGGGTCGGTGCCGGTGGTGAAGCTGGCCGGGGCGTCGGTGGCGGTGCAGGTGAAGGTTTCGGTGTGGGTCCACTCCCCCGGCAGAGCCTCGGGTTCCTGGTCGTAGACGAGGAAGCTGATCTTGACCGGCTCCCACTCGGTGGATCCTGCGGTGATGGTGAGGCAGCTCTTGCCGTCGGTGGCGGTGATGCGAGTGTGGGAGGTCATGGAGGGCAGGGCGACGCCCTCGGGTTCTCCCATTCCGATGACGTAGAAGGCGTGGTTCAGGGTGGCCATTCCGGTGTACTCGTCTACCGGCAGGATCTCTGTCATAGGCGTTTCTTTCCTCCGTCATAGGGGCAGGCCCCTCGCGCCACGAGGCGTGAGGGGCCTGCCGGTGTTTGGTTGGCGGTGTTACGCGCCAGCCTGCACGTAGAACTTGTCTCCGGGCAGGATGTGGTAGCGGCCGTAGAAGGTTCGGATGATGCCGCCCTGCTGGCGGTTCTCCTTCAGCGGCACCCACTTGATAGACCGGTTGGGCGGGTTGTAAGTGTTGCCGCCCTGCGTGGTCTCGGCAAACGGGTACTCGTCGCAGGAGGGCTTGGTGCCGTCGTCGTGGGGGTCGACGGTCCACCAGATATCGCCCGGGTTGGGGTGGACGCTGGGGCCGCAGACTTCCCTACGGTTGTCGTTGGCCTGGGCCTTGGTGGCTCGGGTGAGCGGAACCGTGGAGCCGGGGTAGCCGATGTGGAGTCCGGCGTGCTGGACCTTGCGGATGTTGTCGCCAATCCCGGGCAGGTTTGCCATGTCGGACAGTTTGGTCCAGTCCTTCTCGACCGAGATACGGGTCGGGTAGACGCAGCCTGCTCCGTACTGGCGGTCCTCGTCGTCGCAGCGGTAGGTGGATCCGACGTAGGCGGTTTCACCGCTGGTGTAGCCCGGCTTCTTGAAGTCGAACTCGTAGCGGGTGTGGCTGGAGCGCGGGTGACCTGCGCTGACAGTGAAGGTGTGGTCCGCCGATCCGGTGTGGGCGGAGCCGTTCAGGGTGAACGGGGAGGCGAGGCCGCCACCAGCGTGGACCTGGCAGCCGGAGCCGCAGGAGGGGTGGAAGGTGGTGCTGATGCCGCCAGCGCTGCCGGTGAGGGCGGCCTTGCTGACGGTGATCTTCTCGGACCACTTGACGCTGTTGAGCTTCAGGTGGATTTCATGCCACACGGTGAACGAGGCGGTGCCCACGGTGCGGCCGTTCCTCTTAACGTTGACCTTGATGGGCGCGTGGTAGCAGTCCATCGTGCGGTTGACCGCAGTGGTCATGGGGTTGGGCTGCTTGCAGTAGCCGGCGGGTTCGCCTGCCTGCGGCATGACCACCTTGGTCTTTAAGTTGTTGGCGCTGAAGTCGGACTTCGCCGCGCTGGTGGCGACGGTGATCTCGTCCTTTCCACTGGTTCCGCTGTGGGGGGCGGAGGCGGCGATGGTGCCGGTGGCGGCGAGCATCAGGGTCGCGGCCGTAGTGATCAGCTTGCGGATGGCTTTCGCTCGATGGTGCACGAATCTCTCCCCCGTGTTGGTCGATTCCGTGTGACACCTGTGACAGGTCTGTCACTTGTGGTGATCACATCACAGCTCAAAACGTTCAGGACAGACAGCTCTGAGACGAACTGGCGTTCTATATCGGCCAGTTCTGGCAGCGGGGCACGCGGTTTGTTCCGACCCAGGCCGTGCCCGTCGCTGTCCCTCGTGGCGATGGGCACGGCTCCGGCGTTCAGCGAGCGAGGGTGACGGGCTTGTCGGGGCAGGCGGCGAGACGTTCGGCGAGCGCGGTCCGCTCGTTCGGATCGATCGTCAGCTGCTAGCGGGTCTTGTCGGCGACCCAGTTGGGGACGTAGGTGCACCAGTAACCGGCGTATGGCGGCAGCCAGGTGGAGGCGGCGGCCCAAGAGCCTGCTTCACCATCGGCCCCGGCCAACCGTCGAACTCCTCGATGTAGAAACCTGAGTCTTCGACGAACAACGGCCGCCCGAGAATCGCATACGTCTGTCGAGCCAGCGGTAACGACGGCGTCGCACCAGCGATCACGGCACCCAATCCACGGAAGTCGTACCCGCCCGTCAATCAGATCGTGATGAAGCGAAGGAGTTTCATAGATGACCGACGGATCACGATTCACGGCCCCCGGATCGAGCCGACGACCGACTTCAGGCGGGCTTGTCGACCACGGTCAGCAGCGCGGCGGCGATGCTGATCAGCGCCTTCGCCTCGTCCGGGCTGTACCTGAAAGCCGAGGTAACGGCATCCGCGTGCACCGATCCGCTCGCCTGGTCCTCAATGACAGAGCGGATCGCCGCCCACCGTTCATCCTGCAACTCCGCGAGGTAGAGCAACTGCGTCATGTCCCATCGATCCGAACCAGCCCAGAGGCGTCGCCCGCTCCTCTGCTCCTGGGTCTTTTCAGGGATTTTTAGCGCTGCCTGAGGGACTTCCGAGGGATTTTTCGCCGCCCAACACGGCAAGCCCCCGAAAGATCGGAAAGGGCCTCCGGTGCAGATCAGAGGCCCTTTCCGAGGCAAAGCCGCATGTGGCGGCAGACGAGTCGGGCTATACGCCGGGGACAGGTGCGCGGTTCGCGAAGAATGCCTCTGAGCTGTGCAGACGTGCTGAAGGGCCAGAAGGCCGTGCACATCGCGTGCACGGCCGACATGGGGATGCCGAGCATGCCCATGTGGCGCCGCCCCGGCTCACAGACCGTGTTCGTCCATCAGGCACATCAAGTTCCGCTTGCGTTTCTGAGCGGTGCGCAAGGCGGTGACGTACGCGGTGAACTCGTCCGGTGTGCCTAGTTGCCGGTGGCAGTCGCGGACGCTCAGCAGCAAGCTGACCAGCTGCTCGTAGATTGCGTTGCCGGTCTGCTTGGTGAGTGGCTCAGCCAGGCGCAGGTAGACGCCGAGCGCGTCGGCGGGACGGGCTGCACGGGCCTGGTCAGCGAGGGTGAGCCACTGCCGATCGTGTGCGCCGGTTTCGGTGGCGGCCTGCCAGGCGCCGTCGACGTCCTTGTCGTCAAGCAGGGCGTCGACCAGGACGAAGCCGCCGTTCCAGCCCTCTCGCCGCCGTGCCGCATCGGCACGTAGCAGGGCCAGCGCCCCCTCTCGCTCGGCCCGCCAGGAGTGGGCGGACCGCGCGGCAGCGCGCAGCCGCTGGTACCCGAACAGGGTGCGGCGAACACAGAAGTGGTCGCGGCGCAGGGCGACGGCGTCGGAGAGCCGGGTCACCTGCTCGTAGCGGTCGCAGAGGTAGTCCACCAGGGCCGTGTCGATAGCGCCGAGGTCACGGGCGTCCTTGATGCCGCGTTCAGCCCAGCGCAGGGCCTCGTCGGGGCGACGGGCGGTGTCCAGCTCGCGGGCGATGACCAGGTGCGTGTGGCCGTTCGGTGCGAGATCGGCGGCGTGCACGGCGATCACTGCGTCGACGTCGCCTCCTGCCTTGGCCAGGCTCTCCATCAGGTACTTCTCCGCCCAGCCGGTGCGGTTGCCCCGCCACGCGTCGGTCGCCAGCTCTCGCAGGACTGTCATCCCGCGTTCGCCGAGGACGTCCTCGTAGTCGAGCGGATCGATGTCGGTGATGCTGTCGAAGTCGCCGAGCACATGGCCGACCAGCCAGCGCGCGAGTTCCTCAGGCTCCGGACGCGCCGCACGGCACGCGTCGAGATGGGCGTCGGCGAGGTCCGCGCCGACCTGCCCGAGCCCTCCGGCGGAGTCGTCGACGCTCTCCACCGCCTCGGCCAGCAACCGCATCGCCTCCCGCGCCAGGGTGATCGCGTCGGCGGCCCGGCCCGAACCGGTGAGCACCTCGATCGCGGACACCGCCTGCCCTGCCTGGTCGGCGTAGGCGCGGGCATCGGCGTACTCGACGTACCCGTACTGCGCGAACGGACCGATGTCGAGCAGCTCACGGACGCGAGCCCGGACCGCGGCGAGGTCCCCGCGGGCACTCGCCGCCCGCAGCTCCAAGTGACGCCGCAACTGCCGGTCCTCGCCGACCAGTTCACGTACCAGGGCGAGCAACTCGTCGTTGGCCAGGTCGGACAGCCAGCCGTCAAGGTCCTGCGCCCGGCTCCGGGCCGCCTCCCGCTGTCGCGGCAGGCTGTTCTCCGGCTCGGCGAGCAAGGTGAGACCGAGGGCGACCAGGTGCTTGCAGAAGTTGCCTTCCAAGCCGTACGGACAAGCGCACTCGCCACCGAGCCCGCCGGGCCCTTCCAGGATCAGCTCAACCTCGTACCGCTCCGTGCCGTGGACGCTCGCGGTGACCCAGCCGTCACCGACCTCAACTCCGGACACGGCGTCGAGGTAGCCGAGGCCACGCTCGAAGGAACGGGGACCGGCCAGTGCTTTGAGGTTCGCCTCGGTGAGGCCGCTCATGGCTTTCCGTCCTGCCTTGACGTGCTGCGTGCCGACCTCAGCTTATGGCTGCTGGCCAGCCCGGTTGGCCGTTTCATCGGAAAGCCACCCTCGTCGGTGATCCGCTCCGCGCCGGGCAGGCACGGTTGCCGCCAAGGGGACGCGTACACCACCTCTGCACCCTCACGAAACCCTCAGCCGACGGGAAGCTGCCGACCCGTCACGAGCGTGCGCAGCATCTTGCGCGTCTCCTTGTCCGTGGAGAAAAGCACGGTGCCTGCATACCCGCGCGTGAGCAGCACCTTGTAGGTGCCGCGCACGAGATGCGAGAACATCTTCTGCGAGGCACAGGCGCCGACGGTGTCCTTCCTGGCACTCCTGTCGGCGCCCCAGGCACCGTCACGCCACACCAGGTCGGGGCCGAGGATCACGCCGTTCCAGTCGTACTCGAAGCCCTGAGCGGTGTAGACGCAGCCGACCTGGGGGAAGCCCGCGGGTCGGTGGCCCACAGGTTCTTGAAGGGGTAGCCGCCGACGGAGCGGTCGCCCTGGACGTTCCAAGGGCGTGCCCAGTGCCATTCCTGAAGTCTGACATCGTCGACGAGCCGGACGAACTTCCCGCCGGCGTCCACCCAGGGTTCGCACCGAACTGGCCGTCGAGGCATACATGGCGCACCGTGAACTGCTTGGCTTTGGCGGCTTCGTCGATCGCGCCGGCCGTGCCCATTTCGCCGGGCCGTACGACTTGGTGCACGTCGAGAAGGCTCTAGCTGTATTGCCCTGTGAGGTTGGGGACGCGGCTGGCGGGTGGTTGGCCTTTCAGCGCGGTGTGTCCGCGGTGGTGATTGTAGGTGTGCAGCCATTGC
>NZ_JBITGS010000061.1:0-30980 GCF_044457265.1 Streptomyces sp. NPDC050564 | reverse complement strand
TCTCCCAGGCGAGCACCCGGCGGGAGAACGCGTCCCGGATCGCCGAGAGCCACAAGGGCCCCTCACCGGTGGTGATCATGGTGAGGTCGGTGACCATACGTCCCCACGCGGAGGCGGTGCTCACCGAGATCGGCCGGCTGGCACCCACATGAGGCGCACGGCCGTGCGGCATGTGCTGTGCGGTCCTCGTCATGATCCCTCAGGCTGACGCATTGAGGTGCAGGGCGAGAACGGCCTGGATGAGGTCGGTGATGCGCGTGGTGCTGCATCGAAGTTTGCGCAGGAGGCGCCACGTCTTGAGGGTGGCGATGGCTTGTTCGCCGAGTGCGCGGATCTTGGCGTGGGAGACGTTGACGGCCCGCTGGCCTGCAGACAGCATCTCCCAGCGGCCGCGGTAGGGCACGCGCACCGTACCGCTGGCACCCTGGCACCCTGGTAGCCCTTCGGCCCAACAGAGGATGCCGACGTCGGCCAGGGCCTCGATGATGCCGTGCGTGCGGGCCGCGCGGATGTCGTGGACCGCCCCGGGCAACGCGGCCGAGGCCCAGCAGGTTCCCGAAGGGAGCGGCGATGACCTGGACGTTCATCCCGTGCTTCCGGTGTTTTCCGGGGCGGTCGGCGGCGATGCGGTCGATAGGCAGGAGTGTGCCGTCGAGAATCACGAACGCCTTCCGCCCTGCTGTCTTGGTGGCGGCGGCGAGGTCAGGGGCGAGCGCTGCGAGGAGCTCTACCGCCTCGGCAACGTATCGGCAGACCGTGGCGATGCCGATGTTGAAACCGGGCTGCGAGCTGAGCGTATGTGTGACCGCAGCGCAGATGCGCCAGCACGAGCAAGGCTTGCCGGTCCGCCGGAGGACAACGCCACCGGGTATTGCGCTCGCGGCGTCGGGCGCGGAGCAGGCCGGACAGGTACTGCAGGGCCGAACTGGACAGATAGATCCCCGAGGGATAGACAAGCACCGAAGTTCCAGGCGCACAGGTTGATCTTGGTCGACAACCCATCTACCAGGAGCTTCACCTCTTCCCGCACCCAGCCCACCGCCAACTCAGCCCACCCTGAGCCAGGTTGGAAACACCTCAGTGGGAGCATCTGCCGCAGGAACTCGGCTTCGGCTCGGGCATAACGTGCTGGCGCCGGCAGCGGAGCTCGTCTCGTCTTCCTCCACCCTGGGCGCAGGCTACGGGTACAAGACCAGGACCCCATTGCCTGGCGTCAGCGCAGGCCGGCACGGAGCAGGAACCCGGCGACGTTGACCAGCGTGGGTCGGGCAGGGACCCCTGTGCCGCACCGCGGGACAAGGCCGTGAACAGGCAATTGGCCCCCGCGTGGCCCGCCGCCCCGGGACCGGCGGGCCGGCGTCTCGAAAGGCGCCGTCGCGAGGTAACCGGAACATACGCTTCCGCCAGTCCAAACGGAAGACCCCTTCCCCATTGACCCTCGACGTGCACAGACGCACCCTGAACCCCACGCGCCGCAAGGGAGCACAGCATGAGCCGAGCCACCGACACACACCGCGTCGTCGAGTACTGGACAGACAAGGACACTCACGTGATCTTTCCCGTCGAGCGAAGCGACGAAGTTGACCGCCTGAGCGACGAGCAGCTGATTTCGAAGTACGGGGACCCCGAAGACGGTGCAGTCGCGCGCATCGTCCACTAGCAGTTTCGTTTGGATCAGTGGGACGTTGGGCCGGGTGTGCGGTTGACTGACGCGCAGTGCGTGCGGGTCGAGCCGTTACTTCCGGACCGGACGCCGAAGCGGGGTGGCCGCTGGCGGGATCACCGTGAGGTGATCGACGCGATCGCCTTCAAGTTCCAGATGGGAACGCGGTGGATTCATCTGCCGGAGAGGTACGGGATCTGGCGAGGTGTCTACAACCGGCTGCGGATGTGGGCCGTCGATGACACCTGTGAGCGGGTGTTCACGGCGCTGGTGGCCCAGGCCGACGCCGACGAGGAACTGAACTGGGTCGTCTCGGTGGACTCCGCGATCGTGCGCGCTCATCAGCACGCCGCCGGGGCCCGCAAAAAGGCGCCCTGGCGGCGGAGCCGGATGACCACGCCATCGGCCGGTCGCGCGGTGGGCTGACAACGAAGATCCATCTTGCTGCCGACGGTCGCTGTCGTCCGCTCGCGTTCGTCCTGACCGGCGGCCAACCCCGACACGGAACAGATCACCGAGTACCCCAACCCCATGGAGCTGAGCAAGGAGCTACGAGAGCCGCTCGGGGATTGGAGCACATGGCAGGCAGTCGACGCCGGTGTCGACAGCTCCTACGCGCCCTACCCGGAGGAGTTCTATCGGAACAATCTGTCCGTCGCACCCGGCTGGAAAGTCGGCGGATGGGCTTCCTGGGGCCCCACCGACCCCGCACCCCGGTTCTGCCCCGCCTGCGGCACCGAGATGGACCCGCTGCTGACCATCGCCACCTTCGAATGGGACGACGGCGCCCGCAGCTGGATCCCGGACGAAGACTACGAGGATCAAGCCCCCGCCAGGCCGTCCCGTGTTGGGGCGTGTGCCTTCCTTTCGCTGAGCAGACGTTCAGGAACACTCGCGCAAGGGAGCCGTGGCGGGAACGCAGCGAGTCACCGGTGGTCGGCTGAGCTTTGTCGTCGGGAGAGGGCCAGCCTGCGTCGCTCTCGGTCGATCTCGGTGACGACGACCGTGATCTTGTCGCCGACCTGGACGACAGCTGATGGAGTTTCCACGGGCGTCCAGGCGAGCTCTCGCAGGTGAACCAGTCCCTCGATTCCGTCGGCGACCTGGACGAAGACGCCGAACGGGATCAACTTGGTGACCTGGCCAGGCAGTTTCTGCCCCACCGCGATGCTGTCAGCGAATACCTGAAAGGGGTCCGGCTGCGTCGCTTTCAAGGACAGTCTGGCCTCCAGGTTCCATGTGTCGAACTGGAGGAACTCGCATGAGACGCGCTGTCCGACCTGCACGACGTCGGAGGCTTCTTCGAAACGCCGCCAGGACAACTCCGCGAACGAGATGAACCCGACGCCAGGGAAGACCGGATGGTCGGGGCCGTCGTCCAGCGCCACGAACACACCGAACCGTTCGATCGCTGTGACGGTGCCGGAAAGGAACTCGCCGCAGTGCAGTGATTCCAGGAACGCCCAGAGTTCTGGGTTCTCAGACGGTCCGCCCATCATGCTCCCAGCCTTTCACGAGGAGCTGCGCACCGAACAGGGGGTGCGGTCACGCCGCGGTCTTGAGGGGACGTCCACCCCAGCGAACGCCTTTCTCGCAGCGGACGCGGGCCCGCTCGCGCCGTTCGGCGGCCAGGACGTCGCGGTGGCGGGCGTTGGCGTTGCGCCAGCTCAGGTAGGCGTGCAGTGCCCGGGTCTGCACGGAGTGGTTGGAGTGGTTGGAGTTCGCGATGGCGCACTTCCTGAGCGGGCCGAAGTGCGCTTCGATCGGGTTCGTCCACGAGGCGTAGGTCGGGGTGAAACACAACTCGACCTTTTTCTTCTTCGCCCAGCGACGGATGTCGGCGCCCTTGTGGGCGGACAGGTTGTCCAGAATCACGTGCGCCGGATCGCTGCCCGAGTCTGGTAGCCCGTCAGAGGCATCACTGGCCCCTTGTGGGTCAGGACCAGCGACCGTCAGGACGCAACGGGCCAGGGACGCTTGCGTCCACGCGATCTCTCTTCCAACCCCCGTGACCTGCGGCGAAAGTAACTCCTGCCATCGGGCGTCACACCCACGACGACCTTCACAGCTGCACCTGCAGGGCAGCTGTTTGGGCCAGGGATGTGCCTTCGCCCGCTCGACTTCCATGCCGCAGGAGAAAACATGAAGCTGAGCAACGCCGTCCGCCGTGCCTCCGCCACCCTCGCCGTCGGCGCAATGTCCCTCGGGCTGGTCACCGTCACCGGCGGGGCCGCGCAGGCCGCCGCCTCGTGCACCCCGTGTCGATCTATGGCACGCTGTCGGACGGTCGGCTGACGTACACGCAGATCGAGCCGAACACCGGGGACCGCGTCAAAACGCTCATAGGCCCGGACCTCGGCTTCACGCCGAAGGCGATGGCGACCCTCAACTTCAACACGGTCCTCGTCACCTCGACCACCGGCGACCTTTACCGCGTCGACGTGCAGACGAACAACACTTCGCTGACCCTGGCCGCCGTCGTGAAGATCTGGGACGGCGGCTGGACGTTCGACAAAATGGTGTACGACGGCGCCGGTCACCTCTACGGCACGGTCGACGGCCAGCTCCACCAGTACGTCGTGTCGCAGGCCAAGCCTTCGGGGTCGGCGCACATAGGCCAGCACGTGGTGATCGACACCGGCTTCGTCCTCAAGACGCTCGCCGCGGCCGGCGACGACCGCATCATCGCCTCGACCTCGGGCGGCCAGCTCTACAGCTACAAGATCGACGGTGTGGGGGACTGGACGCGCGCCACGCTCAAGAGCGACGGCTGGTCCGCGGTCGACTCGCTCTCCTCCCCCGGCGGCGGCCTGTACTACGGCCGCACCAGCGGTGGCATGTACTGGTACCACGACGTCGACCCGACCGATGGAGACGGCTCCGACATCGAGTACCACCCCAGCGACCCGGTGGACGCCTCCGGCTGGACCCAGAGCCTGCTGTCGGCCTACGCGAACAACTGTGCCTACGTGCCCCCGGCGCCCACCGCCACTACCGGCGAGAAGATCGCCAAAGTCGCCAACGCCCAGGTCGGCAAGGACTTCAACGACTTCGACTTCCACTACCCGGGCGCTTGGTGCGCCGAGTTCGTGCGCTACGTGTGGGCCAACGTGGGCGTCAAGACCAGCGGCGTGACCGCGGAGTCCGGCAGCCTCTACACCTACGGCCAGAACAACGGGACCCTGCACAGCACCCCGAGGGTCGGCGACGCCGTGGTCTACGGATACAGCGGCGGCGGTAACGCCAACCACGTCAACCTGGTCGTCGCGGTCGACGGCGACTACGTCACCACAGTCGGCGGTAACGAGAGCGACATGGTGAAGAAGACCACCTACAACTGGAAGACCAACAACAACCCGCTGAACGCGGGCGACATCGCGGGCTTCATCTCCCCCGTCGGCTGATCCCCTCCTCCACCCCTGAGGGCCCCGCCGATTCCGGCGGGGCCCTCTCGCGTTTCCGGCTCCTGGACCAAAACGGCCGCCGTAGCAGTCTTGTGTACTCCTGGCGGCCGCACCGGCTGGAACGACGCCGTACGGGCAGACGGTTTCCACTAACTCCAACCGGAGCTGCTCCCCCGCCGTCGTCCATACCGCCAAGGCCGGCGTCGGCCTCCAGGCATGCCTCGTGCGCACCATCAATGACGTCGCCCAGGTCGTCCTCATGGTCGTGTACGACTCCGCCTCGGCGGTGACCATTTCGGGCACCGTCACCTCCGAGTTCTCCGCGCAGGCGAGCTGCTCGACGTACAGCCTCGCGGTATCGGGACACGTCGGGCTGCTTCGGCGCGACCGCGCACGTCCTGAACTACACGTACGGAGTCGGCTACCGTTTCTAAGGACTGCGGAGAAGCGGCGGGGGTGGCTGATCGGGTTGCCATGGACGTCCAGGCGCCAGGCCGCCAGGTGGTCGGCGTTGGTGTCGACACCGATCACCCCGTCGGCGAGCGCGGCCTCGATGGCAACCGTCTTGGTCTCGGCGTGCTGCAGGCCGCGGTGAGGTACCAGCGTCCGCGCGCCACATCCAGATGGATGCGGTAGGCGATGGCACGGTGGGCCACCACGCGGTCGGCCCACTCCGGCCCCCGGTGCGCGCAGCGCACCCGGCGGCGAGGACGTGCCGGCCGCGTGGGGCATTGGCCAACTCGGCCGGCGGCGCGGGGAGCTTGTGTGCGCCGACCCACCACAGTTGAGTACCCCCATGAGGACGCTCAGACGTACGCCGGAACCGACAACTCACCGTCAACGGGGTAGCCAACTCCCTGAACTCGCCGAGAGCAACTGTCAAGTGTTGTGGATCGGAGAACGTCGGATCAGGCGGCAGGCAGCAGGCAGTGTTTGTGATGGTGAAGGTGCTTGGCCAGGAAACTGTCTTCGGGCCGGGGTCGTTCGGATCAAGGTGGCATCCTGGCCTGCATGGCCGAACCGATCAATCCCTCGTTAGCCGATGCCGAACTGACCGCCTTCATCAAGGCTGTTCGGCAGGACCCCGGACCTTCCGCGCGTGCCGTGGGCGTGGCGGAGTTGCGGCGTGCGCAACGACTCCGCGCTGAAGCCCGGCCTCCGGGCCCCGAGATCGACCACGTCGAGGATCTAGCAGTGGGCTCGGCTGCCGTGAGGGCCCGCCTCTACCGGCCTTCGGCGGTGTTCGGGCCGGTGGTGGTGTTCCTCCATGGAGGAATGTGGACGATCGGCGATCTGGAGTCGCACGATCGGGCATGCCGTCGATTGGCGCTCGGGACCGGCACGGCTGTGCTGAGCGTCGACTTTCGCCGTGCTCCGGAGCACCCATGGCCGGCTGCCGTCGACGACTGCGTGGATGCCATCCGGTGGGCAGCGGCCGGCGGAGGTTCCGGTGTCGGGATCGCAGGCCCGACCGTCGTCATGGGTGACAGTTCCGGCGGCAACCTCGCTGCGCTGGCCTGCCTGCGCCTGCGCGATGAAGGCGGACCGCTGCCAGCCGCTCAGATCCTGGTGTACCCCAACACCGATCTGACACTCTCCTGTCCCAGCGTGCGGTCGAAGGCCACGGGGTGGGGCCTGACGGCCGACGATGTCGCGTGGGGGGCCGAGCAATGGATCCCGGACCCGTCCCGGCGGGCCGACCCCGGGGTCAGCCCGCTGTACGCCGCAGACCTCGGCGGACTGCCACCCGCCGTTGTCGTCACCGCGCAGCACGACCCGCTTCGGGATGAGGGCGACGCCTATGCCGCCCGGCTTGCCGACGCGGACGTTTTGGTCAGACACCGCTGCGAGGCCGGGATGGTCCACGGATTCCTCACCCTCGACACCCTTTCTCCCGCCGCTGCGAAGGCGGGAGAAAGGCTCTTCGCGGACGTCGCTGACCTGCTCGACCAGGTGCGCTGACGCCTCGACAAGCAGTGGCGACCTCGGCGCGCTCGGCCAGGACACCACGCTCGAAACGGTCCCGGCCCGGACCACGGACACCAGGTGAGGAGCGTTGCCTGCTCGCCAGCAGGCCTGTGTGGACCCGATCAGCTGGAAACCAATGGCGCCGGCAGCAGGGCCGCCGGGCCCGCGGCCCGATCGTTACGGCGTGGAGAACAGGCCGGGCCCCGGAGGCGAGGGGCCGTCGGCGCGGACGCCGTTCGTGACCCTCAGGAACTCCAGCTTCTCCGCATCGGCGGAACCCGCCGCCACCGTGTAGACGACGAGTCGGATGTCGCAGCCCGGGACGGTGAGCACGTCGCAGTCGCACGTCACCTCACCCACCTGGGGGTGCACGATGGTCTTGCGGGCCGAGACGTGCGGTCCGACCGCACCCTCGTCCCACAGGCGGGTGAACTCCGCACTGGTGGAGCGCAGTTCCTCGACAAGGTCGATGAGTGCACGGTCGCGGGGGTAGTCGACGAGAGCTGTGCGCAGATCGGCGACGAGGGCGGGGCCCAGGGCGTCGCTGTCCTGGAGCACGGGCCAGGCCGCGAGCCCTGAGGGCCCTGCGGCGAAGACCGCCCGCACCAGGTTCCGCTCGACCTGTGTCCGTGCGCTGGGGTCACCCAGCAGCACTGCCCATGCGGGAGTCCAGGACAGCAAGGTCCAGTCGGCACTGAACACGCCCACGGGGAACTCCCCGAGGCGAGCCAGCATCCGTTGGACCCCCGCTGGAACATACGTGGAGATCGTCCCCTCCTGGGGAGGCAGGAGGCCGGCAAGCCGGTAGGCGTAATCGCGTTCCATGGGCTGCAGCTGCAGTGCCCTGGCCAGGCTCGCGACGACCTGCGCCGAAGGGCTCGTGGCGCGCCCCTGCTCCAGCCGCACTACATAGTCGACCGACAGCCCTGCGAGCTCGGCCAGTTCCTCGCGTCGCAACCCCACCGCACGTCGTCCGGGCCGCGAAGTCCGCCCGACGTCGAGGGGAGAAAGCCGGTCGCGCCAGCGGCGCAATGCCGTGCCAAGGGTCTCGTCCACTCGACCATTGTGTCCGCCGGACAGCTGCTGTGCCTGGTACTGGCTGTCCTACCGTCACGGAGAGCACTGGCTGGCCTCTCGCCACGGGCCGAGAGTGGACGCATGACGACCACATTCATCACAGGAGCCAACAAGTCCCTCGGGTATGAGACCGCCCGCCGCTTGATCGAGGCCGGCCACACCGTCCTCGTCGGCGCTCGTGATCCAGAGCGCGGCCAGGCGGCCGCCGACGCACTCGGTGCCCGTTTCGTCCAGATCGATGTGACGGATGACGCGTCGGTGGCTGCGGCCGCTGCCGATGTCGGGGCTCGCGAGGGCGGCATCGACGTCCTGATCAACAATGCCGGCGTCCTCGGTACACACAACCCCGCCGACCAGATCACGGCCGCTGACGCCAGCGAGGTGTTCGAGGTCAATGTCGTGGGGATCGTCCGGGTGACGCATGCGTTCCTGCCCCTGCTGCGCAAGTCCGCGAACCCGGTGATCGTCAATGTGTCGAGCGGTATGGGGTCGTTCGCGGCCACCCACGACGCCGGGCGCGTCGAGGGCCGGGCCATCGCGCCGCTCTACACGGCGTCGAAGGCTGCCGTGACCATGCTGACCACGCAGTACGCAAAGTCCTGGCCGGAGGTGAAAGTGAACGCGGCCGACCCGGGCTACACCGCGACCGACTTCAACGGGCACAGCGGCCCGCAGACAGTGACCGAGGGGACCGACGCGATCGTCGAACTCGCCACCATCGGGGCGGACGGACCGACCGGAACCTTCCGTGACCGTCACGGTGAGATGGCCTGGTGATCCACCTCTGAATTCGGGGCGCGCCCGGCACGGACGAGGACTCCAGAGTGTCAAAGGGTTGGGAAGTACTCATCGACAGAAGTCGCCCTCGAAGCTGCGAGCCATCCCTCCTCACTCAGCCGGTGCCTCTTCGCTTCAACCGCGTCGCCGAAATCTACGCCACAGGATGAGTCCCTGCGCCGGCGCCGGGGTGGTCTTGCCCACGCCGAAAGTCCCGTTCAAGCAGAGGATCATCACCCGACCGTACGCGGGCACCATTCGGAGGAGGACGCCCCCGAGGTCGCGACTGTCGGGGGCGCCGCCTTCTCATATGGCCCGCGCCGCTGATGTGGGCTGTTCTGACCCACGCAGGTTATGACACCCGTTATATCGCGGTGTAGGCTCGACTTATAACAGTCGTCATAGGGAGAGCCGTGACCGTCATCACCGTGAACAGTTCGAAGGGCCGCTTGAGCCTGGACCAGCGCCGCAAGCTGGCCGAGACACTGACGGACGCCGTGCTCGTGCCCGAGGTCGGCCAGTTCGCCCCGGCCGCGCGGGTCGGATTCCAGGTGCACTTCACCGAGCGTGAGCCCGACACGATGGCCATCGGCGGCCGGCTGCTGGCGGATGCGGGACCGGACGCCGACGCGATGGTGATCGACGTTACGGTCATGGACGGCGACTGGTGCCAGGAAGTCCGCACCGAGGTCATCAAGCGCGTCCTGGCCGCGATGGCCGACGCCTGCGGTCTGGCGCAGCCGTCGCCGACCTGGTGGGTGACCTTCCGCGTGATCGACGAGGGCAGCTGGGGCTCGCGCGGCGCCGTCCTGTCCGTCCTCTCCCTCCTCGACAGCGGCGTGTTCTCCGAGGAGAAGGCCGAGGCCGTCCGCACCGCGCTCAGCGCGTGAGAAGCGTGCGGCCGGCGCCCCGCGCTCGCCGCGTGGGGCGCCGGCGGCGCTGCGGTGCCCCCGGTCAGTCTTTGATCGTGGCGGCGATGAGGGTCTGGAGCTGTGCCGCAGTGCGGTCCAGAGGTTCGGTGCTGCGCTTGGCGCGCTTTGACGCGGCTGGCCTCCGAGCATGACCGCGTACAAGGGCGAGGCTGTCCTCTGGCTCGGCGATGGCCGCCAGTTCGTCGCCTCGGCGGACCTCAGCAAAGACCAGACCGGCACCTGGAGTGGCACTCTCACCCTCGCCGACGACGAACACCTGCCGGTGTACGTGAACGTTCGGGAGGGGGCGCTGCACATTGGCGGCAGCTACGGCGAGTTCGTCCGACCGGACACCTCCTGATGGACGAGCTCGCCCCGCGGCCCGTTCGGGATGCGCATCCTCGGCAACGGTGACGCCCCGTTTTGACCCTGCACTGCCGAACGCCCCGCTCCCCTGTCGATGGGCAGGAGGTCTAGAGTCCGTGCTCGCAACGGCCGCTAGAGTCCCGCGACATGAGCATCCCCTGGGGCGACATCGCCACGTTCTCCACGGCCGCGCTGAGTGCGGTCGCAGCTGTCGGCGCCTGGTTCGCCGCGCAGCGCGCCAACAAGACCGGTGACGCCATCGCGCGTATCGAGCGTGAGCGATGGCACGCCGACCTGACGCCGCAGTTCGACCTCGTGTTGGCGGAGACCGGCAATGGCCAGGCCCTGCTCAGCGTGCACCTCGACGGGCCCGACGCGCTTCGCCACCTCGACGAAGTAGTCATAACCGTCGGCAACGACGACAGGGACCACACCGTTCTCCACCCCAACGGAACCTTGACGCAGGACGAGGTCGACGCCTTCGTCTGGGGACCCTTCCGGTTCACCCCGCATGCCAACGGTACGGACGAGCATGGGCGCGGTCCGGAGGCCTTCCCGCTCCAAGTGGGTACTGGCCAACCCCGGGCGATGCAGCGCACCAGACCCGGCCATTGGATGGAGGGCAAGAGCCAGGGCATGTGGCAGGGCGAGAATGCCGGAAACCCGATCCGGCTTGTGCTGACCTGCAGGCGCGGTAACGAGGAGTGGGTCATCGCCCGGCGGCTCGAGAACCCGCCATTCAGTCCGCAGGCATGACGAAAGCCCCCACGCCCACCGCTGTTGCGGCGAGGAGCGGGGGCGATGTCGTTCGGTCAGGCTCGGCGGAACAGGCAGACCAGGGAGACCCGTTCCCCGGTGAGGGCCTTCCCCTCAGCCGCGGACATCTGGTCCAGTCTCCAGCCCTCCCCCTCGACGGCTTGGATCTGTTCGGCCATACCCGTCATCGGTGCTGTGGCCTTGCTGTTGGTGTTGGCCTCGATGAACTTGTAGACCAGCACGCTGTTGCCGGCCTCCCGCGCTTCCCGGGCGCGTTTGGCCGCCTCGGTGCCCTTTGCCTTGTTGATGAGTCCCACGGCTGCCCTCCTTGCGGTTGCTGCTGTGGTGGACAGTGTGGCGACTGCTGGTCCTCTGGTGCGAGGGCCTTGCGGGTCCCGCCGCCGACGGGAGAGGAATCCGCTGCGGGGTCAGCCGCTTTGGGCGGGTCTACCGGGCCCACCAGCACGCCGCCGGAGCGAGGAAAAGGGGGAGCTGCAGAAGGAGCCTCCCGGCGGCTTCGCCATCGAGCCCGACGACCACGGCCTCGGGCGCTCACGAGGGGGCCTGACCACCAGGCTGCACCTGGCCGTCGAGCAGAGGCAGAAGCCCATGTCCATCGTGATCACCGCCGGGCAGCGCGCAGACTCCCCGCAGTTCGAGGCCGTCCTGGACCGCATCCGTGTGCCCCGATTCGGGCCGAGACTCGTCGGCTTGATGAACGAGTACCGGGTGGCACGGGCCTGGCGCGACGCCCGGGTCATCAAGATCTGGGCCGGCTCCATCGAGATCACGAAGGAACTCATCAGCCGCGACCTCGGTCTGTGACCGCACCGCGTCCTGGGCCGCTCGAGTGACGTGAGCGGGGAGTGAACTTCCGCTGCCGTCACGGTCGTTCCCCCGTGCGACGAACCTGTCCAGCAAGATGGCCGGCTCAGCTTCCGCCTCCCCGCTCGTCCTTGACGATCAGTTACACGATCCCTGAACCCGTCGTCGTCCTTGCCGGCACCCCCTTGGGCTTCTCGCGGATCAACGCGAAGTCGTTGGGGTAGTCAACTGCTCGCCGCGGACCGTCGACCGTTGGATCAGGTCGGGGCGGCTCTGAAGTCCTGGAGTGTCCGCGGGAGCGGGGCCTGCCCGAGGCCACTCAGCACACGATGCTCCTGGCGCGTGCCGTGTATGCCGCATACGAATCCCTTGGTCTGCAGCGCGCCCGGGTGCGGAGCATCTCCCTGCGCGCCAAATCTGCTTGCCGGTCCGCGAGGATTTCCTGGTGTCCCGTGCTCGGCCCGTGTAACGTCACCTTCAGCTGTCGTGGTTCGAAGTACCTTCCGCCCGTGAGCACATGCACGGGCGGTTTTGCTGTGCAGCGTCGCTGAGGACCCGTCGATCACCTCCGGCTCCCGCGCTGTGCGGGAGCCGACTTCGAGTCCCCCTTGGAGGGCGCATATGGCCAGCGGCACCGTGAAGTGGTTCAACGCCGAGAAGGGCTTCGGCTTCATCGAGCAGGACGGCGGAGGCCCAGACGTCTTCGCCCACTACTCCAACATCGAAGGCCGCGGATTCCGCGAGCTGCAAGAGGGCCAGAAGGTGACGTTCAACATCACCCAGGGCCAGAAGGGCCCCCAGGCGGAGAACATCACCCCCGCCTGAGCCACACACGCTGGTGCCCGTTTCCGGTCGGCCGGGAACGGGCGCCAGCATGTCCGTCCGAGGCGAGGAGAAGCGAGGCGTGATCGCCGAACACCTCCCCCAGCGCCGAGCGTGCGAACCCAATCCCCAGTCCACCGAGCTGCACGCCATCGGTGGAAGGCTCGGAGTCCGCACGGACGACCATCGCCGTCTGGCGGCCCGCCGACCGCCGCCGGCGGGCATCGCGCCCGGCCGCGCCAGGGGTGCGATCAGCGTGGTGGCGGCAACGCCGGACCAGCCGGTGCACCAGGGGGGCGCCCGGCGGTGAAGTACGAATCCTGCAGCGGCCGCATCACCCGCTGGAGATCATCGCGGATCTGCTCGGCCTCACCGCGCACCTGCGCCGGAATGTCACCGCGCTCCGCAACCAGGCGCCGGTAGATCGGGACATCCTCGAACACAGACAACACGCCCTTCTCATCAGCGGCCTCACGCCCAGCACGAAGGCGGCTGCCCAGTCTACGGCCCGGCGCGATCACGCTGCTCCGGTACCTCTCCTAGGCACCCGGGGAAGACCTACTGAGCTGTATTCGATGGTCGTCAGTGCCTGTGTGATCGATGATCGGAGCGTGCAGCGAGTTATCGATCTCGATCAAGCGGTCGTCGAAATTGCGGATCGCCGACGTGGCAGGGAGTCCGCCGGATTGGCTGTCGGGCCCGTCAGTTGGCGTGATGAAGCAGCCTCTTGGCCCCAACGGCTTGAGGCGGACCGCTCGCGAGTGGACGATCCCGATTCGATCGGCGTCCGCATCACGGGACTTGCAGAGACCGAGCTCTGTGTTGTGCTGTTCCGCGGTGGCAGGGCCGATGTGGATTCCATCGTGAACATCGACGATGCCGGTGCGCTTCCTGCCCCGGACGTGAGTTCGCCACAAGCCTTTGGAAACCTCCTTGATCGCTGTGTGTCACGGGTGTTCGGTTCCTCCTGACTGCGGCCTTCCTCAGTCGGCGGCCCGTTCAGCCCTGGCCCGAGTCTGGACGAGGCGGAATCAATCGGTGCCGGTCTCGATGAAGGCCTGGGCAGTCTCTTTCGGATCTTGCCTAGTCGACGGCGTCCCACTCTGCCTGCGCCCAGGCCCGCTGGCGTCGCTCAGCGGGGGATCGAACCCTGCCGGGAACATCAGCATCTTCGGCTGCTGCCACATGTTCTCCGGCCCGTGCTCTTGGCAGTGCAGGGCGATGAGATGCGGCCCTTCCCCGCACGACTCGTGCCAGCAGGGGCGGTCATCCGCCTGGCAGAAGTACCCGAACCGCCAGCAGCCATCCTCATCAGTCGGCTCATAGAAGCTGGGATCGCGAACGATCGTGGTCACCGGCTCCTGCCGGCACCCGGTGACGTACAGCACCGTGGGCACCTGAGGTGGGCTCACGGCAGACGAGAAGTGAGGCGGCATCCCCACCGCCCAGAAGGCGCACGTAACAGGCGTGTATTAGAGAGACGTTGACCGGAACGGCTCAAGCGCCACGGGGATCTCAATGATCAGCCAGCAATCAGTACCGCTCACTCCCGAGGAGCGAGCGGTAACGCCCTGAAGGGGAACCATGCGCGTCCAGAAGCTCGCCCTCCTCGCCATCGCCGTCGCCGCCGGCCTCTCGCTCACCGCCTGCCAGGGCGACAACGGCGCCTCCGCCGACACGAACGGCTCCTCCTCCGCCCAGAGCTCCGACTCCCCGAGTTCCAACTCCCAGGGCTCTGGCGACAACAGCGCGTCCACCGGCAAGGGCACCGCCACCGCGCAGTCCGACACCGGCAACGGCGCCTCCGCCGCAGGCAGCAACTCCAAGGCCTGCCAAACCTCCCAGCTCGCATTCAGCAGCTCCGGCGGCATGGCCGAGGGCACCCTCATCATCAACCTCAAGAACACCGGCTCCGCCACTTGCACCCTCAAAGGCTTTCCCGGTGCTGACCTGAAGAGCAAGGACGGCACCATCAGCGCCACCCGGAGCAAGCTCACCCCGCCGCGGGTCAGCGTCAAGCCGGGCGAGGAGACCCGCTTCACCCTGCACTACCCGTCGAACAACTCCGGCGGCTCCGGCGTGACCTTCACCAGCCTCGTCGTCACCCCGCCCAACGAAACCCACTCCCACACCCTGCCCGTCAGCATCAACGTCCCCGCCTCCGACAGCACCGGCCCCGCCATCACCGTCGACCCCGTCGGCACCGGCAAGTAGCCGCCGGCGCGCATGCCCAGCAAGGCGCCCCATCCCGATGGCCGACATGGTGTCAGCGGTCACGTCATCTCCAGCTAGGGCACCGTTCGCGTCACGTAATTCCCCACCTGGGCTGGGCAACCCGCCGACACGCGGCTCGTGAGGTGACGGAATGCCCGCTGTGGGCTCAGCTGGCCGGGCGGCCACCGCGGGTCCGGCCGGCCCTCAAGCCGCGGTGGGTCCCAGTGGGGGAACGCGCTGCCTGCTCGGGAATCTCGGGCCGCTCCTGGTAGGTGAACTCGGCCGGTAGCAAGCGCGAGGTCTCGGCCGGGGCTCCTCGGTCGTGGTGGACGCCCGCGATCCGCCGCAGCAGTCCTGGACCACCACCCAGACCGGATCGTCGATCTCGTCGCTCCCTTCGCCCGCGTCCCGAGGTTGGACGCCGACCGGCTTCTCCAAGACCGGCTGCCGGGACGACGTAGGATCATGTGGCGATTGGCCCGCTCACTCTGGCGGGCGGATGTCGCGGCGCGTGAATAAGGTTCCCCTTGACGACCGGTGACCGTAGCGACCGAAGACCCCATCCGCGCTGAACTCCACAATCTCCGTGCTCCGTTCAGTCAACGCGGCATCTGACGCCCCCTGCTGCGCGCCGACTCGGCCCAGCGTCCGCGGCTGGCTCGCCTCGTCCGGACCGAGGGCGACTCCCACCGCATCGCCGAGGCCCTCGCCAGGAAGGGAGCGATCCCGGTGAACTGGCCCCTCCACCGGACACCACAGGTTCACCGACCTGAGCAGCACGTGCCTACCAGCCCGGACGCCCACCGACCGCCACCGAACTTCTCAAAGACTTTTGGCAGGCCGGACATCCGGGCGCCGGTGCGATGAGCGGATGAGCTGGAGATGGCGCCGTTCGCATGATGTGCGGCGGATACTGCAACCACCGCAGCGACGGAGAGGCTCCTGGCAAGCAGAACCGAAACGGCAGCAAGGGAGAACCCCATGACAGGCCCCGCTTTCGCGTCCGGTGCGGCACACAACTTCCTCGACCCCTACGCCTGCGACGAGCCCCGATCCTCATGGTGGGACTCGGCCGCACAGCAACGGGCGGAAGATGACTATCCGCTACTGCCGCCCAACGCCGCCCACCGGCTCGACATCACGATCGACCCACGCGACCGCAGGCGTCTGGACCTGCACGCGGCCCTGACCGCAGCCGGCATCCCGCCCCGGCCCGAAGACCGGGAAGCCATCGAACAGCTCAGCACCCTACCCGCCGGCATCAACGCCGCCGTTCGACGCTGGATCCAGCACACCGCTTGACCTCCCCTGGGGTCAGATGTCTGCCCTGATGCCGACTCGGCTGGGGAGCTTGGCAGCGGCCTCGGTGGTACCGGTACCGGTACCACCGAGGCCAGGACGGTCCCAAGGTGCGAGGCGTAGCCGCCGATGTGCACCTCCTCGACGGCCTTGCGCACGCGGCGTAAGTCGGGTGTTCATCTCGGCAGCGATGTCGTCGAGGTCGAGTACTGAAGAAGTCCCGGAGGTCGCGGCGGCCGGGGCTTGTTGGCCCGTGGGCGGCATACCTGGACCTCCGTACCGTCGATGCGCAGCTCGACGCTTTCGGCCGCCTCGTACGCGAAGACGTCCGCCAGGGTACGAAGGCGCAGGTCGGAGTGGCGGGGGACGGCGAATCCACGGGCCGCCAGGAGCGGCCGAATCTCGTGGACGGCGCGGGTGATCGTGGAACGGTCCACCCGGTACAGCTCGGCCAGGGCCGCGTGGGGGCGCTGGAAACGCGGCACAGTCAGCGTGACGATCACCGGCTGACGAATACCAGTTCATGGCCCGGGCCGGCCCCTGGAGCGCGCCGACGGTCGTGACCCGGCGTTCACGCGGCCGCCCCTCCTCCGCGAGCCAGGAGTCGGCCAGCTCTGCGACAAGTTTTCCCAAGGCGCCGCGGAGCTAGGCCGGTGAGGATGCGCTTGGACAGGGCCGTGCGGCCCAGGTATTGCGCCACAACAACACCCGAGCCGTTCAGCCTACTTCAGGCCCCGGAAGCGCCCCGATCGCTACCGTGCGCCACGTCGTTGGCACCGAAACCCCTCCCTTCCCGTACAACCCTTCAGGCTCACCAGAGGTCATCCCTGAGCCCGCACACACGTCCTGGAGAGGATTCCATGCCCCGGTCCCATCACAAGCGTTCCCGGCGTCCCGTCGTCCTCGGCGCCGCCGTTGTCGCGGCCGCCCTGGCCGGTGGCCTGCTCATCACCCTGCCGGGCGGCGCGAGTGCCGCCGCGTCGGGCCTCGCCGACGACTTCAACGGTGACGGCTACCGCGATCTGGCGACCGGTGCCCCGGGTGCTGTCGCGGGCGGGAAGGCGAAGGCGGGCGCCGTGGTCGTCAACTACGGCTCGTCGAGCGGTATCAGCGCCGCGCGCCACAAGACCACATCACAGAGTTCCTCCGGTGTGCCGGGCACCTCGGAGACCTCCGACCGCTTCGGCACCGAACTCGCGCACGGCGACCTCAACGACGACGGCTACGGCGATCTCGTCGTGGGCACACCGCTGGAGGACGTCAGCGGCGATGTCGACGGCGGTTCGGTCACGATCCTGTGGGGCGGCTCGTCCGGCCTGTCAGGCGGCACGACGATCAGCGACCCGAACGCGTCGGGCCACGACCGGTTCGGCCAGTCCCTCGCGGTCGGCGACTTCACCGGTGACGGGAAGGCCGATCTGGCGGTCGGTTCCACCGGAAAGGACGTGTGGATCTTCAAGGGCGGCTTCACCAAGTCCGGCGGCGCGGCCGGGAAGCTGCGCTTCGACGCGCAGATCGAGTCCGGCGCGTACCCCAAGGGCGCCGTCCAGCTGGCCGCCGGGGACTTCGACAACGACGGGGCGGACGACGTGGTGGTGGGGTCCTCCGCGGGCAACTTCGTCTACCGGGGCGCCTCGACCGGGCCCACGCTGCAGACCGAGGCGGGCACGGGGTACGCGGGCGCGCTCGCCGTGGCCGACTTCGACCGCGACGGACACGACGACCTGGTCGTCGGCTCCGACTTCGTCTCCGTCACGGACCAGACGGCGAAGGGCGGCTACGCCACCGTGTTCTACGGCGGCACGGCGGGCGTCGACACCACTCGCAGCGCCGTCTTCAGCCAGGACACCGCGGGCGTGCCGGGAGCAGACGAGTCCCACGACTCGTTCGGTGGCACACTCGCAGCGGGCGACGTCAACGGTGACGGCTACCCGGACCTCGCCGTCGGCGCGGACTTCGAGACCATCGGCTCCGCGACCAGCGCAGGCAATGTCTGGGTGCTGCGCGGCGGCGCCTCCGGCCTGACGGGGACCGGCGCCCAGTCCTTCAACCAGGGCACCTCGGGTGTACCGGGTGCCAACGAGTCGTCGGACATGTTCGGCGACGCCATCCACCTCGCCGACCACAACAAGGACGGCCGCGCCGATCTGTCGGTGGGCGCGGGCGGCGAGAACAGCGACGACGGCGCCGTGTGGGTCCTGCGCGGCTCCACCGGAGGCGTCACGGCCACCGGCGCGGTGAGCTTCGGTGCATCGTCCGTGGGCATCGGGAACTCGGGCGACCCCATGTTCGGGGACGCCATGTCGGGCTCCTGAGCACGTAGACAGACAGCCGGAAGGGGCGGCACCGGAGGATTCCGGCGCCGCCCCTTCTGTTGTGCTGTCTAAGGGCCCGCAGGAGAACAACATGCGGGCGGGCAGCGCGTTGACCTGGGAGGTCAAGTCCCAGAGCCCGCAGGTAAATTCTCTCCGAGCCCTTACGACTTGGTGCGTGATCCCGTGCCCTGGCCCGTGAAGCAGAAGGCGTATGACACCGTCGTGCGGCTCCCGGCGCTGCACGGGCCGCTGTTCAAGGGCCGGCTGGCCAGCTACCACGACCTCCACGGCGACCTGGAGCCGACGGCCGCACTGGACCTCCTTACGCGACTGCAACTCCCGGCGGACACCCCGCATCTCGCGGAACTCCGCTCCGTGCTCGCCGCAGGGCGCAGGAACCATCACTGCAGCCCGTACGCCTGGGACGACGCGGTGCGATCCTCGAGTGACTGAACATGACCGTGGCGCATGCCCTCTTGCAGGGCCCGGATGACGACGCAGGTCTGCGTGCATTCCTGGGCGAGTGTTTCTCCGGCACGTGCCGGCGAAAACGATGAGCGCCGTCGAAAGGAAGTCCTGGTCGTCGCCCAGATCACGGGAGAAGGAGATGCTCGGCGGCAGCGAAGGTCCCCGCACGCGGATGCCTGTGCGGCGGTGAGTGCGCCGGCCATGCTCGACACGGTGGTCTGCGACGGCCTGAAGGGCCCGCCGCACTCTACAGATCCAGGACGATCTCTTCGGTGGGCTTGGAACAGCAGATGAGGATGTTGCCGTCGGCGGGAGGCTCGACCGGCTCGGGGGAATAGTCCACTGCGCCGGACATGAGGGCGAGTTCGCAGGTGTGGCACACGCCGGTGCGGCACGACCACTGGACGGGGACGTCGCAGGCCTCGGCAAGTTCGAGCAGGGACTCCTGGGTGTCGTTCCAGGGGACGTGGAGACCGCTGCGGGCGAAGGACACCATGGGACCGGTGCCGGCCGGGCCCGCGGGCTGGTGGGGCGCGGCCAGGGTCGCGGAACCCTTGATCCCGGGGGTGAGGGAGGGGCCCGCGCCGAAGATCTCGGTGTGGACACGGGAGGCTGCCAGGCCTGCGTCGAGGAGGGCGCTGGTGATGTTGTCCATGAAGGCTGCGGGTCCGCACAGGTAGGCGTCGGCGTCGGTCGGCAGGCCGAGGGCCAGGATGCGGTCGGCTGACAGGCGGCCGGCCTCCGCGTAGTCGACGCCTTGGCGGTCCTTTGGGGCCGGTCTGCTGTAGTAGACGGTCGACCGGGCGTGGGGCAGTGCGCCGATCAGGTCCCGGCTTTCTTGGGCGAAGGGGTGCTCGGTGCCGTCGCGGGCTGCGTGCAGCCACCACACCGGTCGGGTGGAGCGGTCGCGGACGAGTGCGTGCAGCATGGCCAGTACGGGGGTGGCGCCGACGCCGGCCGACACCAGGACCACCGCGTTGTCGCCGTCGGCCAGGCAGAAGGTGCCTCGGGGTGCGGCGGCGTCCAGGTGGTCGCCGGTGCGTATGTGGGCGCGCAGGTGGTTGCTGGCCGCGCCGTGGGGTTCGACCTTCACGCTGATGCGGTAGGTGCCGGTGCCCGGTTCCCCGGACAGCGAGTAGCTGCGGATCAGCGGCGGAGCGTCTCCCTGGGGCTGAATCTTGACGGTGAGGAACTGGCCCGGCAGTGCGGTCGGCAGAGCGGAGCCGTCCGCGGTGGCCAGCGACAGCGAGAACACGCTGCGGCTCTCGGGCTGGATGTGGGTGACGGTCAGCGGGCGGAACCCCGGCCAGGCGGGCGGCGGGGCGGTGGCAGCGGTGTTCAGTCCCGCGCTGCCCGAGGCCCCGGCCACCAGGGTGTCGGCCTGGTCCCGCAGGGTCTGCATGGATGCCCGCCAGCCAGGGCTGAGCGCGGGGATCCGCAGGGCCCGTTCGACTTGTTCGCGGGTGTGCCCGGGCAGGTAGAGCACCCGGTCGATCTCCGCGACGGTCATCGCCTCGGGGCCGGTGGAGACCTTGACGATCTCCTGCCCGGCCTCGACCTCCCCTTCCTCGATCACCCGCAGATAGAAGCCGGGGCGGTGGTGGGCCACCAGCAGGGCCGCCATCTGGGGCTCGCCCATGCGCAGGCCCACGCGATAGCAGGTCACGCGCGGCTGTGTGACCTCGAAGAGCGCGCCGCCGATGCGGTAGCGGTCGCCGATGCAGACCTCGTCGTCGGGCAGGCCGTCGACGGTGAAGTTCTCGCCGAACTGTCCGGGAGTGAGGTCGTCGCGGCCCAGTTCCCGGGCCCAGTAGCGGTAGGAGTCGCTCTGGTACACCAGTACCGCCCGCTGTTCGCCGCCGTGCCCGCCCAGATCGCCTTGGCCGTCGCCGTCGATGTTGAGCCGCCGCACCATGCGCGGCCCGCTCACGGCCTGCTTGTAGACGCCGGTGTACACGGTCTTGCCGTGCCAGGGGACATCCTTGGGCATCCCGACGTTCACCGCTGTCAATGTGGCCACCACGCCACCTCTCTTGGCTCAGCCGCTTGCGGTTTCGGTCCTGGTGACCAGGTCGGTGTCCTCGTAGAGGTGCAATCGCACCAGGCGCCCCGACTCGACGGTGGAGTGGAACGCGACGGGCATGCTGAACCGGCGGCCATTGGCCTTCACGACCAGGCTGAACCTGCCCAAGGCCACTGCGTCCGCGCCGTCGACGACGATCTTGTCGATGCTGGCCTCGCTCTGTGCCGCGACGAACGCCGGCCACAGGGTCTTGAAGTACTCCGGGACCTGTTCACGCCGCGTGCGCCGGCCAGCCCAGGGAAGCACCTTTTCGTCCCTGGCACGAACCAGTCGATCTCTTCGGCGAAGACCTCGGCGACACCGTCGGCATCGCCCGCGCCGAGCAGCCGGAAAAACTGCCCGACGGTCTCCCGGACGTCGGCCTCCTGGACCGTGTCATGAGCCATTACCTGCTCCTCGCACCTCTTTGCGCACGTCACATTCAGCCGGGGTCCCAGGACCCCTTTCGCGCCTCAGGCGAGGACGCGGCCCAGGAATCCGTGCATGTAGCCGCTGATGGCGTCCAGGTGCGTCTCCAGAGCGAAATGCCCGGCCGGTAGCAGAGTGGACTTCCGCGTCCGGCAGGTCACGGGAGAACGTTCGCGCACCGTCGGGCCCGAAGATCTCATCCCGTTCGCCCCAGACCGCGAGCAACGGCACCTGGCTGGTGCGGAAGTATTCCTGTAGCTGTGGATAGCCCTCGATGTTGGTCGGGTAGTCCCGGAACAGCGCCAACCGCACCTCGTCGTTGCCGAGGCGATCCAGCAGGACCTGGTCGTGGGTCCAGGTGTCCGGCCTGACCAAGGTCTTGTCGGTGGCGCCGTTCTCGTACTGCCAGCGGGTCGTATGCGGGGGCGAACTTGGCCCGCGCGCCCGGTTCGGTGCCGGGGCCCGGGATGGGTGGCGTAGGCGAAGAGATCGTCCCAGAAGGGCTTGGCGAAGCCCTCCATGTAGGCGCTACCGCTCTGCGAGACGATCGTGGTGACCTCGTAGGAGGGGTTGAGGGCCAGCCGCCGGCCGATGGGCGCGCCGTAATCGTGGACGTAGAGGGAGAAGCGCTTGATACCCAACTGGTCAAGCAGCCCGCCGGTGATACCGGCGAGGTGGTCGAAGGTGTAGTCGAATGCGTCGACCTCGGGCATGGAAGACTGGCCGAAACCGATGTGATCGGTTGCGATCACGTGATACCGATCGGCCAGGGCCGGGATGAGATGGCGGTACATGTGCGAGCTGCTGGGAAATCCGTGCAGCAACAGGATGACGGGGGCGTCCGCGGGACCGGCCTCCCGGTAGAAAACCTCTTGGCCGTCGACGGTGGCTTTGTTGTGGTGCGTGGCGGACACGGTGACCTCCCGGAAGCACCTGAGCGCGGAATGTGCGCCAAATCCGCCCGTGAGAATTTCGGTACGGCAAAAGGAAGAGCGTCCGCCTGCTGAGACCGGGGGCTTTCCCTACGCGGCGTGGTACCTCGCGGCAGATGGCGCCTGGTGCCACATCGCCCACGCTAGACCCGGAGCTCAGGTGGGGCAACGCAGCAGAGGAATGAGCGAGACCCTGCATTCTCGGGCAGTCGTTGTGCAGTGCCGGCAGCCCCACGCTGGGGGCACCGGCCGTCTCCCCCGGTTGGTCGGCGCCGTTGTCGGAAGGTACTGACAGCGGTCAGAAAGTGCTCTGCGAAACTGCCGCTCCCATCCGGCCTTTTACCGCGAAGGCGAGTTGGCCGCTCAAGACCGTGCGGGATTCCCTGAGACCGCCGATCACCGGCGCCCGATCATCGGTGACAGACTTCCCCATGGCGCCGACGATTTCCTTGTCGATCTCCGATTGCCGCCACACACGCCTGAGGTCCGATACCAGCCAGGGCTGAGGCGAACTGGGGCGATGCCACAGCGTGGGTGACGAAGTGAAGCTCCTGGAAGAGGGGTTGTCGCCCAAGAGCAGCCGGCACGCCCCGCGCGGTGCCGGAGCCAGAGGAGAAGCCGGGCAAGGTGCTGGATCTGATAGCCGCCCGGCATACGGCAGTTGAGCAAGCGAAGGCGTCGCGCGGCGAGGCCGAGTGCGCGAGCCGGCGAAGAAGAAGACCACGACGAAGAGGACGGCCGCCAAGAAGGTGTCGAAACGCAAGCCGCACAACGCGAGGGCGTGGGACCTTGAGTTGCGGCTGCAGCCCAAGCGCAGATGCGATCACCCCCGGGGTGGGTGACCCTGTTGTCATATAGCGCGTACCGCTGCCGTGCCTGCTCATCCGATGCCGCGCGGTACTCGCGCACCACCGGGGCAGCCGGGCACGGGTCCTCAGCATGCTCCCCGGTGAGCAGCCATCCCGAGATCCCAAGGAGATCGTCATGACGGTGCAGTCCGCAGGCAGCCTCGTTCTGGAGCCTGCTTCCCAGCAGCTCGCCGATGCCACCTCCAAGCCGCCGTTCCTGTACGAACTGGGTCCCGAGAAGGCCCGCAAGGTGCTCGATGACATCCAGGCGGAGCCGATCGACAAGCTTTCCGTCGACTCGGAGTGGATCACGGTTCCCGCCGAGGTCGGTGACGTCCGTGTCCGCGTGGTGCGGCCGCAGAACGCTGCGTCACCCCTCCCGGTCGTCCTCTACATGCACGGCGGGGGCTGGATCCTCGGAAACGCCGACACCCACGACCGGCTGGTGCGCGAACTGGCGGACGGGGTGCGAGCTGCTGTGGTGTTCGTCGAATATGCCCGCTCGCCCGAGGCGCACTACCCCGTGGCGATCGAGCAGGGCTACGCCACCGCCCAGTGGATCGTGCGCGAAGGGGCTGCTCACGGTCTCGACCCGGACCGCATGGCGGTCGCGGGCGATTCGGTCGGCGGCAACATGACCGCCGCGCTGGCCCTGATGGCCAAAGAGCGCGGCGATGTCCGCTTCGTCCACCAGTCCATGTACTACCCGGTCACCAACGCCGACATGGACACCAAGTCCTACTCCGACTTCGCCACGGGGTACTTCCTCACGGCCAAGGCCATGGAGTGGTTCTGGGACGCCTATGTGCCGGAGCGTTCACAGCGCAGCGAGATCACCGCCTCGCCTTTGAAGGCAGACCTCGACCAACTCGCCGGCCTACCGCCGGCCTTCCTCCTCGTCGACGAGGCCGACGTCCTGCGCGACGAGGGCGAGGCGTACGCCGCCAAACTCCGCGCCGCGGGCGTCGACGTCACCACGGTCCGCTACGACGGCATCACACACGACTTCATGATGCTCAACCCGCTCAGCGACACCCACGCCACGCGCGCGGCTGTCGCCCAGGCCATCACCGTACTCAGCGCCGCCCTGGGAACGAACGAGGCAGCGTAGGCGTACGAAGTCGACTCCGGTGGCCGAGCGGCGGCCTGTTCGGCCCCGGGGTCACTTGGTTCGCCCCCTTCTGCAGCCCGCACCCTCGCGGTCCGGCACCGGTGACTTGCCGCAGATGGTCGTAACCACTGTGGTTACTTCACGACCGGAGGTGAGGGCGCAGCGTGAGCGCCAACAGCAGGCTGACCATCGCGGTACATGCCCTGACCTGGGTCGGGCTGTACCAGCGCCGCGGCCATGAGGTCGCCACCTCCGAGCAGATCGCCACGAGCGTCAACACCAATCCAGTGGTGATCCGTCGCCTGCTGGCCGAGCTGCGCAAGGCCGGCCTGGTCGATTCGCGGCGGGGCGCCGGCGCCGGCTGGACGCTGTCGCGGGACCTGGCGGCGATCACCCTGCTCGACGTCTACGAGGCCGTCGAGTCGGGGCCGGTCTTCGCCCTGCACCGCTCCGCGCCTGACCCCGAGTGCGTCGTGGGTCACGGCGTCGGCCCGGCGCTGGCCGCCGTCTACGGCGAGGTCGAAGCCACCCTGCGCAAGGAGCTGGCGAGAACCGCACTCGAGGATGTGCTGCGGGACGTGCTGAAAGCCGCCTAGCCCCGGCCGTCGACCTCCCTGCACGACAGGGAGGCACTTTTTGCGCCACAGATGTAACAAGAATAGTTACTTCAAGGACCGGGAGAATCTCATGGGACAGCTGGACAACAAGACCGCCCTCGTGACCGGGGCCTCCACCGGCATCGGTCTGGCCATGGCCCGGCGGTTCGCTGCCGAGGGAGCAACCGTCTATCTGACCGGTCGCCGCAAGGCCGCGTTGGACGCCGCCGTCGAACGGGTCGGCGGCCGCGGCATCGGCATCCAGAGCGATGTGTCGAAGCTCGATGACCTGGACCGGCTCATCGCCCAAATCACCGAGCGCAGCGGTCATCTCGACATCGTCGTCGCCAACGCCGGCGTGGGGGACTACGGCCCGCTCGGCGAGATCACCGAGGAGGAGTACGACCGCACTACCTCCACCAACCTCAAGGGCACAGTCTTCACCTCCAAAAGGCCCTTCCGCTGTGTCGGCCGGCGTCTCGGTGATCCTGCTTTCCTCCAGCGCGGCCCGGCGCGGCGTTGCGGGCCTGGGCGTCTACGGCGCCACCAAGGCCGCAATACGCAGCCTTGCCCGCACCTGGGCTGCCGAACTGGCCGGCCGCGGCATCCGGGTCAAGGCCCTCACTCCGGGCCCCGTCGCGACCCCCGGCGGTGACGAGCTGCGGGCCGCATTCCCGCAGGGCGATCATGCCGCCGCGCCGACCCCGCTCGGCCGCGCAGGCCGTCCCGACGAAGTCGCCTCCACCGCCCTCTACCTGGCAGGGGACCAGAGTTCCTTCACCACCGGCGCGGAGCTGCTGGTCGACGGCGGCGCCACTCAGCTCTAGGGCGGCCGGCGGCCTCTTGCGATCTCGCGTGCCTGCCCACCAGCCTCTTCCGACACCTCACGGGTGCTGTGACCGAGAGGGGTCGCCGAGCGGGGGTTCGCGTTGCCGGGGGGCCGGGACCGGTTGGACGGGAGTCGACATCCGATCCGACCGGTGGAACTGCGGGGAAGGTGGACGGTCAGCCGACGCATCCGTCCGTCGTCGGTGGTGCCGATGGGCGCGGCCTGAGCCCTCCCGCCTCCGTCCCGCACCCGCACCCTGTTCCTTCTCTGTGCCGGCGGGCGCGGGAGCAGCGGGGGGATGTCAGCCCCTCCCCCGCTGCTTTGAACCGTGACAGGCAGCCGCAAGCCTGTTTCCCCCGGTGACGTGGCGTGCCGGAGATTCAGGATCTGCCGCGGCCCGTGACAAAGTCGCGGGCCCGATCGACCAGGCCGGCGCCCGGCGCCAGGAGCTTGTTCGCGGGCGGGGTGTCGGGGGCGGCGGGGTGCGGGCGGGTAGGGGCCATGGCCTTGGCCCGGCGGACCTTGTCCCCCAGCTCTCCGAGCATCTCCGAAGAGCACGCCTGGCGCAGCATCGGGAAGAGATTGTTCTCCTCGTCCTCCACGTGGGCGGCCACCTCGTCCATGAGCTGCTGCAGCACCGGGCTCATCTGGGGGTCCTCGGTGTCCATCCTCTCCAGCTGCTTGAGGAGGTTCTCCACCCGTCCGTGATCCGCGAGCTCCTTGTCCGCGAGCCGGTCACCGCCCTCGACGTACTCGCGCACCGCCGGGTAGAGGTACTGCTCCTCGGCGACCGAGTGCCGTACCACCTCGATGGTGACCTCGTCGACAAGATCACGCAGTTCCTGTCCCTGCACGGTCATCGCCTGGATCCGGCCGAAGATCTCCTCGACTTCCCGGTGGTCGGCCATCAGCTCCTCGAACACATTTCCGCCATGTCCCATCGCGCATCCGCCTCTCACTGGTCCCGTCAGGGCCGGGTCCGTCCGCCCAACAGGCAGTGATCCCCATCCGGGAGGACCAGGCAAGGTGCCGCGCATACGCCTCACCCGATCGGATGCCGATCTGGCCATCAGCGACGCCGGTGGCGGCGGTGGGGGCCCGTTTTTCGGGGTTTGATGGGCCACGAAGTTTCCGGGCAGGGACCCAATAGGGGCCACCCGTCCAGCAGCACCGCCGAAGTCCCCTCCGCACGCCCGACTGACGTCCCGTCATCCCAGGTGAGCGGCCTCTCGCCGCTGTTACGTGGCGGGCCGCAGCCCGGCCCGGCGGGCATCGTCGTTGCGCGCGCAGAAGGCTGGCGGGGAAGGGTGCCCGGCTGACGTTCGATATACCGTCCGCCGGGCCCGAGTTGGGCCGGACGCCGTACTGCCGCCGTCGCGGGTACGGGTACGGGTGCGGGTGCGGGCGCGTGAGCAGACCGCGCCGACGAACTCCACCACGACATGCGGTAGTACAGGGTGGTACGCCAACTCACCGCGGGTGCCCCAGCCGACAGTTTCTCTGTCAAGTTCTGCATGTTGACATGCAACGGCCCACCCGTCAGCTCAACCGGACCGGGCTGCGGCGTTCGACAGAAACCGGTCCCTCACCGAAGGCGTAGGCCCGGGATTGCGCCCACCGGAGACGTTGCCGTTCCACTACTCGGTGATACCGTATAGCGGTACTCGGTATCACGTAGTACCGGCAAGGCTGAGGAGCACCCGCGATGGACGACCTGACGGAGATGTTGAAGGGCACGCTCGAAGGGTGCGTGCTCGAAATCGTCGGCAGCGAGGAAACCTACGGGTACGCCATCACTCGCCAGCTGAACGAGCTCGGCTTCGCCGACGTCATCGAGGGGACGGTGTACACCATCTTGCTGCGGCTGGAGAGGAACGGGCTCGTCCAAGTGACGAAACGGCCATCCGAGGTCGGTCCGCCGCGCAAGTTCTATGCGCTCAACGATGCCGGACGCGAGGAACTCGCGAAGTTCTGGGCGAAATGGCAGTACCTCTCATCGCGCATCAACAGGCTCAAGGAGGGCGGGAGATGAACTTCTGGGAGAAGGTCACAGGCAGCGATCTCACCAGGGAATGGAAGGCGTTCGAAGCCCGGGTCGAGGCCCTGCCGGACGACTACCGGGTGGCGTGGGGGCAGATCGTCGCCCACCTCTTCCCCTACGGGGACTTCACCGGCCGCAACCTGACGCCGATCCTCGACTCCGCCCTGGGGCTGCTCGAAGTGTCGGCAGCGGACGGGCAGACCGTCCACGAGGTGCTCGGTGACGACGTCCGGGGCTTCTGCACAGCGCTGGCTGGCGGAGCAGGGGCTCGGACTTATCGCGACCGGTGGCGCCAGCAGTTGAACAGGAACGTCGCAAGAAAATTGAGCCGGCTGGGAGGCTGACGTGAGCATCCAAGACATTATCGAAGGCAAGAAACAGTGGCGGGCGCACCTGGCCCGGGTCAAGGCACTCCCGCCGGACTACCAGATCGTCTACAAGGAGATGCAGAAGTACCTCTTCAAGGTCGGACCGGTCAGCCTGCCCGACGGCCCCCTCCTCCCTGGAATCGTCGACTTCTTCGAGGAGGGCGTAGCCGGGGGCAAAGGAGTTTTGGAACTCATCGGCACCGACGTCGCCGCGTTCTGCGACGACCTGATCAAGGACTCTCCCACCTACGCGGATGCCTACCAGGAATCCATTAGCGGGGAACCCGGCGCGGCCAGGAAGTGACGGCCGCCGGACCGGTTCGCGACACTGCCGGTTCCACCACGGCGGGGTTCACGGCGTCGTCTGCGTCGGCAGCACGCGCACCATCGCATGTGCACGTCGGTCGGCGAGCTTCCGGTGCAGATGGCTGTTCTCCACCGTGGCCTGGTGCGGTGCAGTGCACCCACCAGTGCCTCGACATCAGCTTTGAGCTGGGTGATCTCCTTCGCGTCGGCTGCCCTGAGCCCTGTGAGTCGCCTGACCTGCTGGCGCAGACGCCGCCTCTCCGGGGCCCGGGCGTACCGCGGCATGGTGGTCGGTGCGCGCGACGTTTCCGCACGACGGCCGGCATCGGTCCAGCAGCGGCGCGTCATCGGCGTCCAGGCGGTGACACAAGGCCCGATCCCGGTTGTAGACGTACATCAGGAAGGACCGCGGGTTGTCGTAGACATTCAGTGCCGGGTTGTTGAGGATGTCGCGGGCCTATGGGTGGGTGCGGATCGACCCGGCGAAGGCTGGCGCCTGCGCCGCGGGGCGGCGTGTGATCACCGTCCCGGAGGCTGGGGCTAGGTAGGTAGCAGTCGAACTATGGGGCCTGGCGTGGCCAGCTGTTGGCGGAGTTGCCGGTTTTCCAGGGTGAGCTGATTGACGACCCGGACGAGGTTCTCGACGTCCGTTGCCAGTTGCGCGAGCTGCTCTTTGTCGGCTGCGCGGAGTTCTTTCAGCTTAGTGATCTTCTTGCGCAGCCGTCGTTCCGAGTCTGTGGGCTGACCTCGTTCCTTGACCTTGGCGTAGAAGTCGTTCTTGAGGTCGGGATGGCGCTGGGTGAGTGCGTTGCGTGGCACCTGGGCCTCTTGGGCCACGGCGACGATCGTGAGCGCGCCGTTGGAGTGCTGGGGGGTGCCGGCGAGGATGCGGTCCGTGGCGGCGCGGATGCGTGAGCGCTCGTCGAGGGCTGGGGTCATGGAGTCGTCTCCGGGGTGGTGATGCGCTGGTCGTGGTGTCGTTTGGCGTGCGCGTGGAGCTTGGTGGCGTTGAGGCGAAGCCTCTCGGCCAGTGGGGTCGGGAGGTGACTGGCGCGCTGTTCGAGCTGGTGGGCGGCTTCGCGGAGCCCGCGGGCGTGGTTGTCGGTTCGGGCGATGTTGGCGCAGGCGGGCATGCAGTGATCGAGGCGGGGGGAGGGCTGGTGGCCCGTGTGGTGGCAGAGCGCGGTGTCGGCTTTGTAGACACACATCAGCAGGGTGTTGGGGTTGTCGTAGACGGTGAGGTGGTGGTTGGCCAGCAGGTCGCGAGCCTGTTTCGCGGTGATGATCTGGCCGGTGAAGGTGGCGGCGCGTGTGGCGGCGTGGACCGCCCGGCGGGCCGCGGGGCCCGAGATGCCGACGCCGCTGGTCAGATCCTCATGGAGGGTAGTGAGGGTCTCTATGGTGGCGCGGGCTGTTTCGACGTCGAGAAGGTCGTCGATGCCGTCACGGCCGCGGGAGGCGTAGCCGCCGGAGATGGCGGTGCGCAGGTGGCCGTACTGGATGGCGAGGGCAACCAGGCCGCCAGGGCGACGGGCGATGTGCCAGGCGAGCGTGCGACGGAAGCGTGCCGTGCCGACGGCGCCATGCGGGTCGGCCGGGATGATCTCGCCCGGGCGGTCCAGAACGGTGGCGGTGTGGGAGGCGAAGGCGACGAAGTCCTCGATGCGGCCGCGCATGGTCTTCAAGCCCAGCGAGCCTTGGCGGCCGCGGCCGCCGATCGTGGCGTTGTGGGTTGTGGAGTCGAACAGCAGGGCGCCGTCCGGGACGATGCGTTCCAGTACGCGGATGGCGCGGGTGACCGGGGCGATGGCCACCCAGGGGGCTTCCCGCGGGGTGCCATGGGAGAGGTGGTTGCCGTGCTCGTCGAGTGCGGTCTTGTAGACGTTGCCGTAGATCAGGTGAGGTCCGTTGTCTGGCTCGGGGCAGCAGCCGCTGCGCAGTCCAAGGACTTCTCCGGGGCGCATACCGGTCAGGTAGGCGACGACGACGAAGCAGGCGGTGGCCAGGTGGCGCAGTAGCGTTGCGGCTTCACCGAAGTCGATGGCCTGGCGCCAGGGGCGGTTGTCGATGCGGCCGGTGATCGTGATGTCGAGAGGGCACGGGCCGGGGCGACGGCGGATGTAGGCTGCCCATCCTTCACGGCCAAGCAGGCCACCGACCTGCTGTCGGGAGGCACCGGTGCGGGCGGCGATGTAGGTAGTGGCGGCGCGGTGCTCTCCGTTCCAGATGCTGGGGAACGGCTGTTGCTCGGTGACGATCCGGTTGAGGAAGGCGCGGAGCTTGGCCAGTCCCGCTGGGGTGGCGGCGTTGGTTTCGGCGATGGCGGACATTCGATGGCGCTCTGCCGCGGCCGCGAGGATGTCTTCGGCGAAGTCTTCCACCATGCGCAAGGCCCAGATCAGCAAGGGGCCCATGACGGCGGGGGTGATCGGATCGGTGATGTTCTCGCCGCCTGGGGTTGCTGACGGCAGGTAGTCGTCGATGCCCTCGCGGAGCCAAGGGGGTTGGGAACTGTTGTGGTAACCGTCAGCGTCATTCAGTCTTCATCAGCATGTGTCTGCCGTGGTGGATGTCTGGTGCGCCAGGCGTCGAG
>NZ_JBITGS010000060.1:0-40352 GCF_044457265.1 Streptomyces sp. NPDC050564 | reverse complement strand
TGCAGATGTCGCAATCCACACCAGGCCAGAAGGCCCTCACCCATTTCAAGATCCCTCAGCCGAGACCTGCGTCACCAACCTCCATGGACAGAACAGCTAGCGCGCCACGCGGTAGCGGAGGTAGACGATTCTCGAGCTGAAGGTGCGGGTCTCGACGAGTTCGAGATCCACCCGGCGCTCGCGCTGGGGAAAGAACGGAATGCCGCCGCCAACCAGCACCGGGTAGACCCTGGCCCGGTACTCGTCGATCAGACCCAACGCGGCCGCCTCGGCGGCGAGAGTCGCGCCGCCGATCGCGATGTCGCCCTTCCCCGGCTCGGCTCGCAACCGCTCGATCTCCTCCGTCAGGCCGCCGGAGGCCAGGCGGGCATTGCCCTGCACCGCCGACAGCGTGGTGGAGAACACCACCTTTGGGAGCGCCTTCCAGATCGCGGCAAACTCGAGCGTTGAGAAGTCGAGCGATGGATTCTGGTCAACGGTCTCCCAGTACAGCATCGTCTCGTACAGCCGTCGTCCCAACAGGTGGACGCCGACCTCTCGCACCTCGTCGGTGGCGAAGCGAAAGACCTCCTCGTCGGGCGGCGTCCAGTCGAAGTCGCCGTCCGGCCCGACGATGTAGCCGTCAAGTGAGACGCTCATCGAATAGGTCACGCTGCGCATCAGAAGTCCTCCTCGGTAACGAGTTCGACAGTACGACCGCCGGACGCTTCAGGACTCATCGTGACTCGCGGGATCCCGTGGGCCGGGTCACCTCACGAGATTTCGTCGGGAAAACCTCATTGGCAACTCGCGGCTTGCAAGAAGCGTGACCACTTGGTGCCAACAAGCGTGTCCCATCGAGGAGAATCCGCCAACTCACTCCGCCCCGCTGGTTCCAACTACCGTGTCCAGGCTCACCTACTTCCTTATTTATCCCTAGTGTTGTGTATGTATAGTTATGTACATGGAGTTGCTGCGTGTGTCCAAGGCCGCGAAGCGTCTGGGTATTCACCCGATGACGCTTCGCCAGTGGGCTATTGACGGCAAGATTCCGTTCTCGTGGGTTGGTCGTGAGCGTCGGTTCTCCTCGATCGATGTGGAGAACATGAAGCGCGGTGGTGACTGGGCAGCTTCCCGTCCGAGGCGGGAGGTTTTGTATGTGCGTGTGTCCGGTTCATCCGGTCAGGAGTCCTCGTTGGCCGCGCAGGAAAAGGAGTTGCGGCCACGTCTACGGGTGAGGTCGTGAGGGTCCTCAAGGACCGTGGCTCTGGTCTGCGGGAGAACCGGCCCGGTTTGAACCGGGTGTTGGCGATGGTTTCCGATGGCAGCGTGAGCGTGGTGCGGGTGACGCATGAGGACCGGCTGGCCCGGTTCGGTGTCGGCTGGCTCAAGCGCCTGTTCGCCGTGTACGGCGTCACCCTCGAAGTGCTGCACCCGAAGAAGTCCGGCGGCCGGGACGAGTTGCTTGAAGACTTCGTCTCCCTGGTCACCACCTTCGCCGGTCGCCTGTACGGTATGCGTTCGGCCAAGGCCCGCAAGCAGCTGCTCGCCGAGACTGGTCAGTGTGCCGGCGAGGATGCTGCCACGTGAGCCGGAAGCTGCTGCTCGCCGAGGGCGAGACTTCCCGTACCGCATGCGCACGCGGCATGCTGCGTACCGGCGTAGACGAGAAGACCGGCGAACTCCTGCCCGCTGCTGTTGTAGCGGAGCGCGTCGGATGGGCTGCTGACCTCGTGTCCGGCATGGTCGGCGCGCTGACCGGTGAGTACTGGAACGCCACCGATGTGGACACCCTCGCCTCCGGGGAAGATGCCGGGGGCCGGAAGCTGCCGTCGAATGCGTGGATGGCCCTACGCCGCCTGGGCTGGACGGTGGCTCCGCCCGATGGGATCAAGGTCAATGACCGGATCACGCGCATGGCCCAGGAGGCGTCCGGGCGCTCGCTGCGGTCGGCGAAGTGGCGGGCCGACCTGACCGCCGGAGTGCTGGCTACCTGGCCCGCCGATCCGGCCGAACGCACACCCGAGGAATGGGACCAGGTGCGCGAGGCTGTACCCGGTGGACAGTTCCTGCCGTCGAGCGTGATCAAATCCCGCACTCGGCAAGCAACCGCCTTCGAGCGGACGCATGGGCGGCTTCCGGCCGATGTGTTCGAACTGGAGCCCACGCCCCGAGTGGCGCGCATGCTGCTGCTGTCGGCATGCGACGGGCAGCAGGCCGCCATCGAACGCGCCGAAGACCCCAGCCGCGCTCTGCTCAGGTTGCAGCTCCCCACTCGCCCCGACCCGCACTCCTACGCCAACTGGACGTGGGTGGCCTGCCCGATCTCGCTGCCGCCGACGATTCCGCCCGGTGCTGTGCTGCACCTGCCTACGCTCCGCGTGTCCGGCGGCCGGGTGCGCGCTGATCTCGCCTACACCCATGCCGTCCCGAAGACCGCCCGTACCGGGCATACCGTCGCGCTTGGCGTGGACTGGGGCCTGAACACCCTATTGTCCGCCGGTGCGGTCCGGCTGCACGATGACGGGCGGATCAACGCCCTCGGATCGGGCGCCCAGTTCCGGGCCGCTGGAGTGCTGGCCAAGCAGCATCGGCTGCGCCGACACAGCGAACACCTCCACGTCAAGGCCGACCACTACCAGCGGCTGATGAGCGCGAACGAACAACACGCCCTGGCCGACAAAGACCAGGTCCTGCGGGACGAAATCCGCCGTGTGTCCGCCCGTCGGTCGAACCTCAACGACGCCCTGGCCTGGGCTGCCGCCCGCTGGGCCGTCGACCAGGCCATCGCCGCCGGGGCCACCGTCATCTACCTGGAAGACCTGCGGTCGATGGCAGCCAAGGGCATGGGACGGACGATGAACACACGCCTGTCCCAACAGGTGCGCGGCCAGATCGCCGACCGCATGCGGCACCTGGCCGCCGAGACCGGTATCGCGGTGGTGACCGTCCCGGCCCGGAACACCTCCAAGCACTGCCCCCAGTGCCTCACCCCGCTGCGGCACCGCAAAGCACCGGACCGAACCACCACACCGGGCTGGAAATGGGCCATCTGCCCCGACCGTCACGGCTGCGGCTGGCAGGGCGACCGCGATCACGGGGCGTGGCGGCGTATCGCCGCACGCGGACTCACCCACCAGACCAAGACCGTGGCCGACCGCACTACCGGGGCCATGGTCATCCGCTCCGTGGTGGACAAACTCGAAGCCAAAGCCGTGGTCACCCCGGCCACGAACACCAGCCGGGACCGGTCCAAGACCGGCCCCACCCGGCAGCACAGGCCAACACGCCCCGCGCCCAGGCGACGCAGGGCACCCTCCCCCACCGGCCCCCAGGGTCCGGCGGGCAAGCGTCCGGAGGGACACGCACCAACGGACCGGACCCGGCTGCCCCGCGCAGCCCACCGGCACCAGAGCGTGACAACGATCAGCACACCCACCAACCGGCACAAGCCACGAGGAGCAGCACTGGGCGCGGGCTTCCACCTGCACGCTCACGCTACCCCTCCACGGTGGGCAGACCCCACGCCGGACGCTACGTCTGACATGGGATCGCTTAGCTGATTAGAGACGCTCAGTGCGACTGGTCGAGATGGGCGGCGCCCTTCCCGGGTGAGGTCGGCCGCGCGGGTCGAAGGTGTCGGCGGGGCCGGCCTTGAGGGCATCGGCGACGGCTGTGGCCAGGGGTGTGGATGGGCGGCCGATGAGCTGGCGCAGGTCGGTGCTGTCGGTGTACCAGTCGCCTCGGGCGGCCGCGAGGTTGGTGTCTGCGAGGAGTTTCATCCGGGACGGATCCGGCAGCAGTGAACGCATCCGCCGCTGCGGGAACGGGTCCGACTGCTGGAGGGCGCCTGCCGCGCAGTGTACGAGCTCAGGTGCTGAGGCCGCTGTTGTAACCCGCCGTGGTCCAGGCCAACCGTGGCCCCCGGGCAGGGCGCGCCTCCCGTCGCTGTGGTTATTCGGCTGCGGCAAGCAACCGTTCTTCGCCCTCCTCGTACAGCCGTCGGTTCTCGCGGCTCTCGGTGGCGCGTCGGCGGTGGTCCAGACGGCTGCCCAGCCAGCCCGCCAGGTAGCCGAACGGTATGGAGACCAGGCCCGTGGACTGCATGGGGAACAGGTCGAAGTGGGCGTTCGGGAAGACGGCGGAGGGCGTGCCCGAAACGGCTTGGGAGAAGACCATCAGCACCACCGCGCAGGCTGCACCGCCGTAGAGGCTCGCGAGCAGCCCCGTGCGCGTGAAGCCTCGCCAGAACAGGGAGTAGGTCAACGCGGGGGCCACCGCCGACGCCCCGATGCAGATCGCCAGCGTGGTCAGGACGCCGACGTCCCAGTTCTGGACCACGGTGGACAGCATGATGGCAACTGTTCCCACGGCCACGCTCGTCCATGCCGCCACCGTCATCTCCGTACGCGGCGCCGCCTGTCCTCGCCGCACCGCATGGGCGAACAGGTCATGGGCGAGCGATGAGGCCGCGGCCAGGGTCATCCCGGCGACAGAGGACAGCAGGGTGATGAACACCGTGCCCGCCACGGCCGCATAGAGAATCGTCGCGCCTGCGGAGGCGCCGTCGCCGCCCAGCGCTCGGGACAGCATGAGCACCGACGTCCTGCCGTGTGGGTCGGCCGCGGTGATGTACTGAGATCCCACCAGCGCCGCCGCGCCCGTACCCATGATGATCACGAGCAGGCAGAACGTGGTGACGGTGCCGACTGCCCACGACATGGAGCGGCGTACGGCGGGCACGTCCCGCGCGGAGTACAGGCGCATCGTGATGTGCGGCAGGCAGGCCACGCCGAGGACCACGGTGATCTGGAGACTGACGAAGTCCAGTCGCTGACTGGCAGAGGTGCCCAGTTGCAGGCCCTGTTGGAGGAAAGCGGGCCCCGTGCCGCTGCCGCGCTCGGCGGCCCGGAGCAGGTCGCCGGGGCTCCAGTCGAAGTGGTTCAGGACCAGAGCGGCGACGGCGATGCTGGTGCCCAGCAGAAGCACGATCTTGATCATTTGGATGAGCGCGGTGCCCCTCATGCCGCCGATCGCCGCGTAAATGATCATCAGGCTGCCGACGAGGACGATGCACACCGTCCTGGCGCCCGGCAGGTGCGGGATGCCCAGGATGAAGGTGAGCAGCGACCCGGCCCCGGAGAGCTGGACGACGAGGAAGGGAAGAGTCGCCGAAAGCGTCACCACGCAGGAGGCGATGCGGACGGCACGCCCGGGCATGTTCCGGGTCAGCACGTCGCCCATGGTGAACCTGCCGGCGTTGCGCAGGGGTTCGGCCAGCAGGAACATCAGCAGCACCAGCGACATGGCTGTGCTGACGGCCAGCACGTAGCCGTCGTATCCCGCGAGCGCGATGATGCCGGTGGTGCTCAACACGGTGGCCGCGGAGATGTAGTCGCCCGCGATCGCCAAACCGTTCCTGAGCGGCGTGAGCGAGAGGTAGCCGGTATAGAAGTTCGTCAGGTCGTCGCGATCCGGTCCCGCCATCACGCACATCAGTAGCGTGAAAGTGGCCAGGGCGGTGAAGAGAATCAGGACTGTGGCCTGCGTGCCGGAGGTGAAGTTGTTCATCTCGCCACCCCGGCGTCCCGGGCCGGCCGCGCCGCCCGTTCCCTGACGACCCGCGCCAACCGGTCCACGGAGCGTTGTGCACTGCGTCCGTACCAGAGGACTGCCACGAAGGTGACGATGAGTTGGAGGACCCCCAGGGCCATGCCCAGGCTCAGCTCCCCGGCGATCTTGGTCCCCATCAGGTCCGGCGCATAGCAGGACAGCAAGACGTAGACCAGGAAGGAGCCGAGCGCGGTGAGGGTGGAGACTCGGCGGAGCAGGCGGTAGGCCGAGCGGAGGGCGGCGAGGTCGGCGCTGCGTCGACCGGTCTCGTGCCCGTACGGCTCATGCCGAGGGGCTTGCCCGTACGAGTCGTACGCAGAGGCGTCGTATCCATACGGGTCGTACCGAGGGGCGTCGTGTCCGTACGGCTCCTGCCACGGATCCCGGCCGTACGAGTCGTGCCGAGGGGCATACCGATAGGGCTCGGTCTGCGGCTGCGTCCATCCCGACGGTGGTGGTGGCGGATACCGGTTGTCGTCGGCGTAGGTCATCGCGTGGCCTTTCCATGCGGCTCGGATCCGTGGAGGTGGGCGGGATCGAAGGGGGGTGGCGGCGCACGATACCGACTGGTTGGAATGCCTGATAAGCCTGCTGGGAGTCACGTTTTGGGCTCGATGCCGCACAGGGTCGACGGCCGGGTGCCCACGGGTACGGATCGGGTTGGTGGTCTGCCGGGTGGCCGGCGAACTCCGTAAGCACCCCATGCCGTTGCCGACATGACCCTGGTCGGATTCCGGCCGCCCTGGTCTTTGCCGTGGTGTTCACCCTCTGCGTCGGCAGCCTCGACGACCTTTGATGTGCTGCGCGGCGGATCAACTGGGAGAGACGGGAAGCGGATTCGGCTATTCCCGTGCATCGCCGGAAAACTGTCCGTCTCCCGCGCAAGGCCAAAGCCGACTCGGGGAAGGGCGGCGAACAGCCGCCGCGGATCCGGCGGCGGACCGTGTCGTGCTGCGCCCGCTGCCCCCACTGACGACGTAGGACGCCTTCCCCGCCCGCCCTCCGGCTGCTGTCGGGACCGGACGCCCCGCCATGGCGACCGGAGCCGGGGATTCGGTCCCCGACGGCTTCGAGACCTGAACGGAGAGATGGTGTGTGGTGAACATCACGCCCCCTGTCGTACCTACTGGTCGGTATGGTCGCTGGGAGCCGCGAACGACAGGAGGCGCAATGTCTGCGACCAACCGCCAGATCCGTCTGGCAGCCCGCCCCGAGGGCCAGGTGAAACCCGATGACTGGCAGCACTTTTCAGGGGCCGTGGAGGATCCGGGCCCGGGCCGGTTCGCGGGCCGGACACGGGTCATCTCGCTGGACCCGGCCATGCGGGGCTGGCTGGACGACCGCCCCTCCTATCTGCCGCCGGTGGGCATCGGTGAGGTGATGCGTGCCGGATCGGTCATCGAGGTCACCGCATCCAACCACCCCGGCTTCCAGCCGGGTGATCACGTGGTCGGCACGTTCGGCGTCCAGGAGTACGTGGTCTCCGACGGCAAGGGCGCCCTGAAGATCGACACCTCCCTCGCCCCGCCCTCGACGTATCTCGGGGCGCTGGGCATGCCCGGCATGACCGCCTACTTCGGCTTGCTGGACGTCGGGGCGCTCAAGGACGGTGAGACCGTCGTGGTGTCGGGGGCGGCCGGCGCGGTCGGCACCATGGTGGGTCAGATCGCGAAGGCCAAGGGCTGCCGGGTCGTGGGCATCGCCGGCGGGCCCGAGAAGTGCGCGTTGCTCACCGACGAGCTGGAATTCGACGCGGCGATCGACTACCGCGCCGACGACGTCAGGAAGGCGCTGCGCGAGCACGCCCCCGACGGCATCGACGTCTACTTCGACAACGTCGGAGGAGACATCCTCGACGCCGCACTGACCCGGCTGGCGATGCACGCGCGCGTCGTGGTCTGCGGTGCGATCAGTCAGTACAACAACGCCACGCCGGTCAAGGGCCCCTCGAACTACCTCACACTGCTGGTGCGTCGCGCCCGCATGGAGGGCTTCGTCGTCTTCGACTACGCCAAACGCTACGCGCAGGCCGCGCAGGAGATCTCCGCCTGGATCGGCGACGGCCACATCAAGGTCAAAGAACATGTGGTGAGGGGAACCGTGGACGAATTCCCCGAGACGCTGCAAATGCTCTTCCGCGGCGAGAACGTCGGCAAGCTCGTCCTCGAGCTGGCATGAGCGCCGCCGAGAGCAGGGCCGCCGCCCCACGGGAAGCACACCCGGACAACGCCGCGCTCCGGGGCAAGGTGGCGATCGTCACCGGCGGAGCCAGCGGACTGGGCCGGGCCACGGCGCTGACCTTGGCGCAGGCGGGGGCCCAAGTGGTGGTCGCGGACCTCGACGCGCGGGGCGGCCGGGAGGTGGCCGACATGATCGGTGGCCACTTCCGCGCCTGTGACGTCTCCGACCTCGACGCCAACCGTGCGCTGGTGGACTTCACCCAGGAACAGTGCGGCGGTGTCGACATCGCGTTCCTGAACGCGGGCGTGGCGACCGGATGCGGCGTCGGCGACGATTTCGACCTGGCGCGCTACCGCCGGGCGATGGGCGCCAACCTCGACGGTGTCGTCTTTGGCACGCATGCGGTGCTGCCGGCGCTGCGGGCCCGTGGCGGAGGGGCGATTGTGGCCACCGCGTCCCTGGCGGGCCTGGCGGCGGTGCCGCTCGATCCGCTGTATGCGGCCAACAAGCACGCGGTGGTAGGACTGGCCCGCTCTTTGGGACCGGCCCTCGCACCGGACAAGGTGCGCTTCAACGCGGTCTGCCCGGGATTCGCCGAGTCGCGGATCATCGACCCGCTGCGCGACCTGCTCGCCGAGCAGCAACTGGAGGTCATCCCGGCTCAGGTGGTTGCGGACACGGTGCTGCGGATGGTCACCGGTGACGGCACCGGGGAGTGCTGGTTCATCCAGGCCGGCCGCGAACCGGAGCCGTTCCGCTTCCGCAACGTCCCCGGCCCGGGCAAGCTCGTCGAGGCCTGAGAACGCTCGCGGCAGTCGCGATGGGCGCCCCCGGGGAGCCTGTGCCACTGCCGGTCGGGGGAGTGGGGAAGAGAGCGCCGCGTAGGCCCGCACGTGGCGCCCGCCTACACGTGGCGCCCGCCTACACGTGGCGCCCGCCTACACGTGGCGCCCGCACGGGCGGCGGCCGACCCGCGGGCGTACTCGGCACCCCGCCCTCCGCGGTGAGCCGCCGGCGACCGGCCGGTCCTTGCGCCTGCTCTCGGCAGTCCGCGGGATCCGGCCGGACAGGGGCCGGGCCACGAACCACCTGGTCCGCCCCCATCGCCGTAAGGAACCGGCCCGAACGCCTCAGTGAGTCATCGGGCCGAACTCCTGGCGTATGTCCGCCGGTTCACCGCAGAGCGACCACCGCTCGCCGAATGGACGGCATCGATTGCATCGTCTCGATCGGGAAGGCGTCACCGCCCAGTCGCCAAGGTGACGCGGGGGAGCAGCAAGCCCACCTTCACGGCGTTCAGGTTGCGCACCGCATCCCGCAAGCCCTCCCTGGTCGGACGCTTCATCGCGGTGAGCGGCATCGCGCTGGCCGGGTACGGGTACGGGTGATCGCGCCGACCGCGGTTCGGAAGGGCGGCGCGGGAACGCGGCGACTGCGCGGACGAGGCGGAAACCCCGGAGACCGTGGACGAGGTTCGCGGCATCCTGTCCCATTCATCGGCGTCACCCGGTTGAGCGCCCGGCAGGCGAGTCAATGCCTCACGCGCGAGGGGGGCCGACTGTCCGGCCGCGCCGACTGGACGCAAGTGGCCACCGAGGCGGTCCGCCAGGTCATCCCCTCTTTCTTCGTTGCCTTGGCCCGGCAAGCCCGGTGGGTCGTGCGCTGCCGGTAGAGGGCATGGGCGGCCATCGGCCCGTGTGCTCAAATACGCGTGCGGGGACTCGGGGGAAAGGTGATGAGGCACGGTGGGGTCGGCGGAGCACAAGGCGATACGGACCGTGGTATGGCTCCTGATCGCTGTCGCGGCTCTTGCCGTGGGGGCGGCGACGGCCTTCGAGATCCGCGGAGCGCTGGAGCGGGAGCGGGAGTTCCGTGCCGCGCCGGCGTGCGCCTCCGTCCCGGTAAAGGCCTCGGGGTGCCTGTGGGAGCAGGAATTCACCGTTCGGAAGGCCGATACGCACCGCGGATCGCGGAGGGCGTCGCCGGAGGCGGAGTTGTTGCTGCCATCAGGTAAGCCGTGGGAAGTGACGTTCCGTCAAACTGAGCCGGTGGTATCGGAGATGGAGCCGCACGACAAGGTCGTCGGCGTGATCTGGCACGGGCATGTCGTCGAGGTGCGGGACGCCGAGGGACGGCAGCAGCAGACGTCCTCCGGGCCCGTGGGGTGGCCCGAGGACCGCCTGGGCGGCGCGCTCGCCTGCCTCTCGTTCGGCCTGACCGCCCTCGTCGGAGGGCTGTGGTCACTCCTCGCGCGGGGCAACCGGCGTCACGCGACAGCAGCGATCGTCGTGCGGTGGCACGGCGTCGGCATGGGCGTCACAGCCATCCTGACGCTCTGGGCGCAGGCGGCCAACGACTGGCCGATATGGGCGATCCCGGCCATCTGGGGACCGCTCGCGCTGCTCCTCCTGGCCTCCATGGTGGCCTTCGCCATCGCTGCCCTCCGCGGCGATTTGGATGACGATGGCCCGTCCACCCCAGGGGTACCGCCGCCACCGCCCCCGCCGTCGATGGGTCGACCGGGCGGGACAGCGACGGGGGCAGGGAGCGGTCAGTCCTGATCCGGGATGCCGTCGGCCTGGCGGTCGCCCCGGCCATCGCCGCATGTGGCTGACGTGGTGCGTCACGTCGCGTAGATGCCAGCAACGCCAACACGGCTGAGCGTAGTCAGACGGGCAGAGGTGGAGCCGTGCACTTGCTATGCGCCGGCGTGGGCACCCGGAAAGTCCAGGACGGTCATGTGTACTCCTTGCCCGGCGCGGCCTCCGCCGTTCGCGGAGTCGCGGGTATGGACTTGTGCGGGGAGTGCCGCAACGTCCATCGGGGCCTGAACGACTTGCCGCGACGGATGGCGAAGCGGCCCAGAACAACGCGGACGGCCACGTACACGACCTTCAGCAGGATGATCGCCACGACTACGTCGGCGGCCCCAACTGGTCCACGCCGACGCGGCCAGTGCGGCTCCGCCCAGCCCCAGGTGCACGGCGACGACCCGACGCCACCGTGCGTACCGCTGAGACCAGGTCGGATCCCTTGATCTGCTTGAGGACGTAGCCGGATGCGCCGGCCATGATCGCGTCGAGCAGAGCCTCCTCGTCGTCGAACGAGGTCAGCATCAGACAGGCCAACTCCGGCATCTGGCTGCGCAGTTCCCGGCAGACCGAGATGCCGTCGCCGTCCGGTAGGCGCACGTCAAGGACGGCGACATCGGGGCGCAGCGCCGGTCCTCGTGCCAGGGCGTGGTCGACGGTGCCTGCATCACCGACCACCGAGATATCCGGCTCGGCGTCGAACAGGTCGGCCAGGCCACGGCGGACGACCTCGTGGTCGTCCAGCAGAAACACACGGATCGGGTTCTGCTCGCTGAAAGTGCGTGGCTCGGCCATGGCGACCCCTCGTTCCCCGGACGAAGGACAGCCTGCAGACTGTCCCTGGGGACGATCATCACTCGCCCGGACCGAATGCACCAGGGCCGACCGGCCCCGCTCGTACCGAGGACGGGGCCCTGGCGGGCCCAACGGCCAGACTGCCTTGTGGGCCTGGTCGGTGCCGGCAACGCGATCCTCTGGGGCGGCACATCGAAGCTTCGAAGCGGTGGATCAGCGACATTCCGGCGGGCCACAGCTTCGGCTCGGATGCGCGCTCAGACGTGGCTGCCGGCGCCGTACGGGGCGTACAGGTCCAACAGTCGGGTCCGGGCTGAGCGGAGGCGGTGGGCGAGCACGTCACCGACCCATTGGGCGATGGTGCTGCCCATGGCCGGGTCTTCCTGGCACATGAGGCGGACGGCGGTGGCGTCGAATTCGTACGCCCGCACCGGAGTCGTCGCCTCGGCGCCCAGGTGCCAGACGTGCGGGGTGAACAACCAGGACCAGCCGATCAGTTCGTTGTGCCGGAGGGTCTCGATGACGGCTGCGCGACGGCCGGGCACGTGCATGTCGAGCTCGACCGTGCCGGTGCGGATGATCCAGAACCGGTCGGCACGCCCGCCTTCCTCAAACAGCCGCGTCCCTTGCGCGAAGGTCACCTCACGGGCGACACGCATGAGCCGCTGCCGGTGTTCGGCAGGCAGGGCCCGCAGCATGCTGGGCGTCGGGGTAGTGATCACGGCGTGCCTCCCGGCGGGGTGTGGGAACTGCCATGGCCAGCGTGTGTCCGACGCCTGGCGGCAGGCCATGGGCCACCCGGTCCCTGGGCCGGGCCACTCGGCTCCGACGAGGAGACGGCAGCAACTTCCTCGCCGTCACCCCACGAGGGGTCGTCGGCTACAGGCGCCACATCACGACCAACACCTACCTCCGCAAGCAGGGCATCGAGATCGTCACCATCGCCGGTGCCGAACTCGGCCGCGGACGCGGCGGTCCGCGCTGCATGAGCTGCCCCGCTGACCACGACCATCACCCCGGAAGGACTGGGGCACTGCCCGCAGGAGCGCGCGGGCCACCTGGTGGGCATCCTCGACGCCTACATGGCAGCCGGCGGCTTCCACATGAACGTCAACGTGCTCGACCGTGCCACCCTCGAGGACGCGATGGCGCACCCGGAGAAGTACCCGGACCTGACCATCCGGGTCTCGGGGTACGCCGTCAACTTCGTCCGCCTGACCCGCGAGCAGCAGCTCGACGTGATCAACCGCACCTTCCACGGAACGCTGTGAGCACGATGACGACACCGGCCGGATCCACTCCTGGCACCTGTCCACCGGCGTGGACGGTCCCGGGACCCGGTTCGTCCTCTTCCTCAGCGGCTGCCCCTTGCGCTGCCTGTACTGCGCCAACCCCGACACCTGGCACATGCGCGACGGTCGGGAGACGACGGTGCACGACGTGATGGCGGAGATCGACAAGTACCGTACCTTCATCACCACGGCCGGCGGCGGGGTGACGCTCACCGGCGGCGAACCACTGCTTCAGCCCGCCTTCACCGGAGAACTGCTGCGCCGCTGCAAGGAAGCCGGACTGCACACCTCCCTGGACACATCCGGCTTCCTCGGCGCACGCGCCACCGACGAACTCCTCGCCCACACCGACCTGGTCCTGCTGGACATCAAGTCGTTCGACCTCGACACCTACCGGAAACTGACTGGCGGCGAGCTCGCCCCCACCCTGAACTTCGCCACCCGCCTCGTCCGCCTCGGTGTCCCGATGTGGATCCGGTACGTGCTGGTCCCCGGCTGGACCGACGACCTGCAGCGAGTCGACGCCCTGGCCCGTTTCGTCGCGGGCCTCGGCACAGCCGAGCGGGTCGACGTACTGCCCTTCCACAAACTCGGTGCCTCGAAGTACGAGGCGCTCGGCATCCCCTTCCCCCTTCGGGACAACCCGGTCCCCGACCCCGTCATGACCGAGAACGTCCGCGCGCGCTTCAGGCAGCAGGGCGTTGCGGCCTACTGACGGCCGAGCCAGGCCCGGTAAGCGGCCACGGCAGTCGGGAGCGTCGGGAAGATCCGGTCCTTGCCGACCGAGTTCGCCAGGCCGTACGCCTCGAGGTCGCCCAGGAGGTCCTGTTTCACCCGGGCGAGGGCGAACACGATGCCGCGGTGGGTCAGTTCGCGGCGCAGTTCGTCGACCGCGTCGAGGGCCGTGATGTCCACCTCCACATTGGCCTCGGTATTGAGGACGAACCAGCGGACGGGGCCGGCCTGTTCGTCGACCGCGGCCAAGGCGCGGTGCCGGAAGTCCTCCGCGTTGGCGAAGAACAGAGGGGAGTCGTAGCGGTAGACGAGCAGACCGGGGATGGTGCGGGCCTGCGGGTAGTCGTCGACGTCGTGCATCCCGGCCATGCCGGGGACCAGGCCCTCGACGGCGTCGTGCGGTCGCGCCACCCGGGTCAGCAGTTCGGCCACCGAGAGGCCGACGGCCACGATCACGCCGTACAGGATGTCCAGGGCGAGCACCCCGGCGAGGCAGCCGAGGGCCAGGAGCAGTTCCCGTCGACGGAAGGACGCCAGCCGGCGGAAGCCCGCGAAATCGATCATGCGGGCTGCGGCGTAGACGACGAGCGCGCCGAGCACGGCGGACGGGGTCCGCGTCAGCAGCGGGCTGAGGAAGAGCAGCACGGCGAGCACCACCGCCCCGGCCACCAGGGAGTACGCCTGACTGCGGGCGCCCGCAGAGGAGGCGAGCGCGGTACGGCTGGCGCTGCTGCTCACCGGGAAGCCGTGCAGCGCCCCGGCGCCGAGATTGGCCGTGCCCAGGGCGAGGAACTCCTGGTTGGCGTCGAGCCCGGGACCTTCGTCGTCGCGGTCGGTGAAGGCCCGTGCGGTGAGAATGAAGTCGGTGTAAGCGACCAGCAGCACACCGAGCGCGGGCAGCACGAGGTGCGGCAGCTCGCTCAGATCCGGAACCGCGAAGCTCGGCAGGCCGGACGGGACATCGCCGATCACCTTCAGCCCGTACCGGCCGTCGAGGTCGAAGGCCACCACGGCGGTGGTGCCGAGGACGACGGCCACCAGCGGGCCGGGCACGCCACGGACGTAACGGGTCATCAGGAACAGGAACACGAGGACGGCGACGGAGAAGAGGACGGTGGACAGGTGCGCGTCCGTCAAGTGGCTGACGAAGGACCACAGCTGGGGGAAGAACTCCGATCCGCTCGTCTGCACGCCGGTGAGTCTGGGCAGCTGGTCCACCGTCATGATGAGCGCCACGCCCGCGAGATAGCCGATCAGCACGGGGCGGGAGAGCAGGTGGGCGACGAAACCCAGCCGCACCACCCTCGCCGCCAGGCACAGCAGTCCGACCGTGACCGCGAGGGCCGCCGCCAACGACGCGTAGCGCCCGGAGTCGCCGGCGGCGAGCGGACCGACCACAGTGGCCGTCATCAGCGCGGTCGTGGACTCCGGGCCGACCGAGAGCAGTCGCGAGGAACCGAACAGCGCGTACAGCGCGAGGGCCGGCAGGATGGCCCACAGCCCCGCCACGGGAGGCAGTCCCGCCACCCCTGCGTAGGCCATGACTTGCGGCACAAGATACGCGGCCACCGTCACGCCGGCCAGCAGGTCGCCCTTGAGCCACGCACCCCGGTAGCCCAGGAGCGCGACGAGCCCGGGCACCAGTCGGTGCCACCCCGAGACGTGCCTGCCCGAGCCCTGGGTCATCTGCCGCCTTCCGCCGTCTGACCTCATGATCCACCGGTGCGTGATCGGACGCGAGACCAACGGGGACAGCCCGCGTGCCTGGCCTGCCGCACTGACCCCAACGGCCCCTGAAGGCAGGGCCGTTCAGCCCAGTGTGCACAGACCTTCGGCATCCGGTGCCGACCGGCGTGCGGGACGAGAGTAAGTCGCGTCAGGCAACGACCCGACCACCCCTGAAGGGAATTACGACCATGGCCGTGCACGAGCACCCTCACCGGAGCTCCGGCTTCCACCTGCCGTCCTTCCGCAGGCACCGGACCACCTCCGCATCCGAGTCCGCCGTGTCGGCACGCACCGACACGAGCGCCGCGCGGGCGTACGCCTTCGCGTCCCTGCGTCTGCTCACCGGGTTCGTCTTCCTGTGGGCCTTCCTCGACAAGACCTTCGGATTCGGCTACGCCACCCCGTCCGGCAAGGGCTGGATCGACGGCGGCTCGCCGACGAAGGGATTCCTCGGCTCCGTCGCCGCCGGGCCCATGGAGTCCACCTTCCACTCCTGGGCCGGCGACCCGTGGGCGGACTGGCTGTTCATGCTCGGCCTGCTCGGGATCGGCCTCGCCCTGACCGCCGGGTTCGCGCTGCGGATCGCCGCCCTCGCGGGCACCGCGATGATGGCGCTGATGTGGATCGCCGAGTGGCCGCCCGCCAAGCACCTCTCGGACGGCTCGCCGAGCATGTCCACGAATCCGTTCGCCGACTACCACGTCATCTACGCCGTGGCCCTGATTGTCCTGGCTGCTGCCGCCGCCGGCGACACCTTGGGTGTCGGCAAGCTCTGGGCCAAGCTCCCGCTCGTCCGCAGTAGCCGCTGGCTTCGGTGACCGCGGGAGGCGCGGCGGGCCCCGACGCGGGTCCGCCGTGCCGAGTGGTACAGGGGGTCGGTCGGCCCAAATCCGGGACCGGCGGCCCCTGTCCGAGGAAATCCCCGAAGACAACGCTCGAATCGGCTCCTCACCCCAGGAGGTGGAGATCATGCTCCGCACCATCACCGTAGGCCTCGACGGCTCGCCGGAGAGCCGGGCCGCCGCAGAATGGGCGGCCCGCGAAGCGAAGCTGCGCGACCTGCCACTGAAGATCGTCCACATCTGGGAGGCGGTACCGGAGTCCATGACTCAGGCGCCCGTCCTGGGAGGCGAGACCCATCAGCACTGGACCGAGCGAAGCGGGATGGGGGTGCCCCCGGCCGAAGGCTGGGGGAGGATCCCCCGCGATGCCGCCGAGGGCATCAGCCTGTGCCATCCCGGCGTCGAGGTGACCAGCGAGCACGTCGCCGGCCGCCCGGGCGAGGTCCTCGCCGAGGTGGCGAAGAGCGCCGAACTGCTCGTCCTGGGCTCGCGCGGCCTCGGCGGGATCGGCGGGTTCGTGGTCGGCTCCGTCGGCCTGTCCGTCGTCGCGCACGCGGAGCGCCCCGTGGTGCTGGTCCGCGCGCTGGAGCCGGCCGCTGACGAGCATGAGATGGATTCGGCGGGTGTTCCGTCCGCCGCCATGCCGTTGCGGCCCGTGGTTCTCGGACTCGACGTCGAGCACCCGGACGGGACACTGCTCGAATTCGCCTTCGACGCCGCCGCGCGCCGCGCCACGTCCCTGAACGTCGTGCACGGCTGGTTCCCGCCGCCCTACTACGCCTACGGCACGCCGGCCAACCCCGCACTGCACGAAGCACTCGCCTTGAGCGACTCCAAGGCTCTGGCCGAGGCGCTGCGGCCCTGGCGGCAGAAATTCCCGGACGTGGAGGTCGTCGAGACCTCCCGCTACGGCAGCGCGGCCGTCCACGTCGTGGACGCCTCCCGCGAGGCCTCCCTCGTCGTCGTGGGCCGGCGGATCCGCCGCAGTCCGTTCGGCGCCCACATCGGCCACATCACACACGCCGTGCTGCACCACTCCACCGCCCCCGTCGCCGTCGTGCCCCACGGCTGACCGATACCCGGGAAGAAGAGACGCATGAAAGCAGCGGTCGTACAAGCATTCGGCGACCCTCTGGTCATCGAGGAGCGCCCCGAACCGGAGCCCGGCCCCGGCCAAGTCCGCGTCCGTGTGGAGGCGTCCGGGCTCTGCCACACCGACATCCACGCGGCGCACGGCGACTGGCCGGTCAAGCCGAACCCGCCGTTCGTCCCTGGGCACGAGGGCGTCGGCCTCGTCGAGGTGCTCGGCGAGGGCGTCACCCACCTGTCCGTCGGGCAGCGGGTCGCCGTGCCCTGGCTCGGCAAGGCGTGCGGACGGTGCGAGCACTGCCTGTCCGGCTGGGAGACGCTCTGCGAGCAGCAGATCAACACCGGCTACGGCTGCGACGGCGGCTACGCCGAGAAGATGCTCGCCTGGGCCGACTTCGCACAACCGGTTCCGCAGGGCATCACCGCCCTGGAGGCCGCCCCGCTGACCTGCGCGGGTGTGACGACGTACAAGGCGCTGAAGGTCGCCGACGTCCGGCCCGCCCAGCTCGTCGCGATCTCGGGCATCGGCGGGCTCGGCCATCTGGCCGTGCAGTACGCGAAAATCGCCGGCGCCTCGGTCGCCGCGATCGACGTCACCGACGAGAAGCTCGAACTCGCCGCGGAACTGGGCGCCGACCTCGTCATCGACGCTCGCAAGCAAGACGTCGGCGAGGAACTCAAGCGGCACGGTGGCGCGCACGCGGCCATCGCACTCGCGGTGAACGACGCGGCCTTCGAGGCCGTCAACTCCGGTCTGCGGCGCGGCGGCAAGCTGGTCATGGTGGCCCTGCCGGCGCACGGCACGCTCCGGGTGCCCATTTTCGACACCGTGCTGAACGGCACCTCGGTGATCGGCTCGATCGTCGGCACGCGGCAGGACCTCGCCGAGGTCTTCCAACTGCACGCGGCCGGCCGCACCAAGGTCATCTACGAGGCCCGTCCCCTCGCCTCCGTCAACGACTCCATCGACGAGGTGCTGCGCGGCGGGGTCAAGGCCCGGATCGTCTTCGACATGAGTGCGGGACGGTGAGGACGGTGGACCTCCCGCTCGTCGTCGGGGTCGATGGCTCCGAACGCAGCCTGCGGGCCGTCGACTGGGCGGCCGACGAGGCCGCCCTGCGGGGGCTGCCGCTGCGCCTGGTGTACGCCTCTCTCTGGGAGCGGTACGAGGGTGCCGCGCTTGCGGGGGATCTGGGTAAGCCGTCCGAACAAGTGATGGCCGAGGACATCGTGCGGGTCGGCGCACGGCGGGCCCGCCTGCGCCAGTCCGACCTCGAGGTCTCCACCGCCGTACTGCCCGAGGAACCCGAGTACGCACTCGTTCGCGAGGGACGCCACGCCTCTGCGGTGGTGCTCGGCACTCGCGGGCGCAGCGGTCTCGTCGAGATGCTGCTCGGGTCGGTCAGCCTCACCGTCGCCGCCCACGCCGACTGCCCGGTGATCGTGCTGCGCGGCAGCCACGACAACCAGGCCGGCGCCGGAATCCATGGCCGCGTCGTCGTGGGTGTCGGCGAGAAGGGGTCGAACTCCGCCGCCCTGCGCTTTGCCTTCCAGGAGGCGAGGCTGCGCCACGTGCCGCTGGACGCTGTACGGGCCTGGCGGTGCCCGGCGCACGAGACCACCGACCACCCCCTGCTCGCCAGCGAACCGGCACGGCTGCACGAACAGCACGCCACCGAGGTCCTGGAGGAGGCACTGAAGAACGCACCCGCGGACGTGGAACTGCACCGGCGCACGATCGAGGGCCCGGCCCGCAGGGTGCTCCTGGCCATCTCGCACGAGGCCTACCTGCTGGTGGTCGGCGCCCGGCGTAACCCGGGGCACCTCGGGCTCCAGTTGGGGCGTGTCGCCCACGGGACGCTGCACCATGCCGCCTGCGCTGTGGCGGTCGTACCCGAGCGGGTGTGAGAGCGGTGGCCGGCTACTCGGGGGCTCGCGGCGTGGTCGGGGACGGAGGTCTGCAGATCGCGCGAGAGGTGCCCATAGCCGGTCGACTCCGGCCGGTTCGGCAGCTCAAGGACCGGCGCCGGAACCGCTCCTGCGGCTCGGTGTCGCTCACCGAGAACCAGTGCTTGCGCTGCAGGATCCCGTCCTCCACGAGCATCCGCTCGAAGATCGGGCACCGCCGCAGGAAGAGCTGGTACTCCTCCTTCGTGCACAAGCCCATCACGTGCTCGACGCCGGCCCGGTTGTGCCAGGACCCGTCGGCTCGGGCAACGCCGCGATCCGGGCGACGGGGGGTTGAGCTGCTCGGAGACCCGTCCCCTGCGTGGAGCCCGGCCCTCATCACCTGCTGTCGCTCGTCCCCGTCTCGGGGAGCGCGGCCCGCCCGGCCTCCAGACGCGCGACCGGGACGCGAAACGGCGAGCAGGAGACGTAGTCGAGGCCCGCTGCATGGAAGAAGTGGACGGAATCCGGATCCCCGCCGTGCTCGCCGCAGACGCCGATCTTCAGGTCGGGTCGCGCGCGGCGCGGCCTTCGTCGACCGCGATCCGGACCAGACGGCCCACGCCTGCGCGGTCGATCGTCTCGAACGGTGAGGTGGCGAAGATGCCTTTGTCGAGGCGGAGAAGATCGCCGCCTCGACGTCGTCGCGGGAGAAGCCCCAGGTGGTCTGGGTGAGGTCGTTGGTGCCGAAGGAGAAGAACTCCGCCTCCTCGGCGATCGGGCCTGCCATGAGTGCGGCCCGGGACAGCTCGATCATGGTGCCGACCGGGCAGTGCACGGGGACGCCGGACTCCTTGGAGACCTCGGCCAGGACTCGCTCCACCTCCTCGCGTTCGATGCGAAGCTCCTCGACGGCGCCGACCAGCGGCACCATGATCTCCGCCTCGGGGGAACCCCCGGCCTTCGTGCGTTCCACGACCGCTTCGGCGATGGCCCGCACCTGCATGGCGACCAGCCCCGGGACGACCAGACCCAGGCGGACACCGCGCAGGCCGAGCATCGGGTTCTCCTCATGCATGCGGCCGACGGCGTCGAGCAGCTCGGTGTCGTGCGGGTCGGGCACAGTGCCATGGGCTTCGGCGGTGGCGACACGTACGGCGAGTTCGGTGTGGTCGGGCAGGAACTCGTGCAGGGGCGGGTCGATGAGCCGGATGGTGACCGGCAGGCCGTCCATCGCCTCCAGGATGCCTATGAAGTCCTGCCGTTGGAGCGGCAGCAGGGCGCTCAGCGCCTCCTCGCGCTCGGTCTTGTCGCGGGCCAGGATCATCGCCTCGACCAACTTGCGGCGCGCGCCGAGGAACATGTGCTCGGTGCGGCACAGCCCGACGCCCTGCGCGCCGAACCGCCGGGCCCGGGCGGCATCCTCGGGGGTGTCTGCGTTAGCGCGCACTTCCAGCCGCCGGATGCTGTCCGCCCTCTCCATGGCACCGGCCACGGCCTCGACCAGCCCGGCCGACCGCTCGCCCGTCTCGAAGTACCGCATCACCGCGGAGTCGACGAGCGGAACAGCACCCAAGTAGACGGCGCCCTCAGAGCCGTCGACGGAGACGACCGTGCCCTCATCGACGGTGGCGTCGCCCACAGTGAGGCGGCGCGTCTCGGTGTCCACGGTGAGTTCCTCGGCACCGCACACGCACACCGTGCCCATGCCGCGGGCGACCACGGCCGCGTGGCTGGTCTTGCCGCCGCGGCTCGTCACCACCGCCTGCGCGGCGATCATGCCCGGCAGGTCGTCGGGCGTGGTCTCCTGGCGTACGAGGACGACCTTCTCGCCCGCGGTAGCGCGGCGGACGGCTTCGGCGGAGTCGAACACCGCTGCCCCCACGGCCGCGCCGGGTGAGGCCGGAAGGCCGTGCGCGAGAGCCTTGCCGACGGCCGAGGTGTCGAACCGGGGGAACATCAGACGGGCAAGCCGGTCACCGCTCACGCGGGCCAGGCCCTCGTCGGCGGTGATCAGGTCCTCGTCGACCAGCTCGGCGGCGATGGCGAACGCGGCCTCGGCGGTGCGCTTGCCCACCCGGGTCTGCAGCATCCACAAGCGGCCGCGCTCGATGGTGAACTCGATGTCGCACAGATCCCGGTAGTGAGTCTCCAACGTCCGCAAGTGGTTCTGCAGTTGCAGGTATGAGGTCGGATCCAGTTCCTCCAGGGCGGTCAGCGGGACGGTGTTGCGGATGCCGGCCACGACATCCTCTCCCTGTGCGTTGGCCAGGTAGTCGCCGTACAAGCCGGGCCGTCCCGTGGCCGGGTCGCGGGTGAAGGCGACGCCGCTGCCGGAGTCGGGGCCGAAGTTGCCGAAGACCATGGTCTGCACGTTGACCGCGGTGCCCAGGTCGTCGGCGATGTGCTCGCGGCGGCGGCACACCTGGGCGCGCTCGCCCTTCCAGGACTCGAAGACGGCGAGGACCGCCCGGCGCAGCTGCTCGTCCGGGGACTGCGGGAAGTACTCGCGGGTCTCCCGGTGGATCAGGTCCTTGTACGTCTCGACGAGCCCGGCCAGATCCGCCGCGTTCAGGCCCAGGTCATTCGCCGCGCCCCGGACCCGCTTGAGGTCCGACATGGCGTTCTCGAACAGGGAGCCGTCGACGCCCAGGACAGTGCTGCCGAACATCTGCACAAGGCGGCGGTAGGAGTCCCAGGCGAAGCTTTCGTTCCCGGAGACCTTCGCCAGGCCGAGGACGGAGTCGTCGTTGAGGCCGATGTCGAGGATCGTCTCCATCATGCCCGGCATCGAGAACCGTGCACCGGAGCGGACGGACAGCAGCAGCGGGTCGTCGGGCTGACCCAGCCGCCGTCCCCCGGCCTGTTCCAACGCGGTCAGGTGCTCGCGGATCTCGTGGGCCAGGCCGTCCGGCCCGGTGCCGGTGGCAAGGAAGGTACGGCAGGCCTCCGTGGTCACGGTGAAACCCGGCGGGACCGGCAGTCCCAGCAGGGTCATCTCGGCCAGGTTCGCGCCCTTGCCGCCGAGCAGGTCGGCCAGGTCACGGCCGCCTTCTGCGAAGTCGTACACGTAACGGACCATGACGCCGGTCTCCTCCGTCGGTCTTCGGGCTGGGTACAGCTCCAGCGTCCGACCGTGGCCGCAGGGGCAGGTGCCGCCGGTCCCCTCCTCTGGGCTGATCGGCCCAGGCGGGTCAGGGTCTCCTGGGCGACCACCAACCGGTCCGGCGCGGGGTGCGTGATCACCGGTCCATGGCGTACTCCGGACCCAGGGTTTGTTGAAACGGAGTCACTGAAGCGGAGTCCTGGTAACTCGGCCCGAATCGCTGTCGCCCCCTTCGGTCGGCGATTACCGTGGCACATGACCGGACCGGTGGGTGTCCGTGCGTTGAGGGGACCTGGAGGAGTGCAGGTGGTAAGCCCGGAGGAGGCCCGCATACGGCTGCCGCAACTGAGGCTGGACGAGCTGCTGGAGGAGTTGCATGCCCGCCTCGACGCGGCCCGCGGCACCCGCGACCGAGTGCACAGCCTGCTGGAGGCGGTGCTGTCGGTCGGACGTGAACTCGACCTCCAGCAGGCGCTGTTGAGTATCGTCGAGGCGGCGGCCGTGCTGGTCGACGCCGAGTATGCTGCCCTTGGCGTGATCGGCCCGGACGGCAGGCGGCTGTCGGCCTTTCACACGGTTGGGGTCAGCGACGAGGAGATCGCCAGAATCGGCCCGTTTCCCGAGGGGCACGGCATCCTCGGTGAGCTGATTCGCCACCCCGAGCCACTGCGGCTCGCGAAAATCTCCCAGCACCCGGCCTCGTATGGCTTCCCGGCTCACCACCCGCCGATGAACACCTTCCTGGGGGTGCCCATCCGCGTGCGTGACCAGGTCTTCGGCAACCTGTACCTGACCGAGAAGCGCGGCGGTGCCCAGTTCGACGAGGAGGACCTCTCGGTCATACTCACTCTGGCCGTGGCGGCCGGCGTCGCGATCGACAACGCCCGCCTGTACGAGGAGTCCCGGCTGCGCGAGCGCTGGCTGCAGGCGAACGCGGAGGTCACCCATCGCCTGATGTCCGGCGGTGCGCGCGCCGACGTTCTCGGTCTGATCGCGGAGCGGGCCGGTGAGATCACCGGGTCGGCCCTGGCGGCGGTCGCGCTGCCCATGGAGGACACCGGGTCACTTGCCGTGGAGATCGCCGTCGGGATGGACGCCGAGGCGCACCGGGGGCTCGTACTGTCCATGGACAGGAGCCTGATGGGGCTGGCCTTCTCCAGCGCGCTCCCGGTTACCAGCGCGGATGTCAGCCACGACGAACGGATCTCCCTGGAGCCTCCGCGCTTCGGAGGACTCGGCCCTGCCGTGGCCGTGCCCATCGGTACCGGCGAGGCGGGTGCACGAGGCGTGGTCCTTCTGGCGCGAGAGGCCGGTCGACCGGTTTTCACTGTGACGGAGACCGAGACCCTGCAGTCCTTCGCCGCGCAGGCCGCCATTGCGATGGAACTGGCGGAACGCCGCCAGGACGCCGAGGAGGTCGCGGTGCTCAAAGACCGCGACCGGATCGCGCGGGACCTGCACGACCTGGCGATCCAGCGGCTGTTCGCCACCGGCATGACGCTGCAGAGCGCCGGCCGCTTCATCGAGCACGAGCAGGCCGCCGAGCGCGTTGTGCGCGCGGTCGACGACCTGGACGAGACCATCAAGATAATCAGGTCGACGATCTTCGGCCTGCGCACGCGCGAGGGCGCCGGGGAATCGGGTCTGCGGGCTCGTGCCGTACGGGTGGTCGGGGAGGCGGCGCCGATTCTTGGCTTCGCCCCCAGCGTCCGGATGGAGGGCCTCCTGGACACCGACGTGCCGAGGGCGATCGCCGACCACGTGGTGGCGGTGCTCTCCGAGGCCCTGACCAATGTCGCGCGGCACGCCCATGCGGCCCGGACCGAGGTGGTCCTGGCCACGGATGGGCGGGAGGTACGCCTGTCGGTCACGGACAACGGTGTGGGCATCCCGGCTGACGGCCGCCGCAGCGGGCTGCGCAACATGGCGGAGCGGGCCGAGCAATTGGGCGGCGGGCTGGAGCTGAGGGAACCCGAGGGCGGCGGCACCACGCTGGTGTGGCAGGTGCCGTTGGTGAAACCGTAGGGTGCCACCGGCACGGTGCTCGCCCTCGACGACGGGGCACCTGCGGCCCACGATTCGAGGCCGCCCCTAGTACTGCGCCGTGGGAGACGTCCGCTGGACGACCGCCCTGCGCACTCCCGTGCCGGTGAAGAGCAGGGCTCCCATGGCCACTGCGGCCAGGAGGAGCAGCCCCAGGGCGTACGAGCCGTAGGCACCGTACAGCGAGCCCATGATCAACGGCGGTATGAAGCCGCCCAGGCCGCCGGCCGCTCCGACGACGCCGGTGACCGAGCCGGTGCGGCTCGGCGGTGCCAGCAGGGCCACGAAGGCGAAGGTCGCTCCGCTGCCGGCGCCCAGGGCGCCCGCCATGGCAAGGAACGCAGCCGTGCCCAGTGGATTGAGGGGCGGCGTGAAGGACTGCACGAGCGCGCCGGCAACGACCACGGCCAGCGCTCCGGACAGGATCCGCACCGGGCCGACAGCCAGCCGCCGACCGGCCGCATCGCCACGGCGAGCAGCACGAACCCTGCCATACGGTTGGCCGCGTCGGCCTGCGTGAGGCCGTAGCCGGTCTTCAGGGGACCAAGCCCACAGACCTTGACCGAACAGATAGAGAGCAATGCCCATGACCTGTGGATCGGCCTTGGGTTGGACGCGGAGGGCGTACCTTCCCGAGTGATCGACTTCTGGTCATCGAGTAGGCCGACGTTGCACCGTCGGTCGGGAAGGCACGCCCGTGCTGAGCGTAGTGAATGCCGATGGAACGACCGAGACCGGCTCTCTGATCGACGACATCGTCCGTGAGGGTGCAAGGCGGATGCTGGCCGCCGCGCTGGAGGCCGAAACCGATGCCTATATAGCCGAGTTGGCTGGCGACCGCGACGAGCGGGTACCGTCTGGTGGTCCGCAACGGCCACCACCAGCCGCGGAAGGTCACCACCGCGGCCGGTACGGTCGAGGTGAAGGCCCCGCGGGTGAACGACAAGCGCGTCGACGAGGCGACGGGTGAGCGCGTTCTCCTCGGCGATCCTGCCGCCCTGGTGCCGCAAGTCCCCGAAGATCAGCGAGGTGCTGCCGCTGCTCTACCTGCACGGCCTGTCCACCGGCGACTTCGTGCCCGCCCTGGAGCAGTTCCTGGGCAGCTCCGCCGGACTCTCCCAGGCGACCGTGACGCGGCTCACCCAACAGTGGCAGGCCGACCACACCGCGTTCGGCGAGCGCGACCTGTCAGGGGCCGACTACGTCTACGTCTGGGCCGACGGCATCCACCTTCGCATCCGCCTGCGCGAGGCCAGGTCATGTGTGCTGGTATTGATGGGCGTGCGCGCCGACGGCACCAAGGAACTGATCGCCACGGCCGACGGCTACCGCGAATCGGCCGACTCCTGGGCCGACTTGCTGCGGGACGCCCAGCGACGCGGCATGCGCGCCCCCGTCCTCGCGGTCGGCGACGGAGCCCTGGGCTTCTGGAAGGCGATCAGCGAGGTGTTCCCCGCCACCCGGCATCAGAGGTGCTGGGTTCACAAGACCGCCAATGTCGCGAACGCCCTGCCGAAGTCCGCGCAGCCCGGCGCGAAGAAGGCCCTGCAGGAGATCTACAACGCCGAGGACCGCGACCATGCGCTCAAGGCCATCACTGTGTTCGAGAAGACATACGGCGCGAAGTTCCCCAAGGCCGTCAAGAAGATCACCGACGACTCGGACGAGCTGCTGGCGTTCTACGACTTCCCGGCCGAGCACTGGATCCACCTGCGGACCACGAATCCCATTGAGTCGACCTTCGCCACCGTCCGGCTGCGGACCAAGGTCACCCGCGGGGCCGGCAGTGCGGCCGCTGCCCTGGCCATGGTCTTCAAACTCGTTGAGTCCGCCCAGCAACGGTGGCGGGCGGTCAATGCACCCCACCTGGTCGCCCTCGTCCGAGCCGGCGCCCGCTTCGAACGCGGCCACCTCGTCGAACGCCCCGATCCCCTCGCGGCCTAGGGTGACCCCACGATGACCATTCACGACACCTACGGGACCAAGACCCACACGGTCAAGGAGCTGGCCGGGCTGCTCGCCCCACTCCTCAACCTGACCTTCGCCGAGCACGACAGCTACTTCCGCGGCGAATACCTCAAGGCCGAGGCAGGGGGCGCTGAGATCGAGATCCAGCCCAACGCAATCCCTGGAGACGACGAAGAAGACGATCTCTACGCTTCGGAGCACGCAGCATTCCAGACCCTCGTGCTGGTCACTGCACCGGCATTGGACAGCGTGCTCAACAGCACCCTGACCTCCATCGAAGGGCTCGAAGCACTGGCCCATGAAGCGTTCTGATCCGTTGATCCACAACTATTGACAATTACTCACAGATAGAAGCACCCCGACCAGGCGAGACAATCCGCGGGGCTGGCTGACCGACGACGCCCTGCTGTGACCCTGCACCGGCGGGGCCAGGTGGGCCTGCGCGACATCGCGGCCCGGCTCGTCATCACCAGGCGCCGAGAGAGGCCGGCCCACCTCACCCGACACCCTCATGCGCACCTTCACGCGCAACCTTCACGTCGGGGGGCTACCGGACACGCTTCAGTGCCACGCACACCGCAAGCCACGGCAAGCGCGCCTGACACCCTGGAGGCGTCCGGCGAGGCAATCAAAGCCGGCCAATGCTCCTCAATCGCGGCCCTGATCCGGGACTCGGCATCCATGGCGCCGCCTCTTCCGTAGCAGTCTCAGCCTAGGGTCTGTCGTCGAACGGGGGCGATCAGGCGCTCGTAGGTCGTGATGGTGGTGAAGCCATGGCCCCTACATTTCCTGCGTCGCGGCTGGTGGCTGGGGCCGCCATGACTCAGGTCCGCCCCCTCGGACTCCGTCAGCGTGGCCAGTCTCGCCTTTGGCTCGACGATCACGGCTGGTGGCTGGGGCTTGTCGAATTCCCTTCGCCCGGGTGCAGCCAGGGCAGTGGTCTGCCGGACGTACGCCCTGGCCTTGATCGGCTATGCCACCAAGCGGGGACGGGGTCACAAGCTCAGTCGGCCGCCGTGACTGCGTCCCTGATGAGGCGGCGGGCGGCCGCGTCGGTACGGGCGACGTCATGGGTCACCAAGCGGTCCTGACACAGACCGCGCAGGCCGGAGACGAGAAGCGTGGCCCGTGTCCGCGCCTGCTGTGGCGGATGACCCAGCCGGACGTAGGCCCCGGCGATGGGGCCGATCATGACCTCGACGGTCTCGGCCGCGATGTCGCCGTACTGCTCGGAATCGGTGGCGGCCAGGCTGAGCAGCTGCAGCAGCATGCGGACCGGTCCGGACTGCTCCCCGACGGTCATCGCCTCCCACAGGGTATGGGCCGCCTTGCGCAGTCCCGCGCTGTCGCGGACGCCGTCGAACATCGCGTGCGCGTCGGGACGGCTGGCGGCCAGCGCCTGGGCCAGCAGGTTCTCGCGGCTGCCGAAGTAGTACAGAAGCATGCGCTTGGTGGTGCCGATCGACTCGGCGAGTGGACTCAGCGACATCTGCGCGACGCCGTGGTGCTGGAGGTGGTGCACCACCTGCTTCAGCAGCTCGGCGCGCTTTTCGGCGTTGACGGGGCGAGGCACGCTTTGACTGTACCGACCGGTACACGTAAGGTCCAGCAGACGTAGATGTGCCGATCGGTACGTTAATCGAGTGGCGCCGTGGCGACGGTCAGGCGCGGGGCAGCCGAGAGGGGCGCCGTGAAACTGATTGGACCGCGAATGGCGAAGGACCACCGGTACCGGAGGGGCGGCCATGGGGTTACCGGGCATCCGGTCGGTCGTGTGCCCCGCGGGCTCCGCGGCATGGCTCGCCGCGGCCAAGGGGTGGTCCTGTGAAACACCGGATCGAGCGTCCCCGGGGCATATCCGTGGCCAGAGTCCTCGTCGAGACCCTCACGATCCCGGCAGTACTCTTCCTCGGCCTGCTCTTCTGCTTCCCCATGGCCTTTCACCAGCCTCAGCCCCACCACGCCAAGCTCGTGATCGCCGATCCCGCAGTGGAACGCGATGTCGACACCGCCCTGCAGCGGCAGCATCCCGGCGGGTTCGACGTCACCGCCGTCACAGACGCCCGAGAAGCCCGCCGGGCGGTGCTGGACCGGGACGCCGTGGCAGGCTTCGCCGCCAAGGGCGGACATGCCGTGCTGTACGTGGCCAAGGCCAACGGCGCGACCCTGGAGCAGGCGCTGACCAAGGGCTTCACCCAACTTGCGACGCGCAACCACCAGAAGCTCACCGTCACGGACGTAGCCCCCACGGTCAGCAAGGACGGGCCCGGCACCACCGTGGTCTACTTCGGGATCGCCTGGAACGTCCCCGGCTACATACTCGCCACGACCCTGCTGCGAGCGGTGACCTTCAACCGGCGCAAGAAGCTGATCACGGTCGCAGGCGTCGCCGGCCTGTTCAGCGTCGTGGGTTTCCTCGTCGGCGCGGGACTGGGCTTCTTCCCCAACGACCCCACGGCCCTGGCGATCGCCTTCCTGCTCACCACCGCCGTGGCCACGTTCTCCCTCGGCATGGCGCCCTTCGTCAAGCACTTCTTCCCACTGGCGGGTCTGGGCCTGTACGTCGTGCTGAGCGTTCCCTCCAGCGGCCTGGTCCCCGTCCAGCTGCTGCCGGGGTTCTTCCAAGCCCTGCACGCCGTCATGCCGCTGGGCAACGCGGTCGACGCCCTGAGAGGAGTGCTGTACTTCGACGGTGCCGGGGTGCTGAAGCCGGTCCTCGTGCTGTGCGTGTGGATCACCGCGGGTATGGCGCTGCTGGGCCTCGACGCCTGGCACCACCACCGCATGGCCCTACGACGGGGAGCGCAGGACGAGCCCGAGGACATTCCCGAACCGCCGGTGGAGGACCCCTCCGTGGAAGCGCCCACACCCACCGCGCTACCGGTCCATCCCCACCACTTCGGCGAGCTGTTGCCGATGCTGGAGGGCACCGTCCGCGACGGCGAACAGCAGCCCATCCGCCATGTCGCGGTGACCGTCATGGACACCGGCGGCCGGCAGTTGGTGCGCACCACGACGAACGCGCGCGGCGAGTACGCCGTGACCGGACTGCCCGAGGGATACATCAGCATCGTCGTCTCGCACCCCGGCCGAGACCCCCTGGTCCACCAGAAGCTGCTGCAGTCCGGAGTGGCCGTCCGGGCCGACTTCACCCTGCATGACCGGCGCAACGCGACGTCAGTCCGCGCGGGCGCTCAACGCCTCGATCCCGGACACGCGAGACACGGATCTTGAGACCACGCAGACGGCGTTGGCCGGCGCCGACGAGGTGGGTGCGCCTTGCTCGACGTGCACCGCGACGATCTCGGTCTCCGGAAAGGCCGCCGCGCCTGAGTGGCGGTGGACCCCGGCGCCATCCCACAGCCGGAGGATATGGCGAAACCATCGCTCTCTTTGCTGGACATGAGCGGAAAACAAGAACGCCGGGATCGGCAGCGGCCCGGGCTGGAGGGAAACACATGCCTGACAAGAATCACGCCACGGTGGCGGTCACCGGGGTGACCGGTGCGCTCGGCAGCCGGATCGCGGCCCGACTCGCCGGCCACGGCGTCCCGCAACTCCTCGTCGGACGTAGTCCCGACCACATGCCCGAACTGCCAGGCGCCCAGCGACGCGGTCCGGCCGCGTACGCCGACGCCGCGGACATGCGCAGGGCGCTCGAGGGCGCGTCGACCCTCATCCTGGTCTCCGGACACCGTACGGGTCGCCGGCTGGAGGAACACGCCACCGCGGTCGAGGCCGCGATCGCGGTCGGCGTGGACCGGGTCCTGTATGTGTCCCTCGTCAGCGCGGCGCCCACCGCCACCTACCTCAACGCCCGCGACCAATGGCTGACCGAACAGTTCCTGGCAGGGGCCGGGATCCGCCACACAGTGCTCCGGGCGGGCTTCTACGCGTCGACGCCTGCCGCCCTCGCCAACGAGGAATTCGTTGTGAGCGGCCCTGCGACGACAGGCCGGGCCGCCTTCGTCACCCACGAGGACATCGCCGCCGTGATCACGGCCGTCGCCCTCGACGACGGTCCCCGCTCGGAGCACGACGGCGCGACCCTTGAGATCACCGGGCCCGAGGCCCTGACTCTCGACGAAGCGGTCACCCGGATCGCCGCAGCCACCGGTCGGCCCTACCGCTACGAACCCGAGACCCTCGAGGAAGCCTTCGCACGGCGATGGCGACTGGGCATGAGCGGGGAACAGATCGAGACATGGATCTCGTGGTACCAGGCGATCGAGAGGGGCGAGGTTTCCGTGGTCACCGACGTGGTTCCCCGGCTCACCGGCTCACCGGCGACCCCGATCTCGAACGCAGCCTGGTGGCCCGCGACGAACACCGCGCGGGGTACCGCTGAGTTCAGGCGGAAGCGAAGCTAAGACGGTGTCTCTGGGCAGAGTGCACGAGAAAGGAACTCTGGGACATCGCGCAATCTATTGATTCATGCGACTACCAGATCCCAGATGAAGCCCACATGCGTACCCGCAGGATGGGCCCACCTGCGCAGCAGTCAATCACCAGATCATGCGATGCACCGCGCGCTTTTCCCGCTCGACACTGGTCGCGTTGCCAGTTACTACTCTCGGGAAATTACGGAGTGATTATTTTGCGCATCAAAGGACAAGTTCGTACGGCGCATCGCGACCGCCGCTGCTTCTCTGGCATTCGCCGGAGGTGCCCTCCTCACCGCCGGGGGTCCGCGAAGGCGGCTGCTCTTCCGGCCGACACGCGCGTCCCTGCCCAGGTGGGTGCAGTGGCGGAGACGGGGACCGCCGGTGGGCACCACGGCGGACACCGCGGACACGTCTGGGACCGCTCCACGTACGACCGCTTCTACCCGCGGATCTGGGAGCAGCTGAAGATGTTCGGGTTGGCGTAATGGCGCAACACCGGCATCACCTGGTCCCGAGATGTTCCGTGGCACGCCGCGGGAATATCCGGAACGACGTCTGCGGCTGTGGCCATGTGGAATCCGGGAAACCTACCGGTGTCGGTGGAAGTGCGCGAGGATGGACCGCAAGTGACCAAGGAAGACACCGGCCGCCACGGCCTCTCGCCGGACCGCCGCAGGAAGCACACCGCTGAGCTGCTCGCCGCGTGCGCCGCCTGTCTCATACCGTGGACCGTGATGCTGGGTCTGACGCTGCCGTCGTCCCGCCACGTGCACGAGTGGCGCCTGACCTGGGTCGGATTCGACGTGCTGCTCATCATGGCGTTGGCATCCACGGCGTTGCTGGCCTGGCGCCGCAGCCGTTCGGTCATCCTGTACGCGCACGCCACAGCGGTCCTGCTGATCTGCGACACCTGGTTCGACATCTCGCTCGACGCCGGCACCGAGGACATCTGGATGGCGGGAGGCCTTGCCCTGGCCACCGAACTGCCGCTCGCCGCCTTCCTCATCCATCGGGCGCACTCCCTGATCGCCCTGCTGCCATGGCCGCCCTCGCACACCGCCATCGGCGACACCGCCGGGAGCCGGACGGAACCGGTCCCGGACGGGGAGACCCTCCCCCCGGGCCTGCGGACGCGTGGATGACCGGAGGGGTTCATTCGAGGGCGTCTTTGCCCAGGTACTCGCGGATGTACCTGGAAAAGTCGTGTCCTTCGCCGATCACTTCGCCGCGTGTGTCAAGCACGAGGGCATAGTCGTCGGTGTCCACCAGGTAGACGCGATGCCCTCGGCGTCGAAGCCGGTCATCGGTCCCGCGGCCAGGCCGGCCGCGCGGACGCCGATGATGAAGTAGCCGACCTGGAGGAGCGCGTTGAGCCTTGCGAACCGCTCACGCACCGCACGCTCGGCGAAGAGATCCCTTGCCTGCGGGAAGTGGGGGAACTGGCTGGGCAGTTCCTCGTGGAACTCATTGTCTGCGGCGAGGCGCGGCGAGTGGGGCGGCCGCGGTCTTCTTGCGGTTTCCCTCGGACAGGTGTCCGCTCAGGCGTTCACGCGCCTCGGCGGAACGGACCAGCACGATACGCAGCGGTTGCTGGTTCATGCTGGTGGGCCGTACTTGACCAGTTCGTAGATGGCCTTCATCTGGTCGTCCGTCACCGGGTCGTCGGTGAAGGTGTTGGCGGTCCGTGCCTCCCGGAACAGAAGGGCCTGGGCTGCGGGGTCGAGTGCGAGTGACATGGTGAACCTCTTACGGGTGTGCGGCTTCGGCATCTAGGCCGGTACCTCGCGGGTCGTTGATTCGTATGGTGTGACCGGTCCGGGGGTGTCCTGGGCCGGGGGTGTGGCGTTGGGTGGGGTGTGTCGATGACTTCCCGGTCCCCGCGGCCACGGTCTCAACGTCAGCGTTTTGAAGTGGCGGTGACGTCCGTGGTGGAGAAGCGTCTGGGCGCTCTGCCTGTCGCTGCCTGGTTTCTGCGCCGGCTGGATGTCGCCGGGATCGTCGACGAGGTGTGTCCTGGTGGCGGGAGTGCGCTGGTGACGCACGGGCAGGTGATCGAGGCGTTGGTGGCCAACCGGCTGACGTCGCCCGCGCCGCTGGTGCGGGTGGAGGACTGGGCCAGGTGCTGGGCGGTGGAAGAGGTCTTCGGGATCGAGCCCGGCCTGCTCAACGATGACCGTCTGGCCCGGGCACTGGATGCGATCGCTCCGCACCTGGAGCACATCGCGGGCACGATCGGAGCGCGGGCGATCGGTGAGTTCGGGATCGATGTGGCCCGGATGCACTGGGACATGACCAGCATGTCCGTGCACTGGTCCTTCCCGGTCGAGGGGCAGGACGAGGACTTCCCTGTCATCGGCTACGGGCATCCCAAGGACCGGCGCTTCGATCTGAAGCAGGTCCAGGCCGGGCTCGCGGTGTCGGCCGACGGCGGCATCCCGCTCCATGCCCGGGTCTTCGGCGGTGGTGCGGCCGAGGTCAGCCAGGTCGTCGGCGCGATGAAGGACCTGCGGGCCATGGCCGGTGAAGGCAGCCCCGCCGACGCGCGCCCGCACCGCATCAGCGCCCGCAAGGTGAAGTCCGCACTCTCCCGCTACCCCGGCAGCCCCGCCGACGCGCGCCCGCTGACCAGCCAGAACATCACCCATCTCGCGATCGCGATCTACGCGGCGCATCCCAGCACGCCCACGGCGGACACGAGTACCCCTGCGACACCGACTGCCGCCGGACGCCCGGGCCGACGCGACCGCACGCTGCAACTCCTTCGCACCGATGACCAGCGAGCGTGGAGCCTCAAAGAGCTCGCCGACACCCTCGGCATCGCGCACTACCGAAGCTTCTGCGCACAGTTGGGCCACTGGGTCACGGACGGAATCCTGAGCCGGACCGGACGCGGGCTCTACACGCTCCAGCCGGAATGGCGCTCACCACAAAGACCCACCCCACCAGCAAAGATCGCGGATTCGCCTGACCCATCCATCGACTAACTACGCGGCCTTGGGCTTCAGCGACGGGTAGTTGACTCGACGACGGTACGGGTCACCGTCGCGTCTGCGGGCGCCCGTACCGCGTTGAGCACGGCGGCGGCCACCGACTCGGGCCGCAGGAACTGATCCGGGCGGTACTCGCGGCCGGCCCGGTCGGCCGCCTTGCGTTGCAACTCGGTGTCGGTGGGACCCGGGTGGATCGAGGTCACCCGGACTCCGTTGGGTGCCTCTTCGGCCTGAAGTGCCTCTGCGAAGGCTCGCAACGCGTATTTGCTGGCGGCGTAGGGGCCGCGGTGCGCCTTGATCCGGAGTCCGGACCCCGCGTTGATCAGGACCACCTGTCCTTGGCAGCGGCGCAGGGACGGCAGGAGCAGGCGTGTGAGTTCGGCGGCGGAGAAGAGGTTGACCGCGAAGATTCGCTGCCACGCGTCCAGTGGGGTGTCGGCGATCGTGCCGGGCTCCGCGACGGCGGCGTTGTGCACGAGCACGTCCAGTCGGTCGATGTCCGTCGCGGCCTGGGCGAGGCTCCCGGGATCCGCCAGATCGACCGCCCAGGGGCCGGCCTTGCCTGGCAGGTCGCGGGCGATGGCCTCGAGCGTCCGGGCGTCGCGGCCGCCGAGGAGCAGATCGTGTGTGGGTGCCAGTGCACGGGCGATGGCCGCTCCGATGCCCCGGGAGGCTCCTGTCACCAGGGCGCGCGGTCGTGGAGTCGTCATGGTGTGCTCCCTGGTGGAACGGGCTGGAAGGTGACCGGCAGGCTGGTCAGTCCACGCATGAACCGGCTGTGTCCCCAGGCCAGTTCGCAGGAATCGCTCGCGAGCGCCAGTGCGTCGCAGCGTTCCAGGAGGGCGCACAGCGCGATCGCGGCTTCCGCTTTGCCGAGCGGCGCGCCCAGACAGTGGTGGATCCCGTGTCCGAAGGCGAGGTGCCCTCGGCTGTCGCGGAGGATGTCGAACCGGTCGGGCTCGGCGAAGCGGGCGGGGTCCCGGTTGCCGGCGCCGTAGGACAGCAGTACGGCCTCTCCGCCACCGGGAACGGTGACGTTTCCGATCCTCATGTCGCAGGTCGTGAACCGTAGGACGGGCGCCATTTTGATGGGGCCGTTCCAGCGCAGGATCTCTTCGATCGCCTGCCCCATGAGGTGTGGCTGTCTGCGGAGCAGTTCCAGTTGCTCGGGGTGTTCCAGCAGGGCCAGTACCCCGCTGCCGATGAGATTTGCGGTGGTCTCGAAACCGGCCACGAGGAGGAGGAAGGACATGCCGATCACCTCGTCCTCCCGGTGATCGGCTGCGAGGAGTCGTCCCAGCAGGTCGTCGGCACGGGCGGGGGACTGCCTCTTCGCTTTCAGAAGTCCGGTGAGGTACTCCCGCATCTCGGAGGCGGCTCGGGGCATGCGGCGGTGGTCTCCTTCGCTCATCTCGATGTAGACGCCGGCGAGCCGTGCGAAGGTGTCCCGTCCCCGGGCAGGCACGCCCAGTACTTCCGAGATGACCGTGAGCGGCAGACGCTTCGCGAAGTCGGTGATGACATCCAGGCGCCCCAGTGGAAGGACGGGGGACAGGAGCTCGTCGGTGATCTGCTGGATGCGTGGGCGCAGGGCCTCGATGCGGCCAGGGGTGAACTCACCTGCCACCAGTTCTCGGAGTCTGGTGTGGTCCGGAGGGTCGCAGCGGAGCATATTGCGGGTGACGGTGTAGGTCTCGGTGGCGAAGACCCACGGAGTGGTCTGCACGGTCCTGTTGCCGCGCCGCGGATCGTTGCTGAGCCGTGGATCTTTGCTCGCCGTGCGGATGTCCTCATGGCGCGTGACGAGCCATACGGGCACGCCGGCGAACACCACGCGCCGTACGGGCTTTTCGGCCCGTAACTGTGCGAGCAGCGCATAGGGGGCATCGACGTAGCCCCTCGCGTCCACAAGATCAGTGAGAACGCCGGAATCCCGGTGCCCCGGCGGCATGGGGCAGGCGACTGCGTCGTTGACCTCTTCTGCGTTCACGGGCCCTCCATGGAGCGCACGGCTGTTCGGGTCCGGTGAACCCGTGCATGGGCGGGCACGGCCAGGCGCACCGGCAGCGGGTCGCAACGGGGGTTCGAGGGGTCGCCGGTACGGGGGGTCCATGCGCCCCATGAGTGGTACATGCTGCAGTTCCGGCGTTCCAGGTAACAGATGAGATTGATCGGCCACCCGGTGTTGGCGAAGACGTATGTGTCCATGCGCGTCGGGTGCTCGCTCAGCCGTGACCCGCCGCCCGGTGAGTCGATGTTGTGCCAGTCGGGGTGCAGGTGTATCGACCCCAGAATGTCCAGCCCGTCCAGTTCGGCGTCCCGCAGGATGCGCAGCAGGTCGGTGGAATCGCACCAGTATCCGCGATGCGGGTTCTCATAGGCCGCTCCGAAACAGGGAACGATGGATTCCGAGAATTCCCCCAGGGCCGCGCTGTCGGTGGCCCGGACGTTGCGGCCGAATTCGACGCGCTGGATGCGGGCGCTGTCGCCCTGCATACGGCCGACCAGCACTCCGAAGCAGGGGTAGGGAAAGTTCGGCCTGATCGATTCGTAGACACGCAGAGCAGCGTCGAGGAACGTGGAGCAGGCGGCGCTCTCCAGGAAGACGTGCACGGAGTCCGCGTCCAGGTGGGGACCACTACCGGTCATGACGATCAGCCTCCGTTCGCATGACAGCAACGGAAGTGAACCCGCGCAGCCGCCCAACCCTCTGGGCGGGCGGCCGTGCCTGCGCGAGATCGGGAAGACGCCGCCGCAGCCGTCGCAGCAGCATCGCCATTTCCAGGTACACCAGTTCGGCGCCGAGGCAGTAGTGGGCGCCTCCGCCGAAGCTCAGGTGACGTGCCTCGCCGCGCCCCGGCCAGAACTCGTCGGGCTGGGTGAACACACCCGGATCCCTGTTGGCGGCACCCAGCACCGGCCAGACCTGCGCTCCCCCCGGTATCGTCACGCCGCCGAGGACCACCGTCCTGGCGGGAATGCGGGGAGCGGGCGTGAACTGCACCGGCGCGTCGTAGCGGAGTACCTCGTCGACGAACATCCGGGCACGGACGGGGTCGTCCAGGAAGACCGCCCATTCCGGGTGACGGATCATCAGGACGACCCCGGTCTCGATCGCCGCGGCGATCTGCGGGTACCCGGCGACCGTGAGTCCCGTGAGGATGCTGACCAGTTCGTCGTGCGGCAAGGCCTCGGGACAGGCGGTGTGTGTTCGGACGAGTTCGGACATCAGATCGTCGCCGGGCGCGCGGCGCCGTCGAGCCACTTCCCCTTGGAGGTAGTCGGTGAGCTGCTGCATCGCCACTCTGCCGTTGCTGTTGTGTTCGGGCAGCGGGCCGGAGGTGGGGAAGATGTCGGTGACGAGTGTGGAGACGCGCTCTTGATCGCCCTGCGGCAGTCCCAGCACGTGCATGATCGTGTCGCGGGGAAATGCCTCGGCCAGCGTGGTCATGTCGGCGACTCCGTGGCGGAGCGTCTCCACTACGGGTTCGAGCAGGTGGTCGCAGAGTCTGCTGACCCACGGCTGCTGGCGTCGCACGTGCTCGACGAAACGCCGAGCGACCGCGGTGCGCATTCTGGTGTGCCGGGGTGGATTCTGCGCGCTCATGACGCGGGACAGCACAGGCGCGCAACAGCCGGCCGTCCCCGCGGACGGCCGGGGACCGCCCGGGGCGAGGAAGTACGCGCGCTCGGTCAGTACACGCCGGCAGTCCGTGTACCGGGTCAGGAGGTAGGCGCCGGTCCGGCACCGGTACACCGGTTCGGTCTCACGCAGCCATTCATAGACGGGGTAGGGGTCGCCGGCGTGAACATCCGTGAGGGCGTCGGTGGAGCCGATGGTTCCCATGGCATCAACCCCTCGGGGCGATGAAACGGAGGTCTCGTGTCAGGCCACTCTCCATTGACGACTCCAAACGGGTGACACGCGACTCGGAGCACAGCCGGATTACTCCAAATGGGTGAGCAGCGGTCGTGCTGGTGCTCCAGATCTTTTTCCAGTGGGCCGACGGGAAGTCCACGCATGCAGTGATGTCTGTGGCGGCGTCCAGCAGCATGGTCTTGACCTGGGGAAACTGCCGGGCCGAGCATGTCGGCCTCCACGTTCAGCTGGGAGCCGACGGTCTCGGCGATGGCCTGCGCGAAGAGGGTACGGATGGTTGCCGCCCCCCTCTCTCTCCTGATCCCTTTTCGATCACCGCGAAGACGTCTCGCACGAAGTGAACTCGGCACCGCTGCCAGGCCACGCAGAGGAACACGATGCGGATCGTGGTCACCAGCCCGCTGTGGCTGTCGCAGATGATCAGCTGAACGTTGTCCAGGCCGCGAACACGTAAAAGGTCGCTTTCTCCCGCTGTTTCATTCCGGAACCTGTGCTTGATGTGGTTTTGCTGACTCGCCCCAGGGAACGGCGGCTTCGCTGGTGAGGGGGCGGGCCATCAGGTCGGTCATGGCCAGGTGGATCACGGCTTCGGAGCGAGCGGGAAGGGCTTCGCAGTCGCGGGCCAGACGGTGGTGGAACATCAGCCGACCGTAGGTGCGTTCCTCCGCCCACCGCTTCGGGATGGGCGTGAAGCCCCTGCTCCCGGGGTGCGTTGGACGATTTCCATGTCTGTGCCTTCAGAGGTCGAGCGGCGACGTGCCGTTGCCGGGGGCGGGGCGCACTCGCGTCAGGAGTCGTTCCTCCAAGACGGTTGCGTAGATGGCAGCGCCGGTGGCGGCGGGATGGCTCGGGGGCCAGATCCCGCGGCGGAAAACGCAGCGGCGGCCGCGGAAAAGCACGACCACCCTGGCGGCGACGACCAGGTCGCCCGTGGTATCGGGTACGGCTTCGTGCGTGAACGACTCGAGCTCGCAGCCCCGTCGCGCGCACGGGTCCTTGACCGCCCGGCGGGCGCACCGCAGGAACGTGTCGGTGTATTCCTGCGGTCCGCCCCAGGACGAGTGGTCGTCAGTCACCGCAGTTGTGCACCGCGGTGTCTGCCTGGGCCACCTCGTCCTCCCCGCCGATGGCGGGGAGGACGAGGTGGACACCGTTGACCTTGAGGCCGGCATCAGCGTCGGTCGCGGGAAGTTGTTCGTTCACGATGAGTCGGCCACCTCCGACAAGGGGGATCTAGGTATTCGGAGCTCCCGACACGTTAGTGAGCAGACCGGCGTCGGTGTCAGGCGGGTCCGCGGGGTTCGGCACCCCGTGGAAACGCCGGACCCCGACGCCGTTGTGCCCGCCTACCCCCAGTGGGTCTTGCCGCGCCGCACCGGGACGTGCATGAGGTCGGTGCCCAGGAGCATGCTGCCGCCGTAGTCGGACCGGCGTGCGCTGTCGCGGAGCAGGCGGCGCCACGTCGCGTCGGAGACGGCGGCGGGGTTCCCCGGGCTGAGGTGGGTGGCGACCAGGGTGCCGGCACCGGCCTCGGCGGCGATCCGCCCGAGTTCGGCCACGTTGGTGTGGGTGGCCAGGATGTGGTCGATGAGGGACTGCGGCAGGCCCAGACTGGCCAGTCCCTCGGGGTAGAGGGCCTCGTGCACCAGTACGTCCGCGTCCCGGGCCAGGGTGATGACGTTGGGGGAGAGGGTCGTGTCGCCGGAGAAGACGACGCTGCCGTGGTCGGTGTCGAAGCGGTAGGCGTAGGCGGGGAACACCGCGCCGTGCGGCACGAGGATGGCGCTGACCTTGACGTCGTCGTTCTCCATCACGGTGAACGGCCGCATGGCGGGGGCGGTGTTCGTCGCGGAGGCGGCGACGGCGTCCGGTGGCAGGACATCGTGGACGTCCAGCAGGGTGGCCGGGTCGATGCCGATCTTCTCGGTCATGAAGAAGGTGGGGGCAGCGGCGTATGCCTGTCCGGCCAGCCTGGTCATCTCGACGGTGCCCGGCACGGGACCTGGGGCACCGGCCACGGTGGAAGGGATGCCGACGGGGCCTGGGCCGTAGACGGACACCGGTGTCCGGAAGCCCTGAGCACCGGATGCCCCGGCGGCCAGCAAGGCCATCAGTGGATCTCAGCCTTTCTCAGTTGATATCTTGTCGCGTGAAGCTTTCCGAGTGGGCGGCACGTAATGGCGTGCACTACCAGACCGCGTGGACGTGGGCGAAAGAGGGCCGTATGCCGGTCCCTGTGCGCCAGACACCGTCCGGCACGTGGCTGGTCGACGAGCCTGCTGTAGAGGCATCCGGGCGGGTGGTGGCGTACTGCCGGGTGTCCTCGACCGACCAGAAGCCGGATCTTGACCGGCAGGTCTCGCGTGTAGTCCAAGGTGCTACCAGGCTCGGCCTGCCGGTTGCGCAGGTCGTGACCGAGGTCGGTTCGGCACTGAACGGGCGGCGGCGCAAGCTGCACCGGCTCCTGTCCGATCCGGGCGCGGCCGTGATTGTCGTCGAGCACCGTGACCGGCTGGCCCGGTTCGGCGTCGAGCACCTCGAAGCCGCTCTGTCGGCGTCCGGCCGGCGTCTGGTCGTCCTGGACCCGACCGAGACCGCTGACGATCTGGTGCGGGACACCACCGAGGTTCTGACCTCGATGTGTGCCCGCTTGTACGGGCGGCGGGCGGCGAAGAACCGGGCCGCGCGGGCGGTGGCCGTGGCGACGAGCGAGGCCGCCGAGTGAAGAAGTTCCAGGTGCAGCCCGGTTTCGTGGTGCAGGCGTTCCGGTTTGCGCTGGACCCCAACGCCGCTCAGGAGCGGGCGTTGCGCTCGCACTGCGGTGCGGCGCGGGCCGCCTACAACTGGGCTGTCGGCTGGGTTGAGGCCTCGTGGTGGCAGCGCCGCGCCGAGGAGTCGTACGGCATTCCCGAGGCGGAGCTGACGCCGTGGCGGGCGAGGTCGCTGCCCGCGCTGCGCAGGGAGTTCAACGCCGTCAAGCACACCGACCCGCGGTTCGCCGCCTGGTGGCAGGAGAACTCCAAGGAGGCCTACTCCACCGGTCTGGCCAACGCTGCCGCCGCGTTCGACAACTACGCGAAGTCCAGGCAGGGCAAGCGGCGGGGCCGCGTGGTGGGGATGCCCCGGTTCAAGTCGAAGCGGAAGGCCCGCCTGGCCTGCCGGTTCACCACCGGCACCATCCGCGTCGAGACCGGCGGCCGGCACGTCACGCTGCCACGCCTGGGCACGATCCGCGTCCACGAGCCCAC
>NZ_JBITGS010000059.1:0-40589 GCF_044457265.1 Streptomyces sp. NPDC050564 | reverse complement strand
CCTCAAACGCCGCCTGTCCAACGTGGTCTACCGGATCATGAAACGCGACCAACGAGACCTGCTCGCTCAGGCCGCTTGACACACAGAGGCGCTATGGGGACACGCCCTGTGGCTCGGTGACAGCAGGCACCACCCGCAACGGCAGTCGACACGCCCGTGACAAGACACTTTGGTCAAAGATGTCATGAGTCAGACCCCGCCCCGAACGGCGCTACGCAATCGTCCCACTGCCCCCGGCACAACCCCATGACCCGACCGCTCCCGGGAGACTTCGTCCGAACCGGCACTGAACCTGCTCTGGACGGGATAACGATGAGTTGACTCCGCGTCCACCCGTGACCGGCATTGACGGACAGCCGAGCGGCCCGGCGCACAGGCTGCTCTTCCTCGACCACCACACTGACGGCCTCGAACCCTCATCTTGGTAAACGGCCGACTCCAAGTCCTATAACTGCTGGGCGAGGTCCTCGCCGGCTTCCCCCAGCTCCTCCACGAGGTGGGTGCTCTACGCGGTCCTGGCCGCTGACGTGCGAGCACCGGCGGTTCGCCCCTACTCGATGTGCGGCGGGATCGCGCCGAGGGATCCTGCCCCCCAGCGGCTGCGGCCCTAAACCAGCAACGCCGAACGCACCGCCGCCCTGGCAGACTTCCTCCACACCTACAACCACCATCGCTGCCACACCGCACTCGGCGGCCACCCACCCATCAGCCGCGTGAACAACGCTGCGGGTCAATACACCGCTTACGTCTTGAACCACCCGGCGATCGGCCACGCGTACGCCGCCGATTCTTCGCGTCACAGCGACGTCGAGAATCCACAGAGTGGAGGTGGCATCGCACGTACCTCGAAACTCAGGGACCGTAGATGTCGGTGACGGCGCCCGCACCACTGTGGGCGCCCGCCGCTGCCGAAAAGACGTGCCGACTTCGACCGCAGCCGACTGATCGTCACCTGTGCAGGGTGCCGAGGAATTCCAGGAGCGCCGCATTCACCTCGTCGGGTCGCTCCTCAGCGATCCAGTGGCCGCAGCCGGGCAGGATGTGCGCCGGTCCGATGGTCGGGTGGAGTGTGGGTAGGGCGGGGATGAGTTGGTCCATCCCCGGGAACCCGTAGACCAGGTCTCGATCGCCGGTGAGGTAGCAGCCGGGCACGCGGTACTGTGCGCCGTCCCATGGGGCAGTCAGCTGCCAGTTCCGGTCGAAATTGCGGTACCAGTTGAGAGCGCTGGTGAACCCGGCTTCGGCGAACTCCGTCGCGAGTGTGTCGATATCGACTTCGGTGAGCCAGGCGGGCAGTTCCTCAGGGTCTTCGAAGAGGTCCAGGAATCCCCGTCCCGGTGGGACAAGCGGCTCGACCGGCGGGTCGCTGTGCGGGGTGTCGCCGGAGAGCCCGTACATCACGCGGCGGAAGGTGGTGCGCGGGTCCTTCGCGAGTTCGGCGTCCGCGACGCCGGGGGCCTGGAAGTAGTTCCAGTAGAACCGGCCTTCGAAGCGCTCGCGCATCGCTTGCAGCGGAGGGACAGGACCGCGTCGCGGCGGCGGGACACTGAGGCCGACGACCCCCCGGGCCACGTCAGGCCGCATCAGCGCGGTGGACCAGGCCACCCGGCTGCCCAGGTCGTGGCCGATGACCACGGCCTGCTGTACTCCGAGTGCGTGGATCAGGCCGATGATGTCGCCGACGAGGTGCAGGATGGTGTATTCCTCAACCGCGGGAGGCCGGTCGCTGCGACCGTAACCGCGCTGGTCAGGTGCAACAACATGGTATCCGGCCTCGGCCAGGGGCGTGAACTGGTGGCGCCAGTTGTACCAGCATTCGGGAAAGCCGTGGAGCAGGAGGACCAGAGGCCCTTCGCCCTCCTCCGCGATGTGCAGCCGAACTTCTCCGACGGTGACGCTGCGGTGCTCGACCATGGTCACCCCTCCCGCAGGTCGAGGGCGATCTTGCCGCGAACGGCGCGTTCCGCGATCAACTCGAGCGCTTTGTTGACGGCGCTCAGCGGCAGCGTCCGGCCGACGACCACGCTGAGACGATGCTCCGCAAGCGCCCGCAACGCCTCCAGCAGCCCGGCACGGTGCACGTTGTCCGGATCCCTGAGGCCCCCGTAGCCCAGGATCCGCAACGCGGAGCGGTAGATGGTCTGGAGGGGCACCGTGCCCGTTGGACCGGCTGAGGTCCCGAAGATCACCAGGCGGCCACGCGGGGCCAGCGCCTCGATCGCAGCACCGGTGAAGCCGCCACCGAGTGGGTCGAACACCACGCTCGGCTGCAATTCGTTCACCCGCTCGACAAGATCGTGGACATCACCCACCACTACCCGGTCCGCACCCTGGGCTCGGAGCCATTCGACGTTGCCGGGGTCACCGCTCTGACCCCAGACCGTTGCTCCGAGCCGGTGGACCAGCGAAACGATGGTCGAGCCCACGCCACCGCTCGCACCGAGGACGAGGACCCGGTCGTCGGGCGTCACTCGGCCCAGCTCGGTTACCGTCCGCCAGGCGGTCACCCCCGCGACGCCCATGACGGCAGCGTGCCGCAGCTCGACGCCGTCGGGCACCTCGATCAGCGCGGAACGTGGGACCACGGCGCGGGTCGCCCAGATACCGTCCCGTGTGGCTCCCACCCCGTGGCCGAAGACCACGAAGGGTTTGCCATCCACCAATCCCGCGCCCTCGGCTCCGAGAGTGCGCGGAACCGGTGATCCGGCGTCCACCTTGCCCAGGGCCCGGTAACGGTCGACCGGGTTCACCCCGCCGTACGCCATCTCCATCTCGACCTCGTCGGCGCTCGGCGCGGGCAGGTCGACCTCCGTGACCTCGAGGGGGCGGCCGTGCTCCACCAGTCGCGCTGCCGTTGTTTTCATTCGCCACTCCCTAGTCGAGTCCCGGCAGGCGCTTGACGGCCTCGCGCTTTCTGACCGCGCTGCCGTTTTCCGGCGTACGCGGTGACTACCGCCCCCTGACGCTCAGGAACCGGACTCGGCGAGCCAGTTCAGGGCCCGGATGCCAGGCACGAACAAGTACTCTCCGCCCGTGGTGACCACGAAGCGGGGCAGCTGCTGCAGCCGTCGGCGGATGGGGCGCTTGGGGATGGTGAACACCCCGGTGCCGTCGTTGGCTCCCACCAGCGGGTCCTTTTCGTCGTCGAGTCCGGTGAAGTTGCCGTCGTTGATCCACTGGGACTTGATGAACTCGAACTGCCGTGCGAGGTCGGTGCCCATGAAGATGAACACGATGCCGCGGTCTTCGCCGTCGTCCTCCAACTGTCCTTCGGGGAGTGGGGGGCCGTAGGTGGCGGCTCGGCGCAGGGCGCGGTGGATGGTCGGGTCGACGAGCCCTTCCACCAGGGAGTCGCGCGGGTAGGCGCGCCGGATGTGAGAGCCGAGGGGGCAGCGCAGGCCGCGCGGGTCCTCCTCGTGGTAGGAGAAGTCGTTGACGCGCTGCGGGTCGGAGGCGAGGGCGGGGTCGTCGTGCTCGGGGGCGAGCATGAGGGGCGCCCCGCTGCGCCAGCGGCCGACCATCTTCGCCGCGAGCAGCTCTTCCTCTTCGGGTGAGTCGGCGTTGGCGTTCAGGTACTGGCGGAAGGCCGAGACCCGGGTGTGCAGTTTACGGAAGGCCAGGTAGGTGCCGTTGCAGCCCAGGACCTCCGGCTGCGGCATGGGTGCGGGCTCGCCCAGCTGATTGACGTAACCCATCAGGAACTCGCCGGCCTTGATGGCGTCGCCGAAGCCGGGCAGGTAGCCGTAGTGGTCGGGGCTCGTCTGGAAGATGTCGGCTACGCCGCTGCCCTCGATGTCGGGTTCGCCGATACCGTCGACGAACCCAAGATGAGTACGCCCGGTGGGCAGTTGCGGCGTGTCGATCCGGTAGATCACCGAAACGCCCGGCAGATCGTGGTGAGCCTGGTGGGCGATGTCCAGCACGGACTGCAGCGTGGCGTCATCCGGGGCGAACAGGGCCAGCGCCACGTGCACGTCCGTGCTGCCCAGAGGAGGATCCCAGTGCTCGGGGCTGCTCTCACCGACATCACCGAGGGTCTCGGCACGGGCGGCCATCCCCTCGCGGAACTCCGCCGGAAAGCTGTCCAATGACTCCTGGGGGACGCCCAGGACACGCAGTCCGGAATAGCTCAGAGCCACGTTCAGCCAGGCCCGCTCCGGCGGATTCCACCAGTCGACCGCCGTGGCCACATCGGGTGCCAGACGCCGCAGCATCCGGCGGCCGTCCGCGGGATCGTCGACGCGGAGCAGGAAGTAGGCGCCGGTGTAGGGCGAGGGCCGTTGCCGCAGCACCGTGCCCTGGATGTCCGCCAGCTCGAGTACCTGTTCCTGGTGCGTCGTCCCCGTCGTTGCCACGTCGCTCCTTCTCGCTCTTGCCGTGCCGCGTCGGCCCACTGCGGAAACAGGGGCGCCGTTCACGTCCTGGCAGTCAGGTCCCTACTGCAACGGAAGCACGTCGTCGGCGCTGCGGGGTTCTTTGCGCTCCTGGTCGTTCAGCTTGTGTCGAAGGATGGAGGAATTCCGGTACACCTCTTTGCGGACCCGCATGATGTTGCCGAGGGGCCGGTGTTCCGCCGTCACCCGCCACGGATTCAAGGACAGAGCGTCCAGTTTCCTGAGGTTGTCCTCGCCGGAGATGTCCTGCTGCGGAATCCGGAGCTTTGCCACCGTGACGGACGGGGACAGTTCCTCGGACCATTCGACGGTGACGTCTTCCACCGGCATCTGCTCCAGGTCGGCACAGAGCTGGACCTGGATATCGAACTCGTAGGGACGCTCACGCAGTTCTGCCACCAGAGCCGGCCGGAAGACCTCCGGTGCCGATGCCGGATCGACACTTCGCTGCACCACCTTGTCGGCGAAGCCGCCAGCGGGCGCCATGCGTACCTTGGCGATGTAGTCGCCATGCCGGACCGAGCCCATCGTCCAGTAGGTCGACAGCAGCAGGTTCACCAGCGGCCGCTGCGAGACGGAAAGGAACGCCCGGAGCTCCTCCCAGGCCCACTCCTCCGGAGGCAGGGATCCCTTCCCCGTGACGAAGTCGTGGAGAAACAGGTGGAAGCCGGGCTTGCCCTTGGCCAGATAGGTCGGCGCGTCAGCGACCAGCTCCTGGATGAACGCGTAGTGCTCCGCGGTGTTACAGAAGAAGATCGGCGCGTTGATGTTGGCGTAGTCGAAGGTGCGCGTGTCGGGCTCGTCCTCCAGCAGGGTCGGACCGTCGATGTCGAAGAGCTTCAGCGCCAGTCCGGCCACGCCGCCGAGCCGTGCATCGGTCCCGAGATGGCCGGAGCCGTTGGAGAAGCGGATGAGTGCGTCGTGGCGTCCCGGCGTGGCATAGATGCCCTGCGCGTACTCGGCCGGGAGCTCCTCGAGGATCTCCACCTCAGCCCTGACCAGGGCGTAGCCCTTGGCATGCGCGGAGCGGACAGCCTGCCCGGTACCTTCGGCTGTCACCGAGTCGGCGACGAACCGCCCCGAATCCCGCATCGCGATCTGCAGATTCTTGTCGAACTGCGGGTCATCGGCTTCGACGTCCGGTGTGTACTTCACGAATTCTGTGGCCATGACTCGACCGATCCTTGGTCGCTCGGCGCATCCCCGGGCAGATGCCGTGGTGTCGGACCATCTCTCGAACGGGCTCACTCCCGGCGGGTTCGCCCGCAGACTGTCCCAGTGCCCAGGGCCTCAGGCGTCACGACGAACAGAGCCAGGTGGATGCCGGGGGCGGTGGCCTTTCAGCCCTGGGCCGCGTCGAGAAGCTTGTCGAAGGCTTTGGTGATCCGCTGACCGCGGCGCACGTCCTTCACGGTGGCGTCCGGATTGGCGCAGTACCAGCCGTCGGCCGTCACCTGGTGCTCGGCGATGAAATCTGCTGTTCGCTTCGGGTTGTCGCGAAGGCCCGGCCACCCCTCGACTTCCTCGAAGACAAAGTCCAGCATCTCGGGAACCAACGTGGCGAAGTCATTGATGTAGGGGTCCCAGTCACCGTCGTAGGCAGTGCAGAACAGCAGCTTGGTGTCGTCGTCGAAGATCACGTAGCGCATGTCGTGCACGGTGCCGACGCGCTCCGCGGCTCCGTAGGCCCGCGGGTCGGCGAGCTTGGCGCGCAGTCGATCTGCGCCGCCCGGCTTGAGCGGCAAGATGGTGGTCAGCTCACTGACCTTGCCTTGGCGCCTGCCCACACGACCCGCGCTCTCCACGGGGGGAAGGTCGGTAGCGGGCATTTGGGTGTCAGACATGATGGCCGTACCCCTTCACTCGTCCGAGGAATGGTCGCGGACCAATTCCTCTTACCCCTACCGACGCTACGCCCCTGCGTAGACGCCATGCCACCGCACAACACACCAGGAACAAGGACCCATCTGCCTGAATGGTTAACCACCTGGCGTTTACTCAGTCAGGTCGGTTCAACGACTGCCCGGACGGGATATTTTCCTTTAGTTGCCCAAAGGGACGACGCCAATACCTACCGGGCAGTGACAGACGGCTGTGTGGCACCCGTCCAGCGCGGTGAGCGTGCAGGTCCCCGCAGGCTCTCCGAAGCTGGAATGCAGTGGTCACCTCTCGACCGAAGCGGAGACGTCATGAGCGTTGCCGTTCCTCCCGACCGGCGCCGGGAAGCGCAGTGTGCCTGCCTCGCCCGATCCGTCCGCCACGCACGGTGATGCGGCGCTGATGAACGGCCCGCAGCCCGGTGCCGGCGATACACCCGCCGAAGGATCGGTGAGCTTGCCATGACACTGGGGCCGGCACCCAGGAAACCGCACCCCAAGGTCCCACGGCGGCACGGTGAAGGCGGAAAGTCCCACCTGACAGTGGTCCAAGGGCTGGCCGCACTGTCGCTGGACGCCCTCAGCTCGGTCGCGTACGGCCCGGAAGCCATCGTTGTCGTACTAGAGGGTGTCTGAAAAGCTGGTCAGCGGGCATGTGTGCTGGTAGCGGGGCGGTGGCGCACTCTCGGGGGCTGGGGTGGGCGGGCTGCGTACCCGTTACGCGACGGATCTGTCCGATCCGGAGTGGGAGATCCTTCGTCCGTTGGTGCCGGCGGTCAAGCCGGGCGGACGTCCTGCGAAGCACACACGGCGCGAAATCGTCGACGCGCTGGCGTACTGGCTGCGGGCCGGCTGCGCCTGGAGACTGCTGCCACACGACCTGCCGCCCTGGCAGACGGTCTATCACTACTGGCGACGGTGGCGGCAAGAGGGCGTGTGGGAGCGGATGTTGGCCGCGCTGCGCGAACGCGACCGGGTGCGGCTGGGTCGTGATCCCACGCCCAGCGCAGGCATCGTGGACAGCCAGAGTGTGCGGGCCAGTGAGCGCGGCGGCCTGCACGGCTACGACGGCGCCAAGAAAGTCAGCGGGATCAAGCGTCACCTGCTGGTCGACACCCTGGGCACCGTCCTTCTCGCCTGCGTCAGCCCAGCCAATGTCGGCGACCGGGACGGCGCCGTCGTCCTGTTCGCCCGGGCCGCCGACGCCTTCCCGCGTCTTTGCCATGTGTGGGCGGACCAGGGCTACCGCGGCGCCGACTTCCAGGCCTGGGCACGGGAGGCCACCGGCATCACCGTGGAGGTCGTGCAGCGCCGCGACGGCGGCTTCCGCTCCACCTGGGCTCGGACGGGAGCGCCATCTCGCGAGGTGCCCAACTTCGCCGTTGCCCCGCGCCGTTGGGTGGTAGAGCGGTCGTTTGCCTGGCTGGGGCGCTGCCGCCGTCTGTCGAAGGACTACGAGTACCTGCGCGTCAACTCGGAGAACGCCATCTACCTCACCATGGCCCTGATCCTCCTACGCCGCCTCGCAAGACCAGCCCGCTGACCAGCTTTTCAGACACCCTCTAGTGGCCGCCGGATCGGGCGCGCTCACGGCGATGCTGCCGATCACGCTGGTCATCGCCGGACTGCTGGCCGTCCTGGTCGTCTCCTACCGCCAGGTGATCGCCGTACACCCGGACGGCGGCGGATCCTACGCGGTGGCGAAGAAGTCTGGGCAGACCGGTCAGCCTGCTGGCAGCGGCCAGCCTCATCGTCGACTACGTCCTCACCGTCGCCGTCAGCCTCGCCGCCGGCGCCGCGAGCCTCGCATCGGCGTTCCCCGTCCTTTCCGACCACCTTCTGGCCGTGTGCCTGATTGCACTTGCCGTCATCACCGCCGTCAACCTGCGCGGCATCGCCGACAGCGCACGGGTGCTGCTGCTGCCCATGGCCCTGTTCGTCATCAGCGTGATCAGTGTCATCGTCGTGGGGCTGTTCCGGTCACAGCCTTCGGCAACAGTGGGAACACACGAGTCGTTCCCCGCTGTCGAGGCGCTGGGCGTCCTCCTGGTGCTCAAGGCGTTCTCCGCGGGATGTTCGGCGCTGACCGGAGTGGAGGCCATCGCCAACTCCGTTCCGATGTTCCGCCGGCCTCGCGTCAGACGGGCGCAACACACCGAGCTGTTGCTGGGGTTGCTGCTGGGCGCCATGCTCATCGGGCTGTCCTTGGCGATCCGCCGTCATCACGTCGTGCCGCGCGGTGGTGTGACGCTGCTGGCCCAGCTGACCGCCGGTGCCTTCGGGACGGGATGGGTCTACTACGCCATCACCCTCGTGATCACCCTTGTGCTGGGCATCGCCGCGAACACCAGCTTCGGCGGTCTACCCGTCCTGATGAGTCTCCTTGCCAAGGACGACCGTCTCCCGCATATGTTCGCCCTGCGCTCGGAGCGGCCCGTCCACCGCTGGGGCGTCGCCGCTCTGGCGGTGCTGGCCGCTGTGTTGCTGATCATCGTCAGCGCCGACACCCAGCGGCTGATCCCGCTGTACGCCATCGGTGTCTTCGTCGGCTTCACCATCAGCCAGACCGGTCTCGTCCGGCACTGGATCTCGCAGCGCCCCGGCGTGTGGTGCCCCGGACACTGGTGAACGGCATCGGGGCCGTGCTGACCGCCGTCGCCGGTATCGTCCTGCTCACCACCAAGTTCCTGGCCGGCGCCTGGATCGTGGTCATCCTCGTGCCGCTGCTGATGCTGCTGTTCTCCCGGATCGAGCGCTACTACACGCTCGTCGGGGAAAAGCTCAGCTTGGACGGCACCCCACCGCAGCCCACACGAACCCGCAGTCTGGTCGTCGTTCCCCTGGGCGGGGTCGACGCGGTCGCCGTCTCCGCCGTCAACGCCGCGTACACGCTGGGCGACGAGGTCGTTGTGGTCGCCGTCTTCGACGACCAGGCGAAGGCGGACGCCATGCGCGCCGGCTGGGCCCAGTGGAACCCTGGTGCGCGGCTGGACATCATCGACAGCCCGGAGCACTCCCTGGTGCGTCCCGTCGTCCACTACGTCGAGCGGATCTCCCGCGACGACCGGCAGGTCACCGTCCTCATCCCGCAGCTGGAACCCATGCACGACCGCTACCGGATCCTCCACAACCAGCGCGGCCTTCTCATGGCCGGCCTGCTGAGTTCCCGCACCGACGTGATCGTCTGCCTGCTCAAACTCCGACTGGACCTTTGACCCGGCCCTCACGTGAGGGCACTCATCCGGTGAGGCCCCCGATGGCCACGGGGAGGTGGCGGGGGCCGCGCAGCACCGCGTTGGCGCGGTACGGCGGAGGGTCCTGCCGCAGTTGGAGGTCCTCGACCCGCGGAACAGCTCGGGAAGGGCGAGCTGCGCCTCCATCCGGGCGAGCGGGGCGCCGAAGCAGTAGTGGATGCCGGTGTAGAAGCCGAGGTGCTCGTTGTCCGTGCGGTCGGGATCGAACCGGTCGGGGTTCTCGAAGCGCTTGGGATCGCGGTTGGCCGCGGCCGGCATGAGCCAGACCGGCGCGCCCTTGGGGATGGTGGTGCCGGCGATGTCGATGTCGTCCAGGGCCGTCGTCCACGGGATGAACCGGACCGGGGGCTCGTACCGCAGCACTTCCTCGATGAGGGGGACGGTCAGGTTCGGTTGGCGCCGGTTGAGATCGACGACAAGCCTCATCTCACGATTGGATCGGCATGCCTCTCCCCCAGAATCACCCCTGCCGAAGCCGCTCGCAAAGCGGGAGCGGACCGCGGAGCCGCGCACTCGGCGCCGCCGCCATGGCGGGCGGTCGAGCGGTCGCGGCCGGTGGGTTAGGGCAGGACAGGAGGACAGCCGTGCCGGGCCCGCCCTGGCCAGGGACCTGGCCTGGTTTGCACCGACGACGGATGTTGTGCCCGGTGAGCGAGACCCGTACGGCCCTCATACAGTGAAGAGGTGGGCAGTTCGGCGGCTGGAACAGTGCGAGCGGCCACAGCGGAGGTCGACTACGCTGCGCTTTTCGCTGCCACCCCCAGCCCGTGCCTGGTGCTCCTTCCGAATTTGATGATCACCGCCGTGAACAGGGCGTACTGCCAGGTAACGGGGCGCGCCTGCGAGGATCTGATCGGGAAGCCCTTCTTCGACGCCCTCTTGGTGAACCCCGCGGACCCCGATGCGGATCACGTGCGCGCCCTGGTGGCGGCCTCGCTGGAGCGGGCGCTCTCCACCCGGGAGCCGGACACGACGGCGCTGCTGAGGTACGACATCCCTGTCGCGAGCCGACCTGGCGAGTTCGAGGAGCGATGGTGGTCCCTGATCAACACGCCGGTATTGGGACCAGAGGGGCAGGTGAGCTGGATTCTCCTCCATGTGGAAGACGTAACCGCCTTCGCCCGCGAAGGGCGCCTCCCCGACAAGCCCGGGGCCAGGCAGCGGACGGAGGCCGAACTGTACGAGCGCGCCCGGAAAGTGCAGCGTCTCAACGAAGATCTGCGCCGGGCCAACACCCGCGAGCGGCGGGTCGCCATCACCTTGCAGGAGGCGATGCTCCAGTCGCCCGACCTGGCCCGGCACCAGGATGTCGCGGTGCGATACCTGCCCGCGGTCGGCTCTTTGAATGTGTGCGGCGACTGGTACGACGCTGTCGATCTGCCGGACGGCCGGTTCTGGGTGGCCGTCGGGGACGTGGTAGGTCATGGGCTGGAGGCCGCGACCGTCATGGGCAGGCTGCGCAGCGCACTGTCCGCCGCCAGCCGGGCCGCGGCCGGGCCCGCCCAGGCTCTGGAGCTCCTGGGCGTGTATGCGCGCTCGATCGAAGGGGCCATGGCAACCACGGTCGTCACCGCGCTGATCGACCCGCGCTCCCGACTGGTCATGTACAGCAGCGCCGGCCATCCCCCTCCGGTCCTACTGCACCCTGACGGGCGCTGCACACTGCTGGACCGGGCCACAGACCCACCGCTGGGAGCCCGCCCGGAGCATGTCCCCCGCCCTCAGATCGGTATCGAGTACGGCCGCGGCTCGACCCTTGTGCTCTACACCGACGGCCTGATCGAGCGCCGTGACGAGGACATCGACACCGGCATTCACCGACTGACCGACGCCCTCGTGGAAAGGTGTGTCGGGCTCGCACCGGAGGACATCGCCGACACTCTCCTGACCCACCTCGGCGTCAGCAAGGGAGCCAGTGACGACATTGCCCTGGTCGTCGTCCGTCTCTGAGAAGCGAGTCCGAACATCACTTCGCTGCTCGTAACCCGTCGGCCCTCATCGGCGAACGGGTCACCGTGGCGGTTCCTCCCGTTCCCGGGCGGGTTCGACTTCGGCGGGCGCGGGTGGCCAGGCATGCGGTGAGAGCACCCCGTTCACGTAGGCGCGTGCCACCAGAGCCGTTCTGTTCATGACTCCCCAACGCCGGGACAGGCGCGCCAGGTGATAGTTGACACCGTCTGCGGTCAGGCCGACCTCGGTGGCGATGCGGGTGCTCGTGAAGCCGCTGGCCGCCAGGGCGAGGATGCGTGCTTCGATGTCACTGGCCTGTCCGGATGCCTTCGTCTGCGAGACCGGCAGGTCGGCCGGTTCCTCGGAGACGCGCAGGACGAGAAGCAGGTTGAGCGGACCGTCGGGCGCGGTGCCGATCACGTCGATGGTCAGCTCGCCGCGTCGTTCCGCGCCGACCGCCGGGCACCAGGTCACCTCGACCGGATACCGCGCCCTGCGGCGCAGCCGTAGCGCTTCCGAGAGGGGATCGAGCCGGCGCTGCGCCGTGGGGTGGAAGAGGTCCAGGGCGCGGCGTCCGACGAGGCGGCCGGCGAGCGTGCCCCACTCCGAGGCCATGGCGTGGTTGGCCGAGATGACGGTGCCCTCCGCGTCGCAGAAGGCGACGGGGAGCGGAATTCGGTCGAACAACGCGATGGCCTGGTTGCGCCAGTAGACCGCCTGGTCGCTGTCCCGCTGCGGCGCGCGCGGGCTCGACTCGCCGCCCGCCCGATGCTCTGGAGTGTCCATTCGCTGCTCCCGCCGGACGTACATGTGGTGTGGAGGGATGGCAATCCCACGCGCACCGATACCTCTACAAGAATTAGTAGCAGTGGCGCGATCCAGGGCATTCCGGCGGAGTGACGGTGGAGGAGTGCCGCCCACCTAGGGCGACAGTCCCTGAACGATCCACCGCAGAGGGGTGCATCTCCATGACCGACACCCAGTCCTTGCCACAGGCGGCGAGCGAAGACGTTCCGGACGGCGTTCCCGTGATCGACATCTCCGCCACCGGGCCCGGCGAGACGCCTGTCCTCCAGCTGATGGAGCTGGCCCGGGGGCACGGCCCGGTCTTCGTCCAGCGCCTGCACGGCCACGACACGCTCTTCGTCAGTGGACTGGACCTGGTCACGGAGCTCGCTGACGAACAGCGCTTCTCCAAGGCCCTGAGCCAGGGGCTCGTGAACGTGAGGGAGTTCGCCGGCGACGGCCTGTTCACCGCCTTCAACGACGAGCCGAACTGGGCCAAGGCGCACGACATCCTCATGCCCGCCTTCGCCCTGGGGTCGATACGCGCCTACCACCCGGTGATAGGTCGATCAAGGCGCGACCCTTGGCCGAGGAGTAGGCCAAAAACGTCCCGATCTGGGCAGTTCTCGGTTCTGCCCGCGGTGCCGCTGTACTGGCGCTGGACGCCGGCGGACTTGGTGCCCTTCTTCAGGAAGCCGGTGTCGTCGCCGATCAGCACCCCGTCTTTCGTGCCGATCGTCTCCACCACGCGTAGGCGCGCACGTCGTCGCGAACCGCGTCTTCATCCCACTCGGAGTGGTTCAGCGGACGCTGCACCGAGTCCGGCCGCAACTGTCCGACCTGCTCGGACAGCGTCCACCCGTTCTTCTTCTCCAGCGGCGCGATCAAACCGCCGAGGTAGTCCAGCGCCCGCTCGCGAGGCTCCGACCTGCCGAAACGATGGACAAACCGTGCATGGAGACCGGCTATCCCCTCAGACCACGACTCAACCTGCTCAACCGTCAGCTCTTCAGCACACAGTCATACCAACGCACCACGAACATGATCGTCACGCAGATGCGGTTGCAGTACTAGTACTCCAGCCGCACTTCTGTATTTCTCCTGGTCAACGGCCTGGCGGTGGGGAGTGTAGCGAGGGTTTGGCATGGGTGGGACGGTCTTGGGCCGACCGTCCCACCAACGAGTGCCCGGGCCGCATGTAATGACAGTGCGACGAGCAGTCCGTTGTCGTGATCCACGATGTACCGACGAACACCTGGGACCTGGAACTCGAAGAACTCTTCCTGCAGACCGGAGCCCGCTTTTGCCGTGTAGAAGCCCGGCGGCGGATGCGGGACTACGTCCGCGGACTGCTCGGCCCGGTAGGCCGAAAGAACAGCTGGCAGCTCGCCGAATACGCCGGCCACACCACCCCGCACGGCCTGCAGCACCTGCTCTCCCACAGCCGCTGGGACGCCGACGGCCTGCGCGACGACCTGCAGGCCTACGTGGCCGAACAACTCGGCTGTGCAGACGGCGTGTTGATCCTCGACGACACCGGCTTCGTGAAGAAGGGCACCACCTCCGCAGGGGTGCAACGCCAATACTCCGGCACGGCCGGGCGGACAGAAAATTGCCAGATCGGTGTCTTCGCCGCCTACGCCACCACCCGCGGCCATGCCCTGATCGATCGCGAGCTCTACCTGCCCAAGTCCTGGACAGGCGACCGGGAACGCTGCCGAGCGGCCCGCATCCCCGACGAGCGCACCTTCGCCACCAAGGGCGAGCTGGCCCGCGACATGATCTTGCGCGCCCTGGCCTCCCCGCTCCCCGTCGCCTGGGTCACTGCGGATTCCGCCTACGGACAGGACTCGTGCTTCCGGCGCTTCCTGGAAGACACCAAGCTCTCCTACGTCGTTGCCGTCCCCAAGTCGCAGCAGGTGAACGGCCCGCGCATCGACCATCTCATCACCCAGGCCCCGCCCGAGGCATGGCAGCGTCTGTCGGCGGGGCCAGGAGCCAAGGGCGAACGGTTCTACGACTGGGCCGCCGCCCGTCTGCCCGCCGTGGCCGAGTCCGACGGCGGCGAGCCGACCCGGCAGCGGTGGATACTGGCCCGCCGCAGCATCAGCAAGCCCGACGAGATCGCCTACTACCTCGCCTGCGCTCCACTGGACGCCACCGTCGCCGACCTGGCCCGAGTCGCAGGATGCCGATGGAAGATCGAGGAGTGCTTCCAGAGCGCGAAGAATGAGTGCGGCCTGGACCAGTACGAGGTCCGCCGCTACGTGGGCTGGTACCGGCACATCACGCTTGCCATGCTCGCCCACGCGTTCCTCGCGGTGATGGCCGTGCAGGAGCGCGAAAAAGGGGTGTCGAGGCCGACACACCCGACCTCGTGGACCTCACACCAGCCGAAATCCGTCGTCTGCTGGCAGCTCAACCCGGCCGCCATCCTGCACGCCGCGACCACGCGGTGAACTGGTCCCGATGGCGGCGTCGCCACCAGGCACGTGCCCGACGCTGTCATTACATGCGGCGCGGGCACTCGTTGGTGGGACGGTCGGCCCAAGACCGTCCCACCCATGCCAAACCCTCGCTACACTCCCCACCGCCAGGCCGTTGACCAGGAGAAATACAGAAGTGCGGCTGGAGTACTAGTACTCCAGCAGCGTTTCGCTATCTGGCCTGGTCAGAGGCGTCGTCCGGAGTGTAGTTGGCTGATGATGCGTCAGGGGCGGTCTTGCCGGACCGCCCCTCCAACGAGTGGATCGAGCACTGGCCGGGCTGCGTTCCGGGCAGCCTCCCAGCGTGATCGACGACCTTGCGGACGTGACCTGGGACCGTGAACTCGACGACCTCTTCCTCCGCATCGGCCACCACTTCGGCCGCGCCGACCTGCGACGCCGGATGCGGGACTACATCCGCGCCCTGCTCGGCCCGGTCGGCCGCAAGAACGGCTGGCAGCTGGCCGAATACGCCGGGCATCGCACCCCCGACGGCCTCCAGCGACTGCTGAACGGGGCAACTTGGAACGCCGACGACATCCGCGACGACCTGCAGACATACGTCGCAGAGAAACTCGGCGAGGACGGCGGGGTGCTCATCCTCGACGACACCGGCTTCGTCAAGAAGGGCACCACCTCCGCGGGCGTCCAGCGCCAGTACTCCGGCACCGCCGGCCGCACCGAAAACTGTCAGATCGGCGTCTTCGCCGCCTACTCCACCACCCACGGCCGGGCCCTGGTGGACCGCGAGCTGTATCTGCCCAAGTCCTGGACGGACGACCAACAGCGTTGCCACGCCGCGAAGATCCCCGATGAGCGGACCTTCGCCACCAAAGGGGAACTGGCCACGGTGATGGTGCTGCGCGCACTCGCCTCGCCGCTGCCCATCGCCTGGGTGACAGCCGATTCCGCCTACGGCCAGGAATCACGCTTCCGCCGCCTGCTCGAAGAGACCGCCATCGGCTACGTCCTGGCCGTCCCGAAGTCCCAGCAAGTTGCCGCGCTTCGGCCGCATCGACCACCTGTTCACTCAGGCACCGGACGAGGCATGGGAGAAACGCTCGTGCGGCGACGGCGCCAAGGGCCCGCGCGTCTATCACTGGGCGGCCGTCCAGATCCCCGCGATCGAGGTCCCCGACGGCGGCAGACCAACACATCAACGCTGGGCGCTGGCCCGCCGCAGCATTAGCAGACCCGACGAGATCGCCTACTACCTCGCCTACGCGCCGCAGGGCACCGGCGTCGACCAGCTGGTGCGGGTCGCCGGGCAGCGGTGGGCGATCGAGGAATGTTTCCAGGCCGCGAAGAACGAATGCGGCTTGGACCAGTACGAAGTCCGCCGCTACGTCGGGTGGATGCGGCATGTCACCCTGGCGATGCTCGCCCATGCCTTTCTCGCGGCCACGGCGGCCCAGGCAGCCGCAAAGGGGGATGCAGAAACGGTTTTGGCACCCTGGTTCCGCTCACCGTGGCAGAAGTCCGCCGGCTCTTGGCAACTTGCCCCGCACCCCGGCCCCGCCGGCCGCTTCGCATCCACGCGGTGAGCTGGTCGCAGTGGCGGCGCAGGCGCCAAGCCGTCGCCCGCCACTGCCACTACCGGCGACGAGTCCACTCGTTGGAGGGGCGGTCCGGCAAGACCGCCCCTGACGCATCATCAGCCAACTACACTCCGGACGACGCCTCTGACCAGGCCAGATAGCGAAACGCTGCTGGAGTACTAGGCGAGGTGCTCCCGGAACCATTCGACGGCGGCGCCGCTCGCCTTGTCGAACTGCGTGGTGTACGGGTCGAAGTGGCCGCCGGGGATGGTCCGCAGCCGCTTCGGCTCCAGCGCGCGCTCGTAGGCCGCGAGAGCGAGGTCGGTCACGGTGACGGTGTCGTTGAGCGCGACCACCATGAGCAGCGGTGTGGGCGAGACCCTGGTGACCCAGACTCCGGGCTCGTACATGCGCGCGGCACGGGTGGAACGGACGGTGACCTCGTTGTCCCACACACCGTCGGGCTTGGGCTGGAGGTAGAAGTCGATGGCCTCCTGGGTCCGGTAGGACGCGGGCACCGCCGGGTCGCTGCCGACGATGGCCTGGCTGCGGGGGGCCTCGCCGCGCAGCTGGGCGCGCTCGTCCTCGTCGAAGGCCGCCTCCAGACCGGCGACCGCCTCCGGTGCGATGCGGCGCAGGCCCTGCTCGAAGCCGCTGATGGTCGGCACCTGGGCGACCACGGCCCGCAGGCGGCGGTCGGTGGCACCGAGGACGATCGCGTGACCGCCGGCGTAGCTGGTGCCCCACAGGCCGATCCGGTCGGGGTCGACCTCGGGCCGGCTCTCCAGGTAGGAGATGGCGCGCCGCCAGTCGGCGATCTGCCGCCAGGGGTCGACGTCCTGGCGGGGAAGGCCGTCACTGGCCCCGAAGCCGCGGTGGTCGTGCAGCAGGACGGCGAAGCCGTTGTCCGCGAAGGTCTGTGCGAACGGCTCCAGGCCGTGTTCCTTCACCCCGGCGTAGCCGTGGGCCATGGTGACCGCCGGGTGCGGGCCTGGGCCGTCCGGCAGGAAGAGCCAACCGCGCAGGCGTATCCCGCCGTCGGCCTCGAACTCGACATCCTCGCGCTGGAACATGGAACAACCTCTCTGTGTGGGTGGGGACTTCAGCCCTGGTGGAAGTGGTCGGAGTCGATCTCGCCGGCCAGCCGGTCTCGCAGTTCGGCGGAGAAGCGCAGTGCGGCGCCGAGCGGACGGTGGTGGATGGCGGCCCGGAGGATCTGGTCGTCCGCATTCCTGGTCAGGAGGGTGACGCCCTCGATCGGCAGGCCGCCGAACGCGGTGGCCTCCCACTCCAGGTAGCTGCGCGGACCGTCGACGGCCTCGCGGGTGAAGCGGAGCGACTCGTAGATCGCGCTCGCCGCGCCCATCACCTTCTTCACCTGGTCGCGGCCTTCCACGGGGCGGAGCAGGACGCTCGCCTCCAGAACCACGTCCTCGGTGAACGCCTCGCCGAACGCCGTGGCGGACTTCTGCGCGAAGGCGTTCGTCCAGCCCCGCGGAGCCGTCGTGTCGGCGACGGGAGCGGCTTCGGAGCCGAGGACCCCGGCGAGGAGACGGTCGAGGTGGCCCGCGACCTCGGCCGCCTGCTCGATGTGGGCCCAGTGACCGGCCTCGGCCACCGACACCGCCGTCACGTCGGTGAAGCGGGGTGCGATCGCGTCGTGGACCATGCTCTCGGTGACGAACCCGTCGCCCTCGCCGCGGACGATGAGCACCGGGCCGGAGCAAGCGCTCGGATCCTCGCCCTGAGGGTGTCCGGTGTTCCAGCACTCGGCGAGGGCTCGGAGGACCTCCGGCCGCAGCCGCGTCCCGGTGGCGACCAGCCGGTCCAGTTCCGCCGGCGGGAACGCGGCGGACAGGTTCTCGCGAACGCCTCGCTGGCCGGGTTCGTTGCCGCCCAGCGAACGGAACTGCTCGATCATCTCGTCGGGCAGATGCACGCCCGCGAGCGGGACCGGGGTCACCAGCACGAGTCCGCGGGCGCGGTCGGGCCGCTGGACCGCGACCAGTTCGGCCACGGCGGCGCCCATGCTGTGGCCGACGATCACGAACGGCTTGCCGAGGGCGTCGACCGCCGCGCCCGCCTCGGCGGCGAACCGGTCGTAGTCGTAGGGCCCGTCCGCCGCGGCGCGGTCACCGCAGCCGGCCAGGTCGAGCGTGATGCACTCGATGCCGGGTGTGGCGAGCTGGGGGATCAGGCGGTCCCAGACGTACTGATCGTCGAGGAAACCGTGGACGAACACCACGGCCAGGTCCCCGTCGCCAGTGCGGCGGTAGCGTACGTCGGTGTCGGCGACGCGTTCCGTTTTCATGTGTGTGTTCTCACTGTCCCGCTGTGGACGTCGGCCCGGAAGGGGACCGGTCCTGGCTTTCGGTGGGCATGTCGGTGGGATGTGCGTCCGGGCGCGCATCCGGTCGAAGGCGAAGTCTCTGATGCGTGCGGTGCCTTCGGCGGCTTCGGTGTCTGCGTGCCCGGCCGTCTAGAGACGGGACACTCCGTCGCGCCGGGCGGCCTCGGCGACCGCTTCGGCGACCGCGGGGGCGACCCGCGGGTCGAAGGGGGACGGGATGATGTGGTCGGGGCGCAACTCGTCGGCGATCAGGCCGGCCAGGGCGTCCGCGGCGGCGATCTTCATGCCTGGCGTGATGCGCGAGGCGCGAACGCGGAGGGCTCCGGAGAAGATGCCGGGGAAGGCGAGGACGTTGTTGATCTGGTTCGGGTAGTCGCTGCGGCCGGTCGCCACGACGGACGCGTACTTGTGGGCGACTTCGGGGTGGATCTCGGGGGTGGGGTTGGCCATGGCGAACACGAAGGCGCCTTCGGCCATGGTGGCGACCGCGGTCTCGGGGACCGCGCCTCCGGAGACGCCGATGAAGACGTCGGCGCCTGCGAGGGCTTCCTCCAGCGTGCCAGTGTGTCCGGCCCGGTTGGTGTACGCGGCGATGTCCCGTTTGACGTCGGTCAGGTCGGTGCGGCCGAGGTGCAGTACGCCGGTCCGGTCGGTGACCACGACGTCGCCGATGCCGGCCTCCACCAGGATCTTGGCGATCGCGACGCCCGCCGCTCCCGCGCCCGAGATGACCGCGCGCAGCCCGTCGAGGGTCCGCCCGGTGAGGCGGGCGGCGTTGCGCAGGGCCGCCAGGGTGACCACAGCCGTGCCGTGCTGGTCGTCGTGGAAGACCGGGATGTCGAGTCGGTCCTGGAGCCTGCGCTCGATCTCGAAGCACCGGGGTGCGGAGATGTCCTCGAGGTTGATGCCGCCGAAGGACGGCGCGAGTCGGGCGACGGTGTCGACGATCTCGTCCACGTCCTTGGTGGCGAGCGCGATGGGCACCGCATCCACGTCACCGAACTGCTTGAACAGGACCGCCTTGCCCTCCATGACCGGCAGCGACGCCTGCGGTCCGATGTCGCCCAGGCCGAGCACCGCGGTGCCGTCCGTCACCACGGCGACGGTGTGCGAGACCCAGGTGTAGTCGTGGACGAGACCGGGCTGTTCGGCGATGGCGGTGCACACCTCGGCGACGCCCGGCGTGTAGGCGAGTGAGAGGTCCTCGCGGTCGCGCAGCGGCACCGTCGGGGTGATCGCCATCTTTCCCCCGTGGTGGAGCGCGAAGACCGGCTCCTCGGCTCGGCCGGGCGCGGGGGTCCGCGTCGACGCGGCGGTTTCTGTTTCCACGACTGATTCCTTTGCTGATTCGTTCTGCTGGTCCCGTCGCCGATCCCTTGTTCGGCTTGCCGTACCCGTTCGCCCGGCGGGATGCTCAGGCACTCCGGTGTGGCCGTGTGCCCCGATGCCGTGCCCGGCGGGTGCCGCTGGGCCTCGGCCCGCCCCGGTACGCGGGCAGGCTCCGGGCCTGGTCGGCGGGCGGGAACGCGGGGTTCACCAGCGAGGAGCCCCTTCGGCCAGCTGCAGTTCACCCCTTCCGAACGAGAAGCTCTCGTTCGGGACCGGGATCAGGGCGATGAATATGTCGTCGGGAGAGACATCGAGCGCCTCGACGACCAGCCTGTTGATGGCGGCGGACGCCGCCCGCTTGTCCTCCAGGGGCCGGTGGGCGCCGAAGAGAACCGTGATGATCATGGCGTCGGCGCTGCGGTGCATGCCCATGAAGGTCGGGTCGAGGAAGAGTTCGTCCTCGCCGTGCTCGCTGATCATGATGAAGCGGTCGCCCTCGGGGATGCCGAGGCCCTGCACCAGCGACTGGTTGAGGGCGTCGGCGAGGGCGCGCTTCTGCTGCGAGGTGAAGCGGTTGGCGGGGATGTGGGCGTTGAAGACCGGCATGGGGGGCTCCTTCGGGGAGTGCGGTGTCGGGTGTCGGACCGTTCGGGGGGCCTGATCAGGGCCCGGTGTACGACGCGGCCGCTCCGGACGTCCATACCGCGCGGGAGTGCGCGGCTGGTATGCGGCCGGCCCGGCGGCGACGCCGTCATGCCTTCGTGGCTCCGGAGGCGGACCAGTCGGCGCTGTCCACCTGCGACCATCCGTCCGGGCGTCCGTCGAGACGGTGGCTGCGCCGGCCCAGTCGCGCGCTCAGTACGTCGTCCGGCAGGGGCGGGACGAACGCGTTGTCGGCGAGGGTGTACTCGGCGGCGAGGCGGCCGACCGCGGGAATCGCGCCGGTGTCGATGCGTCCGTTCCGGACGTAGACGTCGTCCCGGACGTGGAAGCGCACGACCTTGCCCCAGACGACGTGGTCGTTGATGTCGCCGACCTGGATGATCCGGTCGACGACGCATTCCATCGCGATCGGTGAGTCCTTCACCCGCGGCACCTTGACGACCTCGCAGTCCGCCTTCTCGAGGCCGACCTCGTCGAACTCGTCCTGGGAGCTGTCGAATTCGATGGCGCTGCGGTGCATCTCGTGGGCCAGCGGAAGCGTGACCAGGTTGGTGACGAACTCGCCTCTGTCCCGGATGTTGATGAACGTGTCCTTCAGGGTCCCGTCCGACCGCGGCTGAAGGGTCAGGGACACGATCGGGGGCACCCGGCTCACTACGGTGAAGAACGAGATCGGCGCCAGGTTGGCGACGCCGGATTCCGACTGGGTGCTCACCCAGCCGATCGCCCGTGGCGTGACCGCCCCGATGAGCAGTTTGTACGCGGAGGTCGCGTCCAGTTCGTCGCTGTTGATGATCACGTTCATGTCCTCTCTGACATGCACGGCGGCATACCGCCGGTGAAGGTGTGGCCGGGGCGGGCTGGGGGCGGGTCATCGGGGCCGCTGCCGGCCCCGGCGCGCGGCACCGGTGCACCGGTGGAGCGAGGTGGGACGACCGTGTCCTCGGGGCCCGGCCGGTACGTCGTCGTTCTGGCTCCGGGTCGGGTCCGGGGCCGGGCCGCGAACGGGCCGGCGCTCCATGCCGGTTCCCGGTTCCGGTCGGACGGATCAGCCGGCCGCGGAGGGGAAGAACTCAAGGCCCTCGATCACGTCACGGCCCTTGGCGGTGTCGGCGTACAGCCGCGCCTCGGTGATCAGTCCGTCGGTGACGGCGAACAGGAGGAGGTGCTCGTTCTCCATGGTGCGGCCGTTCTTCGCCTTCGCCCGGGCCCGGACGGGGACCACCACGTGCGACCCGGCGTCGAGCACGGTGTGCAGGTCGTAGTTGAAGTACTCGTAGTAGTGGTCGAAGAGGTCCTTGTAGAAGGCCGCAAAGCCGTCCCGGCCGTGGAACGTCCCGCCGTAGGGCAGCGAGGTGGGGAAGTGGAAGACCACGTCCGGCGACATCAGGGCCACCAGGTCGGATGAGTCGTTCTTCTCGAACCCGGTGTATGCGCGGTGGCAGGCGTCGACGATCGCCTGGTTGCTCGACATGCTTCCTCCATGCTCATGGCTGGGTGCGGTGCTGGGGTGAACGCTTGCCCACTCGCCCCGGCTGTCCGTCCAGTGGTGCGCGCAGGGACCGGGGATCAAGGGGACAGGCCGATCGGCTCGTGAGGCGTGCGGCGTCCGGGAGCCTGACCGTGCTCGGGCGGTCATCGGTCGGGCTTCGCGGGCCCGGGGGCGCGGCGGTGTCTCTCGGCGGCCCCGTTGCAGCTAAGTTTCCATCTGGAACCCAGGAAGTCAAGGGCTGGGTTCCAAATGGCAACCCTGGAGCTATCCTGGCCGTATGGAATGGCGTGAACTCGATCTGGGCAACTGCAGCGTCGCCGCGACCCTGGGGCTGATCGGCGAGCGGTGGACCCTTCTCATCCTGCGTGAGGTCTTCGCCGGACTGCATCGCTTCGACGAGATCGCGGAGCACCTCGGGGTCTCCCGCCGCGTCCTGGCCGAACGCCTCGGCCAGCTCGTCGCGGCGGGGCTACTGGAGCGCCGCAGCTACCAGGAGGCCGGACGGCGCGCGCGCCAGGAGTACCACCTGACGCCGTCCGCGCACGACATCCACTGGGTTCTGGCCGCTCTCCTGCAGTACGGAGACACGCATCTCGGCGGCCCCGAGGGCCCGCCGGCCCTGCTGAACCACGCCGGCTGCGGCGGCCGGGTGCACCTCGAACTGCACTGCTCCTGCGGGCACGAGGTCACCACCTCTGAGGTGGAGCCCATCACCGGCCCCGGCGCCCACAGCACATCCGTCTGACGGCGGCCCGCCCTCCCCGGCACCCCTTCCCCGCCCAGACCGGACGGCTGGCGGCCTCGGCGCCCCCGCCCCCATCCAGACCCGGTCGCCCGCAGCGGGGGCGCACGGCGACCACGACCGGAGCGCCGCCGGGCAATGCGCTCGCCGGAGGCGGCGAGGACGGTTCGGCATCCGTAGCCGAAATAGGCGAACGTGCTACGGTTACTTCTCAAGGGTCATCCGAAGACGGCCTGCCGCCCACCGCTCGGGCGAGCACGACCGGGATCGACGGGACTGCCTTCGACGGGCCCGCAACGCCGCTCCCCACCGTGCCTGGACCACGGCACCCACCGGAGCGGATCCTCACAGCTGCCCGCCCTGACATGTGCCCGGCTCGCCGCCGTCCGGCCACGAGCAGACGGCTGCGCGAGCCAAGTTCCGCCGATTCGCCCTCTGAAGGAGGCACCATCATGACCGCATCCGCACCCACTCCCCTGGCCTACGAAGTTCTCGTCCAGGAGGGCACTCCCCGAGCCGGTGGCGAGCGGCTGCCCAATGGTGAAGGGCTCGTCTCCTCGCCCCTGACGTCGACGCTGATCTTCGGCGAGGAGGACGCCGTGCTGGTCGACCCGCCTCTCACCATCGAGCAGACCCAGCGGGTGGGCGACTGGATCGAGCGCTCCGGCAAGCGCCTGGCCTACATCTACGCCACCCACGGGCACGGCGACCACTGGTTCGGCACCGCCGACCTCGTGAAGCGGTTCCCCGGCGTCACCGTCTACGCGACCCCCGGCACCATCGAGGTCATGCACAAGCAGGCCACCGAGGGCCGCGAGGAACTGTGGGACAAACGCTTCCCCGGCCTGATCCCCGACACCCCGGTCCTGGCCGAGCCCGTCCCCGCCGAGGGCTTCTTGCTGGAGGGCAACCTCATCGAGGCCGTCGAGGTCGGTCACACCGACACCGACAAGACCACGGTCCTGCACGTGCCGTCGATCGGCCTCGTGGTGGCTGGCGACGTCGTCTACAACGGCGTGCACCAGTACATCCTCGAAGGTGGCGACGGCGGCCTGGAGGAATGGCTGGGGGCCCTCGACCGCGTGGCCGCGCTCCAGCCGCGCGCCGTCGTGGCCGGTCACAAGAACAAGGACCTGCCCGACGACCCGGCCACCATCGAGGAAACCCGCCAGTACCTGGTCGACGCCATCCGGCTGCTCGGCCAGAACCCCACCGCCCGCGAGTACTTCGACCAGATGACTGCCCTCTACCCGGACCGCCTCAACCCGGGCCCGGTCTGGTACGGAGCGGTCGGCCTGCTGGGAGCCTGACACCCCAGGGACAACGGGCCCGGCCAGGACCGCTGAAGCGGTTCGCCGGGCGCCACGCGGCCGGGGGCTTGGATGGCCAGCCCTTGTGGTTAGTACTGCAACCGCATCTGCGTGACGATCATGTTCGTGGTGCGTTGGTATGACTGTGTGCTGAAGAGCTGACGGTTGAGCAGGTTGAGTCGTGGTCTGAGGGGATAGCCGGTCTCCATGCACGGTTTGCCCATCGTTTCGGCAGGTCGGAGCCTCGCGAGCGGGCGCTGGACTACCTCGGCGGTTTGATCGCGCCGCTGGAGAAGAAGAACGGGTGGACGCTGTCCGAGCAGGTCGGACAGTTGCGGCCGGACTCGGTGCAGCGTCTGCTGAACCACTCCGAGTGGGATGAAGACGCGGTTCGCGACGACGTGCGCGCCTACGCGTGGTGGAGACGATCGGCACGAAAGACGGGGTGCTGATCGGCGACGACACCGGCTTCCTGAAGAAGGGCACCAAGTCCGCCGGCGTCCAGCGCCAGTACAGCGGCACCGCGGGCAGAACCGAGAACTGCCAGATCGGGACGTTTTTGGCCTACTCCTCGGCCAAGGGTCGCGCCTTGATCGACCGCGAGCTGTACCTGCCCAAGTCCTGGACCGAGGATCGGGAACGCTGCCGCGCGGCCGGGATCGACGACGATGTCCCCTTCGCAACCAAGAACGAGCACTTCAAGCAGATGCTCCAGCGTGCGATCGAGGCCGGTGTCCCGTTTGCGTGGGTCACCGCGGACGAGGCGTACGGCCAGGTCAAGCACCTGCGGGCCTGGCTGGAAGAGCAGGGCGTCGCCCACGTGCTGGCCACCAAGGTCAACGACACGGTGATCACCTCTGCCGGGGCCAGCGCCCGCGTGGACCAGTTGATCGCCGCGCTGCCTCGGCAGGCGTGGAAGCGCCTGTCCGGCGGCCAGGGCGCACACGGCGAACGGATCTACGACTGGGCCCGGGTCGCGATCCGCCCAGTCTGGGAGAACGGCTTCGGCCACTGGGTCCTGGCCCGACGTAGTGTCGGCGACCCTACCGAGATCGCCTACTACGTCTGCTACGGCCCGGTCGCTACCCGGCTGAAAGACCTGGTCAAGGTTGCTGCGGCGAGGTGGGCGGTGGAGGAGTCGTTCCAGGTCGCCAAGGGTGAGTGCGGTCTGGACCACTACCAGGTCCGGCTCTACAGGGCCTGGTACCGGCACATCACCTTGGCCATGGCGGCGTTGACCTACCTGACCGCCATCCGTGCCGCAGAAGCCGCAAAAGGGGCGCCTCTGATGACGAACACGACCTCATACCCGTGAGTGTCCCGGAGATCCGCCGACTGATCGGCCACGTCGTCGTCACGCCCCGCCACAGAAGCAACGATCACCATCTGCACTGGTCACGATTCCGACGACGCAGCCAAGCCCGCGCACGCCGCTCCCACTACAAACGACGAGGCCACAACCCCCAGATGCGGTTGCAGTATTAAGTCGAGCGCGTCTAGTCGACGGCCCGCTTCCTCAGGCCCTATATGGGACCATCTTGTGCACCTGCTGCACGCGTTCATGGGCCTTGCGGGAGCAGCGAGAAGTGCTGCGGCGCGCGCCGACTTGCGGTTACCGCGTGGCCCTGGCCAGGGCGGCGCGGATCGCATTCGCGCCGACCGGCCGGCCTTCCTCTTCCGAGTACGGTCCATATGGCGTCCCCCACACCGGCGTGCTCGTCTCCTGCCGCCAGCTGTCGGCCAGCGGTCCTGTGTCAACCACGCTGTAGCCGATCGAGTCGATGAACTCGGCCACCGTCGCCTTGGCCTCAGTGGAGTCGCCGGCGATCGGCAGGTAGGAGCGGTCGGCCGCTCCTACCGGGCGGCCGAGTGACAGCAGGTGCTTGAAGAAGATGTTGTTGAACGCTTTCACCAGCACGGCGTCCGGGAGATAGCGCAGCAGTAGTGCGCTCGAGGTCAGCGACTTGTCGTCGAGTTCGGGGATGGGCCCATCCCGCTCGGGGCCGTAGTTGCAAGTATCGATGACTGTTTTCCCGATTAGTGGCGCGGCGGGCAGCCTAGGAAAGGCCCTGACTGGCACCGCTACCACGATGATGTCGCCGGCCGCCGCGGCATCCGTGCTCGACGCGGCCGACGCCTGCGGCCCCAGTTCCGTAATCAAGTCCGCGAGCGTTTCGGGACCGCGCGAGTTGCTCAGCACCACCCGGTGCCCAGCTTCGATGGCGAGCCGCGCGACCGCGCTTCCGATCTGCCCACTTCCGATGAATCCAACCGTTGTCATAGTTCTGCTTCCCTTCTCGAAAATACTTACTTGTCGTTGCTACTGCTCGATGTCGGCCTAGGAACGACGTCCTTGAACACCGGTCGCCCTCGAATCACAGAGGCCGTACCAGTCACACATCCGCCCATCTACCTCACCCGATCAGCACGGGGCAGCCGAGACAGCCATGTGTTCAGTTGACTTCTGCGCCGAGGGCGATGTCGAAGCCGGCGCCGTGGCGGGCCAGCCCCATTAGCAGGAGGCCGGTCCATTCGAGGACCGACGCCATCTGGAGCCCTCCGGCGTCGAGAGGCCGCAAGCCGATGCTCTTCAGAAACGCCGCGACTTGGGCCTTCGCCTCGGCGTCGTCGCCGGCAAGAAACGCGTCCAGGGGCTTGTCGTGAGCGAGGACGTGGCCGAATATCGAGTTCAGCGCCTTCACGACCGGTGTGCCCTCGGGGGCGGCAGCGGCGATCTCCTGGGCCGCCGAGCGGCCTGAGTTAGTCGCGAGCCCGTCGGCGTCGGTGTTGAAGGGATTGGAGATGTCGACGAGGATCTTGCCGGCCAACGCGCCGTCGTAGCGAATGACCGCGTCGACTGCGCCGGTGTACGGGACGGCCACGATGACGATGTCACCTGCCGGCGTTGCACCGAACACGCCGACGGTGGCTCCATTGCCGATCTGGTCGGCTAGCGCCTGAGCTTTGACGGTGTTGCGGCTCATGAGCTCGATGGTGTGGCCGTGCTTCGCCGCCCGGGTGCCGATGGCGGTGGCCATGTTGCCCGAGCCGATGATGCTGATGGTGGTCATGACGTTTTCCTTTGCTGTCTATCGATCAACTGCTGGGTAATAGGGGTCTTGCCGGTGTGGTGGGCTGCGTCGAGAGCACTGGCCGCGCAGGGCGGAGTGCTAAGAGCGTTCGCGGGCGACGTGTTCGCGTACGGCGGGGATGGTTTCCGCGGCGAAGCGTTCGAGTACGTCCGGGTCGTCGCTGGCCAGGATGAAGACGCTGACACCGTCCTCGACGGCCATCTGGGCCAGTGCCTCCGCGGTCTGCTGACTCGGGAAGATGTTCAGCAGCCGGGTGATCTCGCGGGGGTCGCGGTTAGCGGCCCGCGCGGCGTCGTCGATGATCGCGTTTCCCTTCTGGAGGCCGCCTGGCTCCATGACCGGCAGCGACGGCAACCAGCCATCGGCCTTACGTCCCACCAGGCCCTGCATCTTCGGCTTGTGGGCTCCGAGCCAGATCGGGATCTCGTGTGCGGGCGCGGGTCCGCGCTCGGCGCCGTGGACCGAATAGAACTCCCCGTCGACATCCAGTCGTCCGGGCCCGTCGGCGTCCCACACCCCGCGGATCACGTCGATCGCCTCGCTCAACGCCGCCACTGACTGCAACGGGGTCAATCGACGTCCGCCGATCGCCTGCACCGCATCCCAGTAGAAGCCGGCCCCGAGCCCGAGGCTGATCCGAGCACCGGAGAGCAGGTCGAGGCTGGCGGCCGCGCGGGCGAGCACGGCGGGGGGCTGACGCAGCGGCAAGTTGAGCACATTGCCAGACAGACCGATGCGCTCGGTCCGCGCGGCCACCCAGCTCAGCAGAGTCCAGGTATCGAGAAAGCTCGACTGGTAGGGATGATCCTGGAAGGTCACGAAGTCGAAACCGAGCCGCTCACTGAGCTGCGCCAACTCGACCGGACGGGTCGCCGGGGAGTTCGTGGGACCAATGAATGTTGCGAAACGCAGGGGATGACCATAGTCAGGCATCGACGTCTCCTTCAGTCGTTCGTGTGTGGTCAGCCGCGACGCGCGACGTCGTCGCCCACGGCGTGTTGCCAGATCAGGGCGCTGACGATTCCGTCGAGAGGCTCGGGCTGGCCGGCCTCGTGGTGAAGGCTGGTGCCGCCGCGGATCAGGGCGCCGCAGATGACAGCGGCGGCCCAGAAAAGGCCTGCGGCCCACCAGAATCCGATGGCGAACCCGTGCACGGTGGCACCGACGACGGCCGTGCTGCCATGGTCGGTCAGGTAGTGGTTGGTTGCGGTGGCGACGAAGGTGCTGATCACGGCGACGCCGAGCGCTGAGCCGAGCTGCTGTGAGACATTGTTGAGTGCCCCGGCGGTGCCGGCGTCGCGCGGTTCGACGCCCATCTGCCCGACCGCGACGGCCACGACGGCGGCCGAGCCGATACCCGTTCCGATCAGCACCAGCCCGGGCAGCACCCAGGCCGCGTACGGGCTGCCCGCATCGGCCTGGGTCAGCAAGGCGGCCCCAGCACCGGAGGCGATCAAGCCGGCGGCGACGATGAACCGCATGGTCAGGCGCTGCAGCAGCACGCCCTGGGTCAGCGTGGCTACCACGCCAATTGTCACCATCAGCGGCAGGAACGCGACGCCAGTCGTGATCGGCGAGTAGCGCAGCACGCCCTGGAAGTAGTACGTCAGGAACAGGAACACTGCGAATACCGCCGCGTTCGCCAGGAAGAGCGTCAGGTAGGCCGCACTGCGATTGCGGTCGGCGAGTACGCGCAGCGGGATGAGCGGGTGACGGTCGACCTTCTGGAGCACGACGAAGCCGACCAGCAGGAGACCACCGACGACGAGCGGGGTCAGCGTGACTGCTGAGCCCCAGCCGTCCGTCTGGGCCCTGGCCGAGCCGAAGACCAACCCGAAAATCGCCGCCGAGCCGACGACCGTGCTAGGCACGGAGAGTTTGGGCTTGTCGGGTTCGGTGGAGTTGTGCAGCAATGTAAGTCCGCCGATGAGTCCCACGACCGCGAGGACGATGTTCACGTACATGCACCAGCGCCAGCTCACGTAGTCGGCCAGCAAACCACCCAGCAGCAGGCCGATGGCGCCGGCGCTGCCCGACACCGCACCGAAGATCCCGAACGCCTTGTTCAGCTCCCTGAGGTCGGTGAAGATCACGGTGATCAGCGACAACGCCGCCGGCGCGAGAATCGCGGCGAACCCACCCTGGACGGCCCGGGCAGTGACCAACGTGCCGATGTTCGGGGCCGCGCCGCCGACGGCGGAGGCAATCGCGAACCCAAGCAGTCCCACGATGAACATGGCTTTGCGGCCGTACGCGTCGGCAAGCCGACCGCCCAGCGGTAGCAAACTGCCGAACGCCAGCACGTAAGCAGTGATGACCCACTGCCGGTTGGCGTCAGAGAAGCCCAGGTCGGCCTGCGCCGAAGGCAACGCCACGTTCACGACAGTTGCATCCAGCAGAATCATGATCTGGGCGGTGACGACGACGCCTAGAGCCATCCACCGTCGCTCGTGGTACGGATTGTGTGGAACCGTCGATTGCGCTGCGTCGGCTTTCGCGACGACTGAGACGCGGGGGGCCCTGGAGGGCTCGTTACCGCTCATCTTCTCTGCCCCTGGTGCGGTTAGGTCGGAGCGCCGACATGAGGCGCTTCTCTGGTCGTCGCTCGCTGTTAGATCTGGCTGAACCCGCCGTCGACGACTAGGTTTGCGCCGGTGATGAAGCTGGCGTCCGAGGAGGCCAGGAACAGCGCAGCAGCCCCGATTTCCTCGCTGCTTCCCAGCCGTCCCAGCGGGATGGCGGCGGTGATCTGCTCCCGAATCTCGGGGGATACGGTGCTGAAGAGCGCGGTGTCGATCGAACCGGGACTGACGACATTCACCCGGATGCCGCGGACCTTCAGCTCCGCGGCCCAGGTGCGGGCGAGTGAACGCACGGCGGCCTTGCTCGCCGAGTAGACCCCGGCACCGGGAATGCCCTTGGTCGCGCTGGTCGTGCCGTTCAGGATGATCGACGCACCGTCGCTCATCAGCGGCAGCAGGTACTGAACGGTGAACACAGTGCCGCGGAAGTTCACGCCCACCAGCGCATCGAACGTATCCGGGGTGATGCTTCCCAGCGGGTCCGAAATCGATCCGAGGCCGGCGCTCGCAAATAGGACGTCGACTCGTCCGTGACGCTCCCGCACGGTCTCGGCCAAGCGAGCCAGGTCGTCGAGATTTCCCGAGTCCGCCTGTACGCCCGTCACGTTGTGGCCGATGGAGGCGACCGCCTCATCCAGCCTGCGCCTGTCTCGTCCGGTGATGAACACGTCGGCGCCTTCGGCCACGAACAACTTGGCCGTCGCCAACCCCATCCCAGAGGTTGCTCCAGTGATCACGGCGACCTTGCCATCAAGCTTGGGCATGTTGACCTTCATCCTTCTGTCGGCCGAACGGCCGAACGGTGCGCGGACCCTGCGGGGCACGCGGGCCGACGAGTACGCGCCGGTTGTGCGAAGCGCTCCGCAAACGGGACTGTTCTCCCGTTCGTGACTACACGCTCACCGTACCAGATGCGTGCGCGCGCACCTAACTGGGAGGGCACTCAGTTTCCGGGTATGCTGCTGGGTGTGAAGGCACCCGTGTCGCAACCGCGAATCATTTCCCCGGACCAAGTCAAGGGCTGGTTTGCGCTGCTGCTCACCCACTCCACAGTTACCGGGCGGATCGACGCCGCGCTGATGGACCAGCACAAGATCTCGTTCAGCACCGTCGAGATCCTGTGCTGGCTCCTGGAAACCGAGCCTCAGTCGGTTCGAGTTCTGTCTGGCGAACTTGTCAGCGTGAGCCCCACTCGAGCATCACGGTTGGTCCAGAATCTGATCGATGCCGGGCACCTCCAGCGTGGCGCCGACCAAGGCGACGGGCGGGTGTCGCTCATCAGCTTCACCAAAAGCGGACGGCACTTCGCCGAGTCGGTCAGACGAACTTTCGAGGATTCGGTCAAGAAATACTTTGTCGATCCCCTCGACGACGATGACATTGCTGCCATCACCCGGATTTGGGCCAAGCTCGAAAACGCAGAAGGTCCTAGCTGAGGGAAATCCGGATCGCTGTGATCGCCGTCCTCGTCCGGCGACACGAGACCGGTCAGCGACTGTCATCCGCTGTCGGGAGTCGAGCGACAGGGACCACGCGATGCAGCGGCGGATCGTGACCGCCAACGTCGTGGGCCGCCAGCCGAGGGGCTCGTGTGCGAGCCGCCTGGTCACCGTGTCACGCACGGTCCCCTCGCCACCGCAGCGGCGGCACCACTGGTCGGGTTCGAGGACCCGACAGGCGAGCACGGCCCGGTCGGGTGCGAGACGCTGGCCGGTCACCTCGAGTCCGAGCTCATCGAGACGGGCTGCGGCCTTATCTGATCGCGTCCGGAGTGCTGTTGGTGCTGCTGGGGTTGGCGGCGGGGGTGAGGGCCGGGCGGGAGGTGCCGGACCGGGTCGAGGATCCGCACGACCACGGGCACGATCACACCCACACGACCGGCCCGCGCTTCGCCTGGCTGCTCTCCCTCCCCGCCGCAGCCCTGCTGCTCTTCCCGCCGCCCGCGCTCGGCTCCTACAGCGCGGCCAGGGAGGAAGCGCAGCGGGCGGCGCAGGGCGTCGGCACGTTCCCGGCGCTGCCCGCCGGGAAGCCGGTCGACCTGAGCGTGGCTCAGTTCAGCTCCCGTGCGATCTACGACAGTGAGCGTTCGCTGAAGGGCCGCACGGTCCGGCTGACCGGCTTCGTCACCCACGGGGATGGCAGCACGTGGTACGTCACCCGGCTCCTGGTCTCCTGCTGCGCGGCCGACGCGACCACGAGCAAGGTGCAGATCCGTGGCGCGGACGCCCCTGCCACGGACACCTGGGTGACGGTCACGGGCATCTGGCATCCCAAGGGCAAGCTGGGCTCGACGGCGGCCTGGCCCTTGCTGGACGCGAAGACGGTCACAAAGGTCGAGGAGCCGTCGGACCCGTACGAAAAGCGTTGAGTCGATCGGCGCAGCCTGGTCGCAGCCGGACGACCCGCGGTGGAGACGCCGCGGCTGTCCGTACGGCTGTCTCGGCTATCGCGAGTTGTAGGGGAGGAGTGCCATCTCGCGTGCGTTCTTGATGGCCTGCGCTATCTGCCGCTGCTGCTGACGCGTCACGTGGGTCACCCGACGGCTGCGGATCTTTCCGCGGTCGGAGATGAACTTCCGCAGCAGGTCGGTGTCCTTGTAGTCGACGTAGGTGATGCCGGCGGCGACCAGCGGGTTGACGCGCTGACGCTTGGCGGTCTGCCGCCCGGTGGTGGTGCGTCGGGACATGGTGAGGTCGGTCCTCTCTTTCAACGGGGTGCGGTGGAATGCGCGGGCGTTACGGCGGAGCGCCGGGCGGAACGAGTGAGTCCCGTCCCTTCCAGGCACCTCGCCGCCGGACAAACCGCGGTTCAGTTCACGGGGTCGAGCAAGTCATCGAAGGCGTGGGGAAGTTGTTTCCAGCGGTCCCTGCCCGCCGCGTACTCGTCATCGGTGAGCAGGCACGAGTCGAGCAGGGCCCGCAGACCGTCGCGGTCCAGGCTGGGCGAGGTAAAGGTGAGGTACTGGCAGCGGTCACCGTGTTCGGGGTGCCAGTCCACGGAAGCGGCTAGGCGGCGTTCCGCGGGCACCATCTCCCAGGCGGCATCGGGCAGGCCGGCCAGCCAGGGTCCGGCCGACTCCACGCACAGCGCGCCACCCGCAGCGTCCCACGACAGCAGTGTGTCGGGACGGTCCGCCAGCCAGAACCGCCCACGGCTGCGGGCGGCGGCGCAGGTCAGGTCCTCCAACGCCGCGTAGAGGCGCTGCGGGTGGAAAGGCCGTTCGCGCCGCCAGACGAAAGTGCTCACGCCGTGCACGTCGCACTCCTGCGGCAGCAGCGCGCACGCAGGATGCACACGGGCGGCGGCCGCTGCCACGTCGAAGCCCGCCAGCAGAGCGGCCCCCAGGACGCCACTGCCCACGCGTACCTTTCGGGCGCCCGGCGTGAGCTGGGCGAGCAACGCGTGGTCGGACTCGTCGGCGGTCTCACCACCCTCCCCGAACGAACTGTCCTCAACGAGGGCGATCGCCGTCGGGTATTCCAACTGCCGGGCGAAGGTGTCGGCGACCGTGCGCTGGTCGGTCGGGGCGGCGGCGAGACCCACGTCGACAAGGTCGTCGCCGTTGGACAGGTACGGCAGGACGAGTGCCGGCTCGACCACGGTGGCGACCCCGGTCAGCGCCAGCGGTGCACCCGCGGCGGCAATGACCGCGGCCATGGCCTGCGGTTCGACGGAGTCCCACAGTTCCACGACGGCCAACCGGTAGCTGCCCTCTCCTGCGAGCCGCAGGAGTTCGGGGACGAGGTCCTCGCGCAACGCGCAGCACGCACAGTCGTTCACCAGGGGTGCGTCGCCGCAGCCCAGCAGACCGACGGCGTCGCGTACCGTCCGGTGCACCGCGCTGTCGACCGCGGACGTCAGGTCGTGGTGCAGCGCGACCGAGCCGGGGACCGTACGCAGGATCTCCTCCACGGCGGCCCGGCGGGCATCGGCGTGCAACCCGGCGACGACCGCGACCGGCAGCCGCGCCTCGTCCCCGCTCACTGCTTGCTCCCTCCGCGTCCGTATCGCCGCTCGAAGCGCTCGACCCGCCCCGCGGTGTCCAGGACCCGCTGGGTGCCGGTGTAGAAGGGGTGGCTGGCCGAGGAGATCTCGACGTCGATGACCGGGTAGGTGTTGCCGTCCTCCCACTCGACGGTCTTGTCGCTCGTGGCCGTGGACCTGGTGAGGAAGGCGTAGTCGGCGGCCCGGTCGCGGAAGACGACCGGGCGGTAGGCGGGGTGGATTCCGGGCTTCACGGCTCTCAGCGCTCCTCACGGAAGTCGACGTGGCGGCCGGCGACGGGGTCGTACTTGCGCAGCGTCAGCCGGTCGGGGTTGTTACGGCGGTTCTTGCGGGTCACGTAGGTGTAGCCGGTGCCGGCGGTGGACCTCAGCTTGATGACCGGGCGGAGTTCGTTACGGGCCATGGACAGCAACATACATGAGATTGGTTTTCATTTTCACTCAGCTGCTACTGTGCTGCCATCACACGAGGAGGAACCATGTCCGCCCACTGCCAACTCACCGGCCGACAGCCCGGCTTCGGCCATCACATCTCCCATTCGCACCGGCGCAGCAAGCGCCGTTTCGACCCCAACATCCAGCGCAAGCGCTACTGGCTGCCGAGCGAAGGCCGCCATGTCCGGCTCACTCTCTCCACCAAGGGCGTCAAGACGGTCGACACGATCGGCATCGAGGCTGCGGTGGCCCGCATCCGCGCCCGGGGAGGGAAGGTCTGATGGCGAAGAAGAGCAAGATCGCGAAGAATGAACAGCGGCGCCTTATCGTGGCCCGCCATGCCGCACGCCGCGCCGAGCTGAAGGCGATCATCTCGGCGCCCGGAACCTCCGACGAGGAACGCGCCGCCGCCCAGGCGGAACTGCGCCGACAGCCCCGTGACGCCAGCGCCACCCGCTTCCGCAATCGCGACTCCGTGGACGGCCGCCCCCGCGGCCACCTGCGCACGTTCGGCCTGTCCCGCATCCGCGTACGGGAGATGGCCCATGCGGGCGAGCTGCCCGGCGTGACCAAGAGCAGTTGGTGACGCGCACCCGATCCGCTCACCCCTCAAGGCCGCACCACAGCCGCAGCCGCAGCGGCTCTTTCCCAGTTGCGAGCGCCCGGTCGGACGGCCGCCCTCCGTCATGCGCAGCGATTTCCGAGCCCGGTCCGTCTGGCCCGCCAGGCTGTGAAGACCCGTTCGGTGGACGCCGGTGGGAATGCGGCATTCCGCTCGCATCTTGCGCCGCCTGGACGTAGCTCTGCCACGCCCAGGAATCCTCGACCGAAAGTGGGGGCCTGGCCGCCAACGGAGCGGCACCGGCCCGGAGATTGGGCCGCGCCGGTGAAGATCGGCAGGCCCCCGCACGCCGCCTACCGGGAGAACGTAGCGGGAGTGGCCGCGTCGACGGACAACTCCCTTACCCCGGCCACCTTTGGTGGATGTTCGAGGAGCCACCGGCGCCCATGCCGTGCTGCCCGCGTGCGCCCCCATCGCGCCCGCCTGTCGCCCCGTGGCCTCCAGCACCCCGGAGGTACACGAAGGCCGGGACTGTATTGGGACCGGGACTGATCCACGGCCTGTATCCGTCGATCGACATGAGCGGACTGCTGCTCGCCGGCGTCATCATCGGCTCCCTCGGCGTGCTCGACGACGTCACGGTCACGCAGACGTCAGCCGTCTGGGAGCTGCACGAGGCCAACCCGACGATGGGTTGGCGCGGGCTGTACCGCGCCGGCATCCGCATCGGCCGCGACCACATCGCCTCCGTCGTCAACACCCTCGTCCTCGCCTACGCGGGCGCCGCGCTGCCGCTGCTGCTGCTCTTCTCCATCGCCCAGAGCGGGGTCGGCACGGTGGCCAACAGCGAGCTGGTCGCCGAGGAGATCGTGCGCACGCTGGTCGGATCGATCGGCCTGGTCGCCTCGGTGCCGGTCACCACGGCCCTTGCGGCTCTGGTGGTCTCGGCGGACCGGCCCGGTCCGCAGACCGAATCAGCGACTCCGGCCGCGGTGGCGGCCGGCGGAGCGGTTGCGGGCCGGGGCGGACGTCGGCGGAAGCGTTGAGAGCGATCTCTTCAAGCTGCGCCCGGGCCGCTTAATCCATCGCCTGGTCCGCCGCGGCATGGAAAAGCGGCACTCGTTCTGGAGACGGACAACCCGGACAGCGTCCTCCCCTGGTCATCAGCCACGCGCACCCGGACCACTGGCCGGTCAGCTGCTGCCTTCGGGGCCGAGGCGGCGGTAGCGGCGCCCGGATGGCCATAGCGGGTCCCAGTACTGGGCCGGTTGTCGATCGTCACGGGGCCGCGGGCTCCTCGGTACCGGTCAGGGATATGGAGGCGGCGGTGTCGAGGCCCCGGAAGGGTGAGTTCCGCAGCACGAGGAACGGGATGTCCAGGGCCGCGGAGATGAGCGTGAGGGTGGGGCGCGAGCAGCCCGCGAGGAGAACGAGCGCGCCGCCCGCCGCGGCGGCGTAGTGCCAGGCGGTGTGGCTGAGAGCGCTCGCAATGGCGGCGGTGTCGCCGGGGGCGGCCGCGGCCATCTCGTCGAGGGCGGAGCTGTCGCTCGAGCGCCGCGAAATCCGCTTCACCCGGGGCATGTCAACCCATGATCGCGCCACCGTTCCGTCATGGACATCTCAGGAACAGCACATGAGTTGACCGGGAACGGCAAAGGGCAGTCACAGTTTCAACGATCTTCTTGTTGGCATGTTCCAGCCACTCATAGGTTCTGCGCCGGTCGGGACGCGCATCACGCGTCCCGGCCGTCCAGCGCACCCGCATGTCTCCCTGGTTCACCCACCTCTCGGAGGAAGTACGTTGCGCAGAACCATTTCTCTCACCGCCGTGGCCTCCTTGGCCACGGCTGCTCTGGCCCTGGCCGCCCCGGCCGGCCAGGCGGCGCCCTCGGCCTCACCGTCGCCGAACGGCGTCACCGTCGCCCACTCCTGTGCGACCCCGACGCAGAAGAACGTGATGGCGTGCAAGGCGCTGCACGTCACCGCGGGCACCCCCAAGTCCGCGCACGCCGAGAGCGACCTGACGGCGGCCGCCGCCCCGTCGGGCTACGGCCCCACCTCACTGCAGGCCGCGTACAACCTGCCTTCCTCCAGCGGCGGTTCGGGCCAGACCGTGGCCATCGTCGACGCCTACGACGACCCGAACGCCGAGGCCGACCTGGCCGTCTACCGCTCGCAGTACGGCCTGCCCGCCTGCACCACCGCCAACGGCTGCTTCAAGAAGGTCAACCAGACCGGCGGCACCAGTTATCCGCGCGGTGACTCCGGCTGGGCCGAGGAGATATCCCTCGACCTCGACATGGTCAGCGCGGCCTGCCCGAACTGCAAGATTCTTCTGGTGGAGGCCAGCTCGGCGACCATGACGAACCTCGGCACGGCCGTGAACACCGCCGTCAGCCTGGGCGCCAAGTACGTCTCCAACAGCTACGGCGGCAGCGAGTCCTCCAGCGACTCCACCTACGACTCGTCGTACTTCAACCACCCCGGCGTCGCCATCACCGTCAGCTCCGGCGACAACGGCTACGGCACCGAGTACCCGGCAGCGTCCAAGTACGTGACGGCCGTGGGCGGTACGTCCCTGAAGACCTCGTCCACCTCGCGCGGCTGGACCGACACGGTGTGGAGCGGGGCGGGCTCCGGCTGTTCCTCGTACGACGCCAAGCCCACCTGGCAGACCGACAGCGGCTGCGCCAAGCGGACCGTCGCGGACGTCTCCGCGGTCGCCGACCCGAACACCGGCGTCGCGGTCTACGACAGCTACCGGCAGGCCACCGGCTGGATGGTCTTCGGCGGCACCAGCGCCTCGGCCCCGCTGATCGCGGCGACCTACGCGCTGGCGGGCGCCCCGTCCTCCGGCTCGTACCCGGCGTCGTTCCCCTACGCCCACACCTCGGCGCTGTACGACGTGACCAGCGGTACGAACGGCAGCTGCTCCGGCTCGTACCTGTGCACCGGCACCACCGGGTACGACGGCCCGACCGGACTCGGCGTCCCGAACGGCACGGCGGCCTTCACCGGCTGAACAGCACTATGAAGTAAGCCTGTTGGCCGTATGCACCGCGCGCAGGACCGCGGCCGCCTTGTTGCGGCACCCGTTGTCCTCCGCGACCGGGCCGGAGTCGGCGACAATGCCGGCTTCGGCCTGGACGTACGCCGTGCCGCCCCGCAACAGCGCCATACGGATGGCGATGGCGGTGTCGGAGTCGCCGGCGAAGTCGAGACAGCCGACGCAGCCGCCGTACAACCTCCGCCTGGACGCCTCGAGTTCGTCGATGATCTGCATCGCGCGCGGCTTGGGGACGCCGGAGAAGGTGCCGGCCGGGCCCGCTGCCCCTTGCAGGCGAAGCCGGTGCCCCGCGAACCGGCACACCGCGTCATTCCGAAGGAATGCGAAACTCGAATTCGGGACGGTCCCACGGCACGGCGGGAGGGTTCGCAAACGCGGTCCCGGTCCGCACCGCACCAACGCGGTGATAGAAGTCCTCGGCGGGAAGATGCGACACGACCTTGAGACGGTCGAGCCCGGCGGCACGGGCCTCGGACTGCATGTGCGCGACGAGCAGCCGTCCAATACCCCGTCTTTGCGCTTCGTCGGCGACGAACAGCAGGTCGAGCTCCGGTGGAGCGAGGACGAGCGAGTAGAACCCGAGGACCCGGCCTCCGTGCTCGTCGGCGCCGACGGCCACAAAGGCGCGGTGGGCCTCGATGTAATCAGGACCGACTCGGTAGCCCGCGACTGCGGCTGCGTACTTACCCTCGTAGGCGCCTGAGCCACGCACGAGCCGCGTGAGCCGTTTGGCATCCCGCGCGACGGCCCTCCGTATTTTGATCGGCTGGCTGATCGGGGAAGTGCGTGAACTCATCGGGAGAGTATTTCGCACCGGGGAGTACCCTCGGGCGGCGGGTCGGCTGCTCGGGCAGGCGTTCCTGCACCGCTCCAGGGAACCGCTCGCCCAGGCCCCGATCGGCCACGTCACTGCCGCCGAATCGGCCGCCCGCCAGCAGCACGGACCCGAACCGCTGCGGAGAAGCCGGAGGAACGGCTGCTGCTCGCCACGGGCTGCTGCGCCCGACCGACGTCGAGCAGATGCGCTTCCGGCCGCGGAGGCCAGGTGACCGGCGGCCGCGTAGGCCGACAGGTCACCGGCGGCCGCGACAAACTCCGCAAAAGCCCCGCCGGGATGGTTCCCGACGGGGCTCCGCCGTATCACCCGCTATCACGCAGCGGTCACCAACTGGGCGGACCCTCCCGGACGTGAAGGCCATGACCTGCGATTTCGTGCCCGAGATGGAAGGACTGGACGCCGATGGACGGCCGTTACGACCTGTGCCATGTGGTACCCAGTGAGGGACCGAGGATCAGGACAGGAGCGTCTTCTGGCCCGTCAAAGCGGTATTGCAGGGTGTTCATCGGTGTCTCACTCACCCGCCTGAGCCTCTCATCTGTCACGACAGCCCCTATGAGCGGGGTCCTGGCTGTAGCCATCTGACCAGGTGGAAGACCTCTCGGGCCGCGTAGCGTTTGAGGCAACGGACGATTTCGCGTCGGGTCTTGCCCTCCTTGATGCGGCGCTCGTAGTAGTCCTGGGTGCGCGGGTCGACCCGCAGGCGGGTGAACACGATGCGATGCAGCGCAGCATTGGCCTGCCGGTCGCCGCCGCGGTTGAGGCGACGGTACTGCCGGCGTCCCGAGGAACGCTCGACGGGACTGACCCCGCACAGCGCGGCGAAGGACGCCTCACTGTCCAACCGTTCCGGGTTGTCCCCCACCGTGATCAGCAAAGCGACGGCCGTGTCCGGACCGATCCCCACCACCTCGAGCAGCTGCGGGGCATGACAATCCACGAGCTGGGCCAGACGTGCGTCCACATCCCGAATCTGCTCGGAGAGCTGGCCGATCCGGTGAGCCAGCAGACCCAGCGTGATCCGAGTGGCCTGCAGCACCGGCTCCTCGCCGACCTCCTCGAGACTGCTCACGTCGGTGAACCGCGCAAACCGGATGGACCGGGCCGATCGCCGTCGGCGCGGCAAATCAGATCCGCTCGATGCCCAGAACGCGGCGCGAGCCGTATTGAGCGGGCGAGCCCACGCCCGGGCCAAATCGGGCGACGGACCGGTGCAGATCGCGAGAATGTATAAACTCACGAAGGCGTCGGCCGTCAAAGCCCGCACGCAGGCCATCAACCAGCTCAAAGCCGTCCTCATCACTGCCGACCCCGCCTTGCGGGAAGAACTGGCCGGACTGGGTAATGCCGAACTAAACACGTCTATGTCCTGGGTCAGCAGATAGCGCGACAGGGACGCCCCGTAGGAGCCGGTCCCCTCCACTCCGGCCCGCCTCACGGCTCCCGACTTCCTGGCCCACTTGAGCAGATCTCGGTATCCCGCCGCGGTGGCCGGGAACTCGTCGGTGGCGAGGACTGTCCCCATCACGGAGAGCACCGCAGCCACATGCGCATCCCGGTGCGTGTCCACTCCCAAAACCACCTCCCCCGCGGAGCGGCGACGGCGGGTCTTTGGAGCAGGCGACGTACCGGACATGGTCGAACTGGACATGTCCATTCCCCTTCCGGTCCGCTGACGTGTCGCGTTGCCGGTACCGGGCCGCGTCGGGCGGTCAGAATCGTGAGGACGCCACAACGATCGGCAGGCCCCTGACTTGTTCAATCGAGCCCAGACGCACGGTCTGCAGCCGTAGCGTCCAGGGTGCCGGTCGGCACGGGCCCGTAGGCTCCTTGCCGCC
>NZ_JBITGS010000058.1:0-40804 GCF_044457265.1 Streptomyces sp. NPDC050564 | reverse complement strand
CCCCGCCCCCCCCCCCCCCCCCCTAAGCCCCCCCCCCTCCCGTTGGCTCACACCCCCCGGGGGGGGGGGGGGGGGGGGGCCCCCCCCCCCCCCCCCCCCACGGGCCTACGACAGGCCACCTGCCCGGCCACACGTCCCAGGCCGAACACCGGCGTGCGACCCGCGTGCCTCACGGCGATCGGGGCCCGCGCACCGCTACGCAGACGGACGCGGCTCCGGCCGCGGCCGGAGCCTGCGCATCGCGAAACCAAGACCTGCGCATGGGGACAGGAAGATCCACGGACTGGAATGCGCATCCGCTCCCCGCAACCCGACTGCGCACGAACCTCGATCGGTTGCGCAGCCCGATTGCGCACCGCCCGTCCGAGGATGCGCAATCGGGCTGCGCACCACATCCACGCCAGGGCTGAGACGCGTGGTCGGCCCGACCACGAGCCCGACCACGGCAGCTAGGGCGCGTATCGAGTCGTGATCATCGGGTGGTCCTGGTGAGGTCTTTGATCCAGATCACCGAGGCGTGCAGGTGGAGACTGGCGAGGTAGCTGTCGGGAGTCTTGTCGTATCGGGTGTCTCACCGTCCCAGTTCCGGCCTCCTGGTACGTCACGCTCTGGGGCGGGTGAGGCACGTGGAGCCGACGTGAGCCGACCGGTGCACTGATGTCCGGGCGGGGACTCATGGGACATGGCCCGGCACCCCGGCTCAGGTTCCGGGGAGGATACGGCGCGTTTCGTAGGCCCACATCGCGATCTCGACCCGGTTGCGGGCGCCGAGTTTGGCCATCAGGCTGGCCAGATGGGTCTTCACCGTGCTGAGGCTGATGTGCAGTGCATCGGCGATCTCGGTGTTGGTCAGCCCGCGAGCGACGGCGAGGAGCACCTGCTCCTCGCGGGCGGTGACGGGGGAGACCGGCTGGGCCACGGGCCGGCCGGCGGGCAGGTCCGCGAATGCCTGGAGCAGACGGACGGTGACGCTGGGCGCGATGAGCGCCTCACCGTCGGACGCCGACCGTACGGCCTGCGCCAGAAGGTCCGGTCCCGTGTCCTTGAGGAGGAATCCGCGGGCGCCGGCACGCAGTGAGCCGTAGACGTACTCGTCGAGGTCGAACGTGGTGATGACGACCACGGCCAGCGGGTCGGCGACGCCGGGGCCGGCGACCAGCCGGGTGGCCTCGAGCCCGTCGAGCCCGGGCATGCGGATGTCGAACAGGCAGACGTCGGGACGCAGTTCGCGGGCCAGACGTACCGCTTCCTGTCCGTCGGCGGCCTCGCCGACCACCTCGATGCCGGGCTGGGCGTTCAGCATGATCCGCAGCCCGGTACGGATGATGGTCTGGTCGTCAGCGAGTAGGACGCGGATGGACACCGCTCTCCGTCCTCCCTCTCGGCAGCTCGGCTTCGACATGCCAGCCCTGGTCGGCGCCGGGGCCCGCTTGTAGCTTGCCGCCGAGCAGGGCAGCGCGCTCGCGCAGTCCGGCAAGTCCGTATCCGTCGCGGCCTCGGCCCGTGCGTTGGCCGTTGTCGCGCACGCTCACCCGTACCTTGTGCCGTTCCGCGGTGACCCGGACGACGACCTCGGTCGCGTTGACCGCATGGCGCATGGCGTTGGTCACCGACTCCTGCACGATGCGGTAGACGGCCGCGTCCACGGCCGGGGCCAGCGATTCCAATTCGCCGTCCAGCCCCAGGTCGACCCTGAGGCGGCCACCCGGGGTGCGCACCAGGCGCTCCAGATCCGCGACACCGGCAGGAGGCGCCAGCTCGGCGCCGGCCCCGCGGTCGCGCAGCGCGGCGACCATGGCTCGCATTTCCTCCAGCGTGCGCGCACCTTCCTCCTCGACGCCCTCCAGCGCCTCGACGGCGGCGGCCGGGTCGGTGCCTGCGAGCACCCGGCCCGCCTGGGCGCGGATCACCATGGCCGAAACATGGTGGGCCACCGTGTCATGCAGTTCCCGGGCGAGCTGCTCGCGCTCGCGGGAGCGTACCTTCTCCAACTGCCGCTCGCGAGCGGTCGCCAGGAACCGCACGGCGGCCCCGATCAAGCCGGGCAGGAACAGGAAGACGAAGCCCCCCACCTGTTCGGCGGCCGGGGTGTCGTCCGTAACGGCCGACATGGCGAAGGCCCCGAGGATCACCGCGCCGCCCAGCACGATCTCCCGTCCCGCCCCCCACCGGGGCAGCGCATACACCAGTACGAGCACGATCGCGCCGGTGTTCAGGCCGACGGGCTCGCTGGGTGCGGCGACCAGGGAGGCCACCTGGAGCAGGATCATCGAGCCGAACGCCAGCACGACCATCGCCAGCGGGCGGGTCCGGCGCCACAGGGGCAGCACGCACAGCCAGACGGCGAGCACCACGGCCACCGGCCGCCACACCACGTCCTCGCGCAGTGCGGCCTCCAGCACCACACCGCCCAGGCCCGCGCCGAGCAGTGCCCAGTCCCGCCACACCCGGGCGGGCGCGTCGGGCGGCCGTGGTTCGGTCCACAGGGTTCGAAGGTCGTCTCGCAGCACGGTTCTCAGCCTAGGGACCGCGCCGTGCCGCGCATCGGCCGAAAGGACGGGGCGCTACTCCGTCCTGGGGCCGGCGGATCCGCGGCCCGCGAGCCGATGTCCCGCAGCGCCGCGGCGACGAGCCTCGGCATCGGCGGCCGTACAAGGACGGCCGACGAGGTGGTTGGAGGACCCGATGCTCTCGAAAGCCCTCTTGCGCGTGGGCGCAAGCGCCGCCCGCCATCCCTGGCGGGTGATCGCGGCATGGCTGATCGCCGCCACGCTCGCCGTCCTGGCCGCGGTCACCGTCGGCGGGCGGACCGCGGACTCGATGACCGCTCCGGGACTGGACTCCCAACGGGCCGCGGAACTGATCGAGCGGGCCGGCACCGGCCAGGAGGGGATGACCGCCCAGGTGGTCGTCACCCCCCTCGACGGCGGGGCGACGTTCCTCGACCACGGCAGCGCGCGCACCGCGCTCGCGCGGCTGCAGGCCGAGGTGAGGCTACTGCCGCACGTGCTCGGCACGACCGACCCGGCGGGGGCAGTCGACACAGGCGGCGACACCGCCGTGCGCGGCGGCCTGGTCTCGGCCGACGGACGGATCGCAGTCGTCCGGGTGCAGTACCCCGACCAGAGCCGGCTGTCGGCCAAGGACCTCCACGCCCTCGTCGATCTCGGCGACCGGCTGCGCGGCGAGCTGCCGCTGCGCATCGAAATGGGCGGGAACCTCTTCTACGTCTTCTCCGACCCCGACGGCGGCGCGAGCGAGCTGATCGGCCTCCTCGCCGCGGCCGCGATCCTGTTCCTGGCGTTCGGTTCGCTCGTCGCCGCCGCGCTGCCGATCGGCATGGCGGTCTTCGGGCTGACCGTCGGAGTCGCCACGATGACGGTACTCGCGGGGATGACGGACGTCCCGACCTTCGCCCCGGTCCTGGGCAGCATGGTCGGGCTCGGGGTGGGCATCGACTACGCCCTGTTCGTGCTGGCCCGCCACCGGGAGTACCTCGCGCGCGGACTCGATCCCCACGAGGCGGCCGGACGGGCGGTGGCCACGGCGGGGCGCCCCGTGGTCTTCGCCGGCGGCACCGTCGTCGTATCGATCCTCGGACTGGCGGTCGCGAACGTGCCGTTCATGACGGTGGGCGGGCTCGCCGTCTCGATCGTCGTCCTGATCATGGTGGTCGCGTCGGTGACACTGCTGCCGGCCTTCCTCGGCGCCGCCGGCATGCGCCTGGCCCGGGCCGGTCGGATCGGCAGGGCTCTTCAGAGGTGGAAGCTGGGCCGACTCGCACGGCGGCGGGACCCGGCGGCAGGCGCCGCCCACGCCGCCGGGTGGCGGCGCTGGATCGGGCACGTCAGCCAGCACCCGGTGCCGTACGCGGTCGGCGCGGCGGGGCTGCTGCTGACCGCGACGCTGCCCGTGCTCGGCCTGCGCGTCGGCCTGCCCGACGACGGCTCACTGTCCCACAGCCGTACCGAGCGCCGGGCCTACGACCTCGTCGCCGAGGGGTTCGGCCCGGGCACCAACGGTCCCCTCGTCATCGCCGCGGACCCCACCGGTGATCCGGGAGTGCTGGACCGACTCGTCGCAACGGTCGCGGCGGATCCGGGCATCGCATCCGTCGCGCCGACGCACATCGATCGGGCCACCGGCATCGCGACCCTCGTGGTGTTCCCGACCACCAGCCCTCAGGACAAGGCCACGGCCGACACCATCGCCCGGCTGCGCACCGACGTGCTGCCCACGGCGATCGGGCACGGCCCGGCCAGGGCCCACGTCGGCGGCGCCGCCGCGAGCCTGTCCGATGTGGGCCAACGCACCAGCCAACGCCTGCCGGTGTTCGTCGCCGCCGTGCTGGCGATGTCGTTCCTGCTGCTGATGCTGGTCTTCCGCTCGATACTCGTACCGCTCAAGGCGGTGCTGCTGAATCTGCTGAGCATCGGCGCGGCATACGGAATCATGGTCGCGGTCTTCCAGTGGGGCTGGGGAGGCTCACTCATCGGGCTGGAAGCGACGGTTCCGATCGTGTCGTTCATCCCGATGTTCCTCTTCGCCATCCTGTTCGGCCTGTCGATGGACTACGAGGTGTTCCTTCTCTCGCGCGTTCGCGAGGAGTACGTGCGCACCAGCGACAACGGCACGGCGATCGTCGAAGGCGTCTCGGGCACCGCGCGGATCATCACGTCGGCCGCGCTCATCATGGTGACGGTCTTCCTGTCCTTCGCCGTCGCCGACGACCCGTCCACCAAAATGTTCGGACTCGGCCTGGCCACCGCGATCTTCATCGACGCCACGCTGGTACGCATGGTGCTGGTACCGGCGACCATGACACTCCTCGGCCGGACCAACTGGTGGCTGCCGAAGTGGCTAGACTGGATGCTTCCCCGCGGCCCGGTCGGCACCGACGACACCGACGCGGAATCCACGGGTGAAGCCCCGCGTCCACGGCTGGTTGACCGTTGACTCAACTCCTGCCCGCCCTTGGCGTCCGGCACCTCAGCGCGTCACCTAGGGGCATATCGAGTCATGATCATCGGGTGGTCCTGGTGAGGTCCTTGATCCAGATCATCGAGGCGCGCAGGTGGAGACCGGCGAGGTAGCTGTCCGGAGTCTTGTCGTATCGGGTGGCGATGCCTCGCCATGCTTTGAGCTTGTTGATCAGGCGTTCGACGGTGTTCCGCTCCTTGTAGAGATCGGCGTCGTGGCTGACGGGTCGGCCACCTCTGGAGCCCTTCTTCTTCCGGTTGGCGGCCTGGTCCTTCTTCTCCGGGATGACCGCCTTGATACGGCGTTTGCGCAGGTGGGCGCGGTTTCCGCGGGACGAGTCTTGTCTTGTCCCCGGCGACCGCGTCCGGCCGGATGCGGGGTCGGCCGACGGGCCCGCGTACCCGTACCTTCTTCAGGGCGGGGATGAACTGCGGGCTGTCCGCTGCTTGGCCTGTGGTCAGGATGAACGCCAGCGGGCGGCACTTGCGGTCGGCGGCGAGGTGGACCTTGCTGGTCTGCCCGCCTCTGGATCGTCCGAGGAGGGCGGCCTTCAGCCGGAGTTTCCGCCGACGCCGGACCCTCACCCCGCTTCGCGGCTTCCGTGATCAGGCCCTCCAGCAAGGCATCGAAGACGCCGGCGTCACGCCACTGCCGGAAGCGGTTGTGGACGGTCGACCAGGCGCCGAACTCCGTCGGCATCTCCCGCCACTGCCCGCCCGTCCTGAACCGCCAGATCACGCCCTCGAACTGCTGCCGCAGTCGCTCGGGGTACGGGCCGTACTCGCCGATCGGCAGGTACGGCTCGATGAACTCCCAATCCGGATCGGTCAGTTGCACTCGCGTCACGTAAGACCGTCTATCGGACCGGACCGTGCCACGAAGGCACATCCCGCAAATTGATCACGACTCGATACGCGCCCTAGACGGGCACGGTGCCCAGGACGGAACACCCCGCGTCGGCGGGGAGGACTATTGATCGGCCTGGTCGACGACTCGTTCTTCGGAACACCCCCGCGTCGCCTTGCCGGCCGAGCACTTCGGCGTGTCCGAGCGCACCGGCTGCCGGTATCCGACGCTCGCCGAATAGCCCAACCTCCGCACGGAGTTGCTCATGGTCATCTGGGCAGCAGCCCGCCCCCGTTCATGGTTCGTGCGCGATCGTCGTCGTCCTGATGGTCGTCGCTCGACGTACCGCGCCTGCCGCTCCACAACCTGATGCAAGTTCCCGCCTCGCGCCATCACTGGTGTGAAAGGCGGGGGCTTTTGTCATATCTGGCAGCCCGTCTTGTCCCTTGCCGCGTGGCGCCGCGAACCGTGCCGCTGATGCATGCCCCCTTGACGCTGTTCCGCCCTGGAGATGACGCTCGTGCACGCTGGTGCAACCCACTCGACAGCGGGAGCGACCGTGACCTTAAAGTTCCTCGGCATCATCCCGAACACGCCGACCGACGAGTCTCCGACGATCTGGCTTCACGAGGAGACGGGAGACCTTCTGATCCAGTCGTACAAGGCGACCGAAGAGGAAGTGAAGGAGTGTCAGGAGGTTGGTTCGATCCCTGGCCATTCCACGGACGTCCCCGACCACGAGACGATCATCAGGCTTCCAGCGGTCATGCTGAAGCACATCCCCCGACTGGACGACGGCAACGGAGAGACGGCAAGTGCAACCACCGGCGCGTAACGCCCTGGCGACGGCCCAACGCTCAGCGGTACACCTTGAGTTGCGCGACAGCTACATGCTCGATGACCCCGAGTTCATCGCATGGCAGCGGGGCAAGCGACTAGACCCCGCTGACCGGTCCTCGTGGTGGGGCGGCTGGCATGACGCGGTGCGTGATGCGATCGCCCGTGGCGTCGTAGTCCGGCGCGCGCGCATCGTCTCTGAGCCGATCAGTGACTACGTCCGCTATGAGTACGACGGCACGTTCACCAACATCGCGGCGGGTGAGTCGGTCCGCTGGTTGCCGAGGCGTAAGACGACCGATCTTGCGCTGCCCGGTACGGACTTCTGGGTGTTCGACGACACGCAGGCACTCTTTCACCACTTCACTGGGGATGGGCAGTTGGACGAGGACGGACGGGAGTACACGGACGATCCAGCGCGGGTAAAGCTCTGCGCCGACGCCTTTGAGGCCGTGTGGCAACGGGCTATCCCTCACGAGGAGTACCGGCCTCGCTGATCTACCGGAACCATGGCTCTCTCTCCGTCTTCAAGTGCCCAGCAGGCTCGGCAGGCTCTAGCGGATCGGCTCGCCGAGCTGTGCCGGGATGCCGGGCTGTCCGGGCGCGACATCGCCGAGCGCTGCGGCTGGCATCCGTCCAAGTCGTCACGGATCATGAACGCACGTACGCCCCCGTCAGAGGCCGACGTTCGGGCCTGGTGCCGGGTGTGCGGGGCGCAGGAGCAGACCGCCGATCTGATTGCCTCGCTGCGGACCGCTGAGGGCATGTGGGTTGGCTGGCGGCGCATGGAGCGTGCCGGACTCAAGCAGGCTCAGGAAGCGCGCTTGCCGCTGTTTGAGCGGACCCACCGTTTCCGCTCCTACTCGTCTTGGTTCGTGCCGGGTTTGATCCAGACGTACGGCTACACCGAATCCGTGTTGCGCGCTGTTCAGCGCCGCAGGGTAGAGGTGGACGACGTGGCCGAAGCTGTGGCCGTCCGCATGGAGCGTCAGCGCGTGCTGTACGAGAGTGACCGAAGGTTCGCGTTCTTGATCGAGGAATCCGTCTTGCGTAACGGACTCTGCGGGGCAGACGTGCTGATCGGGCAGCTTGGCCACCTGCTCACGATCGGCTCATTGCCCAACGTCAGTTTGGGTGTGCTACCCACGGGGCCCGATCGGTCCCGGATGCCGGTAGAAGGGTTCTGGATCTTCGACGCGGAACAGGTCAACGTCGAGTTGGTCTCCGGCTATCTCACGCTCACGCAGCCCAGCGAGGTAGGCGCCTACGCCGACACGTTCGCGGAGTTGGCAGATCTGGCCGTCTACGGCGCGAGCGCCCGCGCGCTGATCACTGCAGCCATGGACGCGCTCGGGTGATTGCCATGCAATCTCGTGCAATCTCCTGGAAGTTGAAGCCTCCGGGTTCCTAGCGTTGTCGTCATTCGCACGACGCGAGGGGACGCCATGAGCGAGCCGACGAGATACGCAACTTTGCCTGTTGAACTGCCGCTGAGGCTGGACACGGATCCGCCCCCGGCACCGCAGTGCGATGTGTGTTCAGCGCTCGGCAGGGAGCGCAGCGAGGCACGAGCCAAGGGCAACGGGTCCAAGGTCTCTGACTGCAATGTGGAGATCCGCAGCCACCCGCACAAGGGGCGCCGCTCGTGATCCCCATGGACCGGTACAAGAGCGCTCGTGCTGAGGCGGAGCACACGGCGGCTCTCTTGCGTGCAGCCCTCACGCGCGCCGGCATCCCCGAAGAGGCAGCCGCGCGCGTTCGGGCCCTGGTAACCGGCAAGGGCCGCGCCTATGTGGAAGTCGGGGCACTCCCGCTCGACTCAGCGGTGAAGCTACTCAACGCGCTGCCCTTCGCCCTGCCCCAAGGCGGCACCGACGACGGCCCCACGCTGCCCGCTGAGGCGTTCGGATGAGCCGCGCGGTCCTGCGCTACGTGCGCCACACCATCCGGCATGTGACAGTCTGCGGGGGAGTGTCAGCTGCTGGTCGTCACGTGGATGTCAGTGAAGAGTGGGGGCTGACCGGGGACGTTGCACTGACGGGCTGTGCTTGTCGGCTATGACATGACTGACGAAAGCCCATGTCATCCTCATGCAGACCGCTATTGTTCGTTCTGGGATTCTTGCTGGTCAGGCACCTTGAGGGGCGTACCGCTTACGACTTCTGCTGACTCGACCGCGGTTGTCCATGCGTCAGTTGTTCGATGCCCGGTCGCTGGCCAGGTTGACTGACGACCGGGCGTGTGGATGTGTTGGCGGCGTAGCGGGTCGGTAGGCGAAGCCCGCATTGAGGTCTGACGGGCCCGGGGGAGGGGAGATCCGTGCTCGTTTCCTGGCATCGCAGCAGACGTTCAGGTACCCCAAATCAAGCGAGTCCGTGCGGTTGGAGGTCCGATCACCAATCTCGGCTGTCGGGGGGTGCTTCTATCTGTTCGGTCAAGGTCTGTGGGCTTGGTCAGGCTGTTTGTTCGTGTCCGGGTTGGTAGAGGGCGCGGTGCTTGAGCATGGCGTGCAGGACGTCGACACGGCGGCGGGTGAGGCAGATGAGCGCGGCGTTGTGTCGCTTCTTCTCCGCGCGCTTCCTGTCGTAGTAGGCCCGTGATTCGGGGCTGCTCAGCGAGGCGAACGAGGCCAGGAACAGGGCCCGTTTGAGCGTCTTGTTGCCGCCGCGGGGCGGGCCTTCGCCCCGGATGGAGGTCCCGGAACGACGCGTGGTGGGGGTCAGACCCGCGTAGGAGGCCAGGTGGGCGGCGGTGGGGAACGCGCTGGCGTCGCCGACCTCGGCCAGGATGCGGGCGCCGGTCCTGACTGCGACCCCGGGCATGGAGGTCAGGACCTTCGCGAGAGGGTGGGCCTCCAGCAGGGCGGCGACGCGGGTTTCCAGGATCTCGCGGCGCTTGAGGAGGACGGCGAGGGCCTCGGCCAGGCCGGAGACGATCTCCCCTGCCGAGGCCGTGCCGGGAACCTGCACCGTCTGCTCGGCCAGGGCGGTGGTGATCTGGCCGGCCAGGGTGTGGGCACTGCGCATCCGCGGGGCCGCCTGGAGCATGACCTGCGCGATCTGCTCGCTGCCGGCCTGGGCCAGCTGGGCCGGGGAGCCGAAGGTCTGCAGCAGGGCCAGGACGGCCGGGTGCCGCAGGCGGGGCCCGAGGACGCGTTCGAGGGCGGGGTGGATGGAGGTGAGCAGTCCGCGCAGCCGGTTGGAGGTGCGGGTGGCGTCCTGGGCGAGGTCGTCGTCGTGGCCCAGGACCATGGTCAGTTCGGCCCGCACGCTTTCGGCCGGGTCGATGGCGTGCAGCAGGTGGGGCATGGTGCGGGCGGCATCGGCGATGACGTAGGCATCGCGGGCGTCGGTCTTGCCGGTGCCGGGGTGCAGATCGGCGAGCCGGCGCATCGACAGGCCCGGCAGGTAGGCGACTTCGCATCCACAGGCGCGGGCGACGGTGACCGCCAGGGTGCCGATGGAGGCCGGCTGGTCGACCACGACCAGGACCTTTCCCTTGCGCTTGAGGTGAGCGAACAGTTCCCGCAGCTGCGGCTCACCGTTGGGCAGCGGTTAGTCGAAGGTCGTGCGGCCATCGCGTAGCAGGGCCGTGCCGTGGTGCTCGGACTTGCCGACGTCCAGGGCGCAGAAGACATCGATCGACGTGAAGTCGTTGCTGGTCACCGGGCTTTCCCTCCCCTCCCGGCACAACGGATGGCCTGCGGGGCACCGGAGATCGGCAGCCACATTACGCAGCCCTGCCCGTGGGCGGACACGCTTCCATCAGCGATCAACCGGTGCCGCCGGGACCAGCGACAGCACCCCCCGGATCATCAAGGACAGGGGCAACGAGTCATACCGGCCCCGATGGCCACGAACCCGAACCGGGCTCTACGACGAAGGTAATGGGCAGGTCGTGCCGCTCTCTCTGCATGCTGTTCTCGGCGGATTCTGCGAGCGCCCCATAAAACTGCTCTTCGACACTGAGCCTTTTCCAACCTGAGTGCCATGCTGGCCAGTTGGGCTGACAGGCGGGTACAAGATCGCTGACTCACACCAGCCCCGATGACCTGCGGAATCGAAGATGGTGGATCTTCACTGGGACGCCGTCGTGCGGGCCTGGGCAGCCGGCGACGACCGGGCACTGGACGAGGCATGGGTCGATCAGATCGTGGATCTCGGCTCGCAGTGGGGACAGTACGAGTACGTGACGAACGTCGGCTTCGCCGCCTGACCAGCGCCAACACCCCGACACACACCGGCACCCCGACTCCGTCACCGTCACCCGACACCGAAGCCGGGAGGCACCCACCGTCGCGGTGACCCAGTGGGTGAGATCTTTGTCGGCGGCCGTGGCTTGGGCCCTGCCGACGACGAGGAACTGCGCCTGCTGGCCGAGCACACCTCATCCAGTCCTGGGTAGCAAGCAGGGGATGTGGGGTGCGGTTTGGGCGCCTGCGCAGCCTCCCTCGCCGATCCGGGGTACCGGACTTCGGCCGTGGACTGGACGCAGTCCTCCGTCGCCGCGATGGTGTCAGCGCGGTCTGCGCCAGGTGAGTTCGGCCGTGCGGTGGGTGCCCCAGAGGCGGGTGGGGGTGGCCAGGCTCAGCTTCAGGAGCTCGTCTTCGAAGGTGACCGTCCTGACCTGGGGCCGTCCGACCCAGTTGGGGAAGATGCTGGTCGCGACGTGATGTTCCACGGTCGTCGGATCGGCCACGTGGAAGGGGCCTGCGTAGGCGACGTAGGTCAGCGCTGCCTGGGCGAGTTCTTCCGTGGCGGCTTCCTCGAGACGGTCGGATCCCATGTGCGGGCGGTCACCGCGGCACAGCTGGGCGGACATGTGCCCGTCGGGGGTGTAGACGATCAGCCCTTGGGGCCGGGGGCCGAGTGGGTGGATGACCTGGCCGTCCGTGCTTGCGGCGGTGTACGACACCAGGTTCCATGCGCCCAGCAGCTTCTTGCGTACCTCTTCGCAGGCCTTGCGTTCGCTGCTTGCCGTGGCGTGGTCGTCGGTGGTCATGGATGAGTTCCCTTCCTCGGTGGGTTCGTCGTCCGGCCCCGTCGCGTGGGGTTCCCCGCGGCGACGAGGCGGGCGGGCGGCGGCCGGCCTCGTGGAGCGCCTGGTGGTGTTCGGGGACGGCCGGCGCAGGGCGCGCGGCACTGGCCTCTGGCCCTGCGAGCGGGGTCGGTTGAGGTGAACGGTGAGCAGCAGGGCGGTGAGGCTGCGCGGCCGAGCGCGGTCGGCGAGGGGGACGATGTCGCGGTGGCGGTGGCGAAGCCGGGGATGGTGCCACGGTTCGTGCCCGGGACGGTGGACAGCGTGCTGCTTCTTGGAGAGGGGAGAGCAGAGTGGGCCTGCCGGGGGGCAGGCCCCGGGGGGTCAGTTGCGGGTGAGTTCGCCGTCGACGAGGCGCCACAGGTGCAGTGTGTTGGCCTCGCGCAGCGGTTCGGGCAGCAGCTCGTCGGGGAAGCCCTGGTAGGTGACCGGCCGCAGGAACCGCTCGATCGCGCTCATCCCGACGGAGGTGAAGCGGCTGTCGGAAGTGGCCGGGAAGGGGCCTGTGTGGACGGAGGCGTAGGAGACCTCCTGCGGCATGGAGAAGGCGTTGATCACGATGCGGCCCGTGCGGCGCTCCAGGATCGGCAGGAGTTGAACGGCGCCGTCGCGGTCGGCCGTCTCGGCGTGGACCGTGGCCGACAGCTGTCCTCGGAAGGAGCGGGCGACTTCCTGCAGTTGCTCCGGGTCGGTCAGCCGGACCAGCAGGACGGCGGGGCCGAAGGCCTCCTCACGCAGGGCCGGTTCGGCCAGCAACTGCTCGCCGGTGACCTCATACAGCACAGACTGGCCGTCCCCGGCGCGGACCGGGGCCGCTCCCGCGCCTATCCGGGTGGCGCCGTCCTCCTCCATCCGCTGTACGCGGCGGGTGTAGGAGTCGTGGATGCCGGGCGTGAGCATGGTCCGCGCGGCTGTCTTCTCCACCTCGGCCGTCGCCGCGTCGCGCAGTTGTGTGAAGCCGGGGCCGTCGATGGCGAGGAGGACGGCGGGCTTCAGGCAGGCCTGGCCGACGTTGTACTGCGCGCGCTGGGCGACGTCGGCACCGATCTGTGCGCCCCGGGCTGCCAGGGCGGCGGGCAGGACGAAGGTCGGGTTGACGCTGGTCATCTCGGTGAACACGGGGATGGGGTCGGGGCGTTGCTGGGCCCGGCGGAAGAGGGCCATGCCGCCGCCCTCGGAGCCGGTGAAGGTGACCGCCCGGACCAGGGGGTGAGACACCAGTGCCTCGCCGATGTCATTGCCCGCGCCCCGGACCAGCGAGAAGACACCTTCATGGAGTCCCGCTTCGGCGACGGCCTGCTGGATGGCGCGTCCCTGGATCTCGGAGGCACCGGGATGTGCGTTGTGCGCCTTGAGGACTACGGGGCAGCCGGCGGCCAGGGCGGACGCGGTGTCGCCGCCTGCAACGGAGTAGGAGATCGGGAAGTTGCTGGCGCCGAAGATCACCACGGGGCCGAGGGCCACCTTCTGCATCCGGTGGTCCATGCGCGGTGCGGGCTGGCGGTCCGGCTGTGCGGGGTCGATGGTCGCCTGGAGGAACCGGCCCTGACGGACGACGGTGGCGAACTTGCGGAAGTGTGCTGCAGCCCTCAGGGTCTCCCCCTCGAGCTGGGCGGCGGGCAGGCCGGTCTCCAGCGAGGCACGCGCGGCGAGTTCGTCCTTGACCGCCTCGAGCTTGTCCGCGATGAGGTCGAGGAATGCGGCGCGCTCGGCCAGGCCGATGTGGCTGTAGCCGTCGAAGGCCTCGTCGGCGAGGCGGAGGGCGCGGTCGACCTCGGCGGGGCCGCCGAAGGAGAACTCGGGCTCGAGGAGCTCTCCGGTGGCGGGGTCGAGGGCCTTCATCGTTCCCGCGGTGGCGGGCACGCGGGCCGCTCCGATCAGCAGTTCTCCGGTCAGTGTCATGCCCGGGCTCCCTTGAATGCGGTGGTGAGATCGTCCGTGGTGACGATGGCGTGGGCGTAGGTGGGGCCATTCAGCTCGTGCGCGGCGTGCATTTCCTCGGGGCGGAAGGCCGCGGTGGCGTCGCGGACCAGCGTCACGTGGTAACCGAGTTCCATGGCGTACCGGCCGGTGGATTCGATGCAGGTGTTCGCCAGCAGGCCGATCACCACGACGTGGGTGATGCCGTGCTGCTTGAGCTGGAGGTCCAGGTCGGTGTTGGCGAACCCGCTCTGCCCCCAGTGCTCCTGGGCGACGACATCGCCGGCCTGCGGCTGGAAGTCGGGGTGGAACTGGCCGCCCCAGGTGCCGCGGGCGAAGTTGTGCCGCTCCTGGATCTTGCGCTGGGTGGGACTCGGGTGGTCCCAGGTCTCGTAGTCGCCCGGCTCCCAGCGGCGGTGCGGGACGAACACCACACGGACGCCGGTCTCGCGGGCGGAGGTGACCACGGAGCGCAGGTGGTCCAGCAGGCCGACCTCCTCCGCCAGGGGCTCCAGGCGCGGCCAGACCTTGCCGCCCTCGGAGAGGAAGTCGTTGTAGGGGTCGACGAGCAGGACCGCCAAACGGCGGGGGTCGTAGGTCCCGGTCAAGGTGTCTCCTCAGATCTGGATGATGTACAACATCTAGATTGAGGATTACCAGAGTCATCCTGAAAGTCAAATAGATGCAGCTCGCATTCGGTTATTCGTGCCATGTGTATGATGCAAGTCATCCAGCCGCGTCGGCGGCATGCACCAGCTCCTCGAAGGGAGGCCCGACATGGGGCACTCGCAGGCGGACAAGGCGGCATCCCGCGAGCGGGTGCTGCGGATCGCGGCCCGCAAGGTCCGCGCCGAGGGCGTGACCCGCCCCGGCGTCGCGGAACTCATGAAGGAGGCAGGGCTGACGCACGGCGGCTTCTACAAGCACTTCACCTCCCGGGACGACCTGATCTCCCAGGCTTCGGCCGTGGCCCTGGCCGAGGGCTCGGCGAAAATGGAGAGGGCCGCGCGCAAGAACGAGCAGGATCCGCGTGCCGGCCTTGTCGACGCCTACCTCGCCAAACAGCACCGCGACTCGCCGGCCACCGGCTGCGCCCTGGTCACCCTCGGCGCCGCCGCCGGACGCGGCGACCAGCACTTCAAAGAGGCCTACGAGAAGCAGGTCCGCGCGTACCTCGACCTGATCGCCAGCCTCGAAGGCGACGCCGAGGAGGCCCGGGCCGAGGCGATGCTCACCCTCAGCGCCCTGGTCGGCGCCACGCTCATGTCCCGGGCCCTGGCCGACCCCGACCTCTCCGACGAACTGCTGGAGACGGTGACCGGCCAACTCAAGCGGCGCGCGTCAGGACCTCTGCCTCCCGCCGACTGACGCGTTCCCCGGCACGGATCACTTCGTCGCCGGCCGGCAAGGCTCCCAGGTCATGGGAATCCTCTCCTGCGGACCGGGGATCGGCGGAACATCTGCGTCCGCCCGGGCTGCACGGTCGCTGCATGGGACCACGCCCGCAACGGCCTTCGTCACCGGTCAAGGGTGGGACCGATGGGTCATGCCTCGCCGGGACATGGGGTGTGGGGGCGCGCTGTCACGGACTGGGTGTCAGTTGCTGTTCGGCCCAGATGAGTTTGCCGCCCGGTGTGTTGCGGGTTCCCCATCGGCGGGACAGGTGCGAGACGAGGGCGAGGCCACGGCCGTTCTCGTCGGTCGTGCGGGGGCGGCGCAGGCGCGGGTGGCTGTTGCTGGTGTCGTAGACCTCGCAGGTCAGCGCCTCGTGCTGGATGAGGCGCAGGCCGATCGTGCCGTCGCTGTGCCGGATGGCGTTAGTGACAAGTTCGCTGACGATCAGTTCCGTGGACGTTGACAGGTGGTCCAGTCCCCACTGGGCCAGTCGCCGGGTGGCCAGGGCCCGGGCGCGGCTGACGACGGCCGGGTCGGCCGGAAGCTGCCACGAGGCGACCTGGTCCGGGCCCAGTGAGCGGGTTCGGGCGAGAAGCAGGGTGACGTCGTCGCTCGGTGCCCTCGCCGGCAGCGTCTCCACCACCGACGAGCTGAGCTCGTCCAGCGTCAGGCCACGCTGCGCCAGCACGGTGGCCAGGCGGTCCATTCCGACGTCGATGTCCTGGTTGCGGTCCTCGATCAGGCCGTCGGTGTAGAAGGCGAGCGTGGTGTGCTCGGGCAGTTGAACTGTCACGGACTCGAAGGGGACCAGCCCGAGGCCGAGCGGCGCTCCGGCAGGCAGACGGGCAAAGGTGACGTCACCGTGCGGATCGACGATCGCGGGCGGCGGGTGGCCGGCCCGCGCCATCGTGCAGCACCAGGTGGCCGGGTCGTACACGGCATACAGACACGTCGCGGCCATGGTTGCGTTGGCCGGGTCACCCGGGTCGGCACCTGCCCCGGCGAGGCGGATGACCTGCTCGTCGAGGCGGGTCAGCAGTTCGTCGGGAGGCATGTCCATGTCGGCCAGAGTGCGTACCGCGGTGCGGAGCTGGCCCATGGTCGCCGCCGCGTTGATGCCGTGTCCGACCACGTCTCCGACGACCAGAGCGACCCGGGCGCCGGGCAACTGGATCACGTCGAACCAGTCGCCTCCCACGCCGTGGTGACTGTCTGCCGGCAGGTAGCGCGAGGCCACGTCGGCGGCAGAGCCGCCCGTCGCGTAGTGGGGGAGCAGGTGGCGCTGCAGGGCGAGGGCCGCGGAGCGTTCACGCGCGTACTGGCGGGCGTTGTCCAGGGACAGCGCGGCCCAGCTGACCAGTTCCTCGGCCAGGAGCAGGTCGTCCTCCTCGAACGGCGCACGGTCGTGGGTCCGTACGAACACCGCCACGCCCAGCACGGCCCCCCGTGCGTGGATCGGGACGACGATCAATGAATGCGCCGTGTAGTCGTCGATCGCCGCCCGCACTGCATCGTGGTGGTCCAGCCACGTGCCGGGCGAGGTGTCCAGCACCGGCTCGAAGTGGGACTTCCCCGAGCGCAGGACGTTGGTGAAGGGCGACGCCGGCGGGACGAAGACCGGTTCTCCCCGCGCGGCCAGGGAGTCCGGGGCCTCCTGGCGGATCGAGGCCAGGCCGGCGCGGCGGAGCGCGGGGGTGCGCCCGCCCTGCAGGCCGAGGCGTGCCAGGGGCTCCTCGCCGAGGGGAACCGACTCCGCCAGGTCGACGGTGACGTAGTCCGCGAGGAGCGGCACCGCGAGGTCGGCGAGTTCCTGCCCGGTCTGCATCACATCCAGGGTGGTTCCGATCCGCTTGCTGGCCTCGCCCAGGATCGCCAGACGCTCTCGCGCCCGTCGGCTGTCGGTGACATCCACGCTCACGGCGCACACGCCCAGGGCACGGCCCTGTGCGTCGTCGAGGCGGAAGAGGGAGGCCGTCAGGGTGCGTCCCCTGTGGGCATGCGCCGGCAGGAACGTCCGGTATTCCACGTTGAGTTCCGGGACGCCGCTCTGCAGCACCTGGTGCATCAGTGCCTCGAGCTTTGCGGCCTCGGTGCCGGGGGCCGCCTCTGGCAGCCTGCGCCCCAGCCGCCGTGAGATGGGGATGCCGTCCTTGAAGCCCTGGGTGTCGTTCACCCAGATGCAGCGCAGCGCGGTGTCGCGTATCACGACACCGACCGGCAGGCGGCTCGGGAGATGCAGTGCCCCCGGGAGTGACTCCGGCACCGCTCGGTCCGCCGCCCACGCGGGAGGCGTTGCCTTGTCGGTCGCCGATACGACCCACTGGGCCCGGCCGTCCTGTCCGGACAGCGACTGCACGCACAGGCGCACGTCGATCCTGTGGCCGTCACGGTGACGGATCTTGGCGAAGCCGGACCAGCGGCCGCGGGCAGTGCCCTGCTCGAAGAACGACGACGCCTTCGCCCGGTCCTTGCCGTCCGCCAGCAGGACGGCGGCGGAGCGGCCCACCACGTCCGCCGGCGCGTAGCCGACAAGCCGCTCGGCGGCCCGGGTCCACCCGACCACCCTCTCCTCCGCGTCCAGCAGGGCTATGGCCGCGCCGGCGCTGGCCGCCTCAACGGCCGTCTGGGCTGCGGCGAATGCCGCTCCCATGGAACTGCCCATCGATCATCCTTTCTGTGTACGCCGCGTCTGTGTACGCCGCGTCTGTGTACGCCGCGTCGGTGTGCCCCGTGGTGGAGCGCGCCGGGTGCTCGGCCTGCGCTCGCGGCCCCGGCAGGCTTTGCGGCAGAAGCGCTCCTCCAGGGCGGCGGACCCGCGGCGAGGGCGTGCGCCGGGGAAAGAGAGATCCCCGGCCGACCGGCTCCGCAACGCCATGCGCGTGGACCCCCCTGTGCGGCCGTTCCCGGCCCCGGCCGGCGCACTGCCGACCGGGGGTGGACACGGCTGCGTCCCCTTCCTCGGGGCAGCCAGGCTCCACAGCCTCGTGCTGGCCGACGCGAGGCATGCGAGGCATCAGAGGCCGGAGGGCGCGCTGACCGGCTGCGACAGTGCGGCCTTGACGCGCCGGGTCTCCTCGTCGGCGAGGACTTCGAACTGGTCGCCGGTCAGGGCGTCCATGGTCAGCTCGGCCACGGTGGCGGGGGTGACCTTCGAGGCGTTGGTCCAGGAGCTGAGATCCGTCTCCACGAAACCGGCATGCACTCCGACCACCAGGGTTCCCTGCGCGTTCAGGGCCTGCCGCAGGGCGTCCGTCAGTGACCACTGCGCGGCCTTGGAGGCCGCATAGCCGGGAAACTGCGGCTGGCCGACCCAGGAAGCCAACGAGAGCATGGTGACCAGCGCGCCGCCGCCGTTGCGGGCCAGGACCGGGGCGAAGGCCCGGGAAACGGCCCACGTGCCGAAGTAGTTGACCTCCATCGCCTGGCGCGCACCGTCGAAGGTGCCTTCCAGAAGCTGAGTGCCGCCGCCGCCGATGCCCGCGTTGTTGATCACGATGGAGACGTCGTTGGCGAGGGCGGCGGCCGCGGCGACGTCCGCCTGGTCGGTGATGTCCAGGCGCAGCGGGACCAGGTCGGAATCCTCCACGGTGGCCGGGTCGCGCACACCGGCGTAGACCTTCGTTGCGCCGTGGTTGATCAGTGAGCGGGCGAATGCGCGGCCGATGCCGCGATTGGCGCCCGTCACCAGGGCGACTGATCCTTTGATGTCCATCGTTTTCCCTTTGCGACAGGCACGCCCTGTCCGGGCGGGCTCTTGGTAAGTCGTCGTCTGCCGGCCGGGCAGGACTGGCAGGAATGGGGGGCGTAATCCGGCCGCGGTCGGCTCGACGGCCGCTGCCGCACCATCCGGCGCGGCCGGAACGGCATCCCATGGTCAAGCGTTCCCGGGCGGTTCGCCTCCAGCACGCCGTTCGTGGAACCCACGTTAGCATCTGGATTTATATATGCAAGTCAGCTTAGCTCAGGATTGAGGCCGATAACACCCGATCTGCCTGTTCTGGTGTCTTTGATGCGCTTCAGCTGCTGGAGGTGTGGGGCGCGCCGGCCGCGGCAGTGCCGGTTGCGCGCAGGGCTTGAAGGCGAGGGCTCGTGGGGTCGGTGGCCTGCGGGGCCGTCGGCCGAAGCGGCTGCTGGAGATCTGAATTGCAAGATGAAACTCAGGGAGTAGACTCGTCCCTGCGCAGTGCCGCAGCAGGTGCATGCGGAACCCGGCGCCATGTGGGAGGTGGACAGTGTCAACCGAACGACAGTGGTCAGACCCCATGCACGATGATCCGGCCTGCTCCATCGAGCGCAGTCTGCAGATTCTCGGCGAACGCTGGTCCTTTCTGGTGCTCCGCGAGATCTTCGCCGGCAAACACAGGTTCGCCGAGATCCAGTCAGCCCTGGGCATTGCAACCAACCTGCTCAGCGCCCGGCTCAAGCTTCTTGTCGAGAGTGGCGTGCTGTGCACGCAGACCTATCGGGAGCCGGGCAGCAGGCCGCGGCAGAGCTATCACCTGACAGAGGCGGGGCGCGACCTGCGGGTGGTGCTGTCCGCGCTCCAGCAGTGGGGCGACCTCCATCGACCGCGCCCCTCGGGCCCTTCTGCGCTGCGGCGCACGCGCTCCACCGGCCGGCCCGTCCACGTGGGATTCCTCGACGACGAAGGTCACGAAGTGCCCGTCACCGAGGTGGTCATCGTCACGGACACGGTGGCCAGGACCTGACCGAAGCCGCGGGCAGGGCCGAGCCGGCCCTCCTGTGCTGACGACCGTAGAGCCGCCGCTCCTTCCGTTGAACTGTCGTGGCACCGAGGAGACTTGCGCGGTGTCCTGCCCCCTGGCCGGAAAGCACTCGCCGGCAGCGGGTGCACGCCCCGGACGGACATCCCGTGCGTTCACCGACCGGTACACGGAGGCCGTGGAGAAGCTCATCGAGGCGAAGCGGGAGCACAAGGAGCCGCCCAAGGCGTCCGAGGAGCAGGCCGCCCCGGGCGGGGTCGTCGACCTGATGGCCGCCCTCCAGGAGTGCGTGCGCAAGGCGCAGGCCTCCCGCGGCGAGGACGCCACCGTCCACGAGATACCCAAGAAGACGACGGCCAAGAAGACGGCGAAGAGGGCGCCCACCAAGAACGCGGCTACGAAGAAGGCCACCAAGAAGCCGGCGGCGAAGAAGCCCGTTACGCGACCACCCTGCTGCGGGCCCTGCTCGTGCTGACCAACACCGAAGCTGACTGTCAGGCGATCTTGAACTATGGCAACTGCCCTCGACCAGCACAAGTACAAGATCGCTGACTCACACCAGCCCCGATGACCTGCGGAATCGAAGATGGTGGATCTTCAATGAGTGTGTGGCCAGGTCCAAGGCCACACACCAGCAAGGCGGCGAACGGCAAATGGGGCCGCAGCCTGACCCTGCTTCCCCGGGACCAGCAAGAGGCGCTGGGAAGCGCGGCGCCGCGAGCAGCTGACCGACGAGTGGCAGCAGCGTTACAACATCCGCGCTGGCGTGGAGGGCACGATCTCCCAGGCGGTCCGGCGCACTCGCATCCGCCGGACCCGCTTCACCGACCTGCCCAAGACCCACCTCGGCCACGTCTTCGCCGCCACCGCCATCAACATCATCCGAGTCGACGCCTGGCTCACCGAAACCCCACTCGGCCAGACCAGGACCTCGCATCTGGCCCGACTTGACCTGGCCGCACAGAGGCCCACCCACACCCGGTTCACGGATTTCCCAACGGAGTCCTTCAGACGGGGGAGCCTTCAAGAGCCGGAGGTGTGGTCCTTCCGGATCGGTTCGCCGCCGGCGGCGAGCCTCATGAGCGGTGAGTCGAAGTCGATGTCGGCGGCGGTCTGCTCGGCGCGCGTCGCGTTCCCGCCGAAGCGGTGTTGGTAGCCGGCCCAGGCCCGGTCGGCGATCGCCTTGCCGACTCCGCTGGTCATCAGAGCAGCGAGCTCCGTTGCTGCGCGGTCGATGCGCTCTCCCAGCGCCGGCGAGCTCCAGTCCCCTGGCGCGGCGTAGACCGAGGTGGGAACGGTGAGTGCACGCAGGTACGAGAACGTCGGACGGAGCTGGTCCTCGATGACAAGTGCGTGCCGGGAGCTGCCACCCGTCCCGGACAGCAAGGCGGGTTTCGCGACGATCAGATCGGTGTCGAGGATGTCGTAGAACGACTTGAACAGGCCGCTCACGCCGGCGGTGTAGACCGGGGTGGCGGCGATCAGGCCGTCCGCGGCAGCGAGCTCCTTGATCTCCGGCTGAAGGCGCTCGTTGGGGTGTCCGGAGACGATCGCCTGCGCGATGTCGACGGCGAGCGGGCCGAGGTCGATGACTTTGGTTGCGACGGTCCGGCCCTGTTTCTGAAGCGAGTTGACGGTCTTCTGTGCGATGCGGTCGGCGAGCAGCCGGGTCGACGAGGGGTCGCTGATCCCCGCGCTGACAACCACGAGGGAGAGTGGGCTGTGTGTGTCGGCCATGGCTCAGCCGACCAGCGGGAGGCGGGCAGCGATGGCGGGGTCGCTGTCCTCGTACGGCGAGGTGCCGGTGACGTTGTCGCCTCGGTTGGGGTTCGGGCGCGGCTGACGGGGCTGCGTGTCCCCGTACTTCGCCTTGACGCGGCTCGCGTGCGTGGGGGTCTCAGGGACGCCGGGCGCGCGGAGCACGGCCATCTCCTTGCGGAGCACGGGCACGACCTCGGTGCCAAGGAGCTCGATCTGCTCGAGGGCGGCTTCGAGGGGAAGGCCCATACCGTCGACGTTCCACAGTTGGCGCTGGTAGTCGCCGAAGCGCTTCCGGAAGCCCATGGTCTTGTCGATGACCTCCTGCGGACTGCCGACCGAGAGTGGGGTGGTTTTCATGTATTCCTCGAGCGAGTGGCCGCGGAACATGGGAAAGCCGTTGAAGTAGGGGCGGAACGCCTTGACCGCGTCCTGTGACTTCTTGGCGATGTGAACCTGTCCGCCCAGCCCGACGATGGCCTGCTCGGGGGTTCCGTGCCCGTAGTGGGCGTAGCGCTGCCGGTAGAAGGCGACGAGTCGCTCGAAGTGCCCGTATGGGGCGAGGATGTTGTTGGCGAAGAAGCCGTTGCCGTAGTGGGCCGCCTGCTCAGCGATCTCGGGGGTGCGGATGGAGCCGTGCCATACGAACGGCGGGACGTCGTCGAGTGGTCGCGGGGTTGAGGTGAACCCCTGAAGTGCGGAACGGAAGTTGCCCTCCCATTCGACCACGTCCTCCCGCCAGAGCCGGTGCAGCAGGTTGTAGTTCTCCAGCGCGAGCTCCAGGCCGTGGCGGATGTCCTGGCCGAACCACGGGTAGACCGGGACGGTGTTGCCGCGCCCGATCACCAGATCGACCCGACCCTTGGCGAGGTGCTGGAGCATCGCGTACTCCTCGGCGAGGCGCACCGGGTCGTTGGTGGTGATGAGGGTGACCGAGGTGCTGAGCGTGATCCGTTCGGTCATGGCCGCAATGTGCCCCAGCAGCATGGTCGGTGAGGAGGGGATGAACGGTGGGTTGTGATGCTCGCCGATGGCAAATACGTCCAGACCGACCTCCTCCGCCCGCTTGGCGGTGCGCACAACCGAGTCGATGCGCTCCCCCTCGCTGGGGGTGCGGCCGGTTATCGGGTCGCGGGTGACGTCGCCGACTCCGAAGATCCCGAATTCCATGGTGATCCGCCTTTCTGAACGGTGCGGTCGGTGATTCAGGAGCGCGCGGACGCGCCCTGAACGTGCTGTGATCCCAAGCCGCGCGCTTCTCGTGCGCGGGGGCGACCTCGGTACCGAAGAGCCGGATGTTCTCCATGAGGAGCGAGCGCGGCATCAGGCCCGAGGCGCACGTGAGGTCGAACCGGGTCGTGCCCAGCTCTCGCATGGTCTTGAGGCCGATGCCGCCATCGCGGCGACCCTGATCGAGATGGGCCGCAAGCACGCACGGGATGTCCGCCTCGTGCACCCCGCGCACACCACGATGGACTGCGCACAGTGCGGAGCGAGAACCAAGTGCGAACCGGGCCGTCGGGGCTCAGCACTCCCGCTGAATCCAGCCGGCTCCGTGGGGTTCTGGCTGCCGCCGCGGCCGGCACCAGATCCGGAGGCGAAAGCGGGATCTCCTCGCCGTGGCTCTCCCTGCACTCCACCAAATGATTGACTCGTCAATCATGATCTATTTACTTGACGCCGCCGCAGGATCGGCGTTCCCGCGGCCCGCGTGCACCTCGAAGCCCGGGCCCGGCCCGGCGCCCGACGGGTGGTCATCACGCCTGGCCGTCACGGCCTACGTGCACAGCTCGCCCACCGGTCGTGCCGTCCGGTTGTCAGGACCGCGTTCTCCCGTTCATCTCCCCGCACGTAGCGCTGCGGTTGCTGCGTGCAGCGGTGCAGTCGCCGTCGCGGAAAGTCCCCACCGGCCTGGGAGAAGATGCCGCAAGTTCGGCCCCCCGGTTCCGATTGAGACTGCGGTCAGTTGGTGCGCAGTGGTGCGAGAGCGTTGGTCCAGGTGATTACCTGATCAAGTGTGGTGGTGAGGGCATCGCGCTGTACATCTATGGGCTTGAAAACGCTGAAGTTCTCGAAGTCGGTGAACAGGGAGAGAGCTACCTGGGAGCGCACGTCTGCCATCTGGAGTTCGCCGGCGACACCACGGAGGTGCTCCACCGCGCGGGTGCCACCGTTGCCGCCGTAGCTGACGAAGCCCACGGCCTTGTTGTTCCACTCGGCGTAGAGGAAGTCGATGGCGTTTTTCAGCGCGCCGGGCACGGAGCGGTTGTACTCGGGGGTGACGATCACGAAGCCGTCGAGGGACGCGATCTTCTCGGCCCAGGCCTGGGTGTGCGGCTGGGTGTACTGGCCCATCGACGGGGGGTAGGCCTCGTCCAGCAGTGGGAGCTTGTAGTCGGCCAGGTCGACGAGTTCGAACTCGGCGTCGGTGCGCTGGGCGGCAATTCCGTGCACCCAGCGCGCAACCGCCTCTCCATTGCGTCCCGGGCGGGTGGTTCCCAGGATGATTCCGATCTTGGTCATGGATGTTCCTCCGTGCCTCTTGAACAGCTTGCCGAGCATGTGCTTGCCTCATCAAGTAGATAATTGACTCGGCAAGTAAATGCCTACCTCCTTGACCTGTCAAGGAGGTAGTGTGTGAGGCATGCCATCCACTGAATGGCCTTTGCGGCCCTTGAACGAACACGAGGAAGCCCTCGTCCGTACGCTGGGCCGGGTGATGATGGCACTACCGCGTGTAGTCGACACCGACATGATCCGCGATGCCGGGCTTCCTCTGTCCGAGTACACGGCCCTCATGCACCTGTCGGAGGCTCCAGGCGCACAGATGCGGATGAACGAACTCGCCGCTGCCTGCAACCTCTCGCTCAGCGGGATGACGCGCGTCGTCGCCCGTCTTGAGAAACAAGGTTGGGTCCTTCGCGCCAAGTGCGACAAGGACGGGCGTGGTTGGAACGCCGTCCTGACCGCGAACGGGCTGGTCCGCCTGCAACAGGCCTGGCCAGCCCACCTGGCCAGCATTCGACGACACCTCCTCGACCACCTCAGCGATCAGGACCTCACTCGCCTCACAGCCGCACTCCAGGACGTGGCGACCACGTCTGAGCCGTCCACAAACCGCGGGGCTCGGGTTGCGTCCTGAAAAGTGGTGTACGGGCTCCCACCTGATCCGGGCGTTTGCCCCGGCGTCGGAGCGAGTGTCCCGATACAAGAACGGCCACCGGCTGATGCCGGGAGGTGCCGGGTGCTGCCGGTCTTTCGATAGGCATCGCCGTGCCGAAGAGGGTGCGGAGTCACCCGGCACCCGCCGTACCACCACGAAGCTCGCCGAAGCGGCGATCCGGTGGGCCAGCAGTTTGCGCTGGTCGAGCACTGAGGTTCCCCCGTCATGCGGGAGCCGCTGATCAGCTGGTCAGCAGGGGTTGACGGGTGTTCAGATTCGTTGGTTCGGCCGTCGCCTGCTCGGCGTAGTACTTCTCCTCGAACTCGATCGGGCTGAGGAAGCCGAGCCGTTCCTGGATGCGGCGGGAGTTGTAGAAGCCGTCGATGTACTCGAAGAGCGCGAGATTCGCCTCGGCCCTCGTGGTGAAGGTGCGGCCACGGAGGCCCTCGGTTTTGATGAGCATCCAGAGGTTCTCCGCGAGGGCGTTGACAGTCCCAGCACTGTCCGGTCCGGCCGGCCGGCCGACAGCCGGATGCCGAACTCGGCTGCCAGAGAAGCGAATTGCTGGCTGGTGTACTGGCAGCCGCGATCCGAGCGGAAGATCACTGGCCGGGCGGGACGACGCTGCCGGCAGGCCCCCGCGAGGGCGTCGGCGACCAGCGTTTTCCGCGTTGTCCGTCCGAGCAGATGCACGTCTGGGCCGTCGTCCTGGGAGCATCGACCCCGCTGGCCTCGCCAGGTCATCAACGAGCCGGAATTGAACACCACGGGCGCGCCAGCGAACCCTGCTGACGCGTCCACAACGACGAGGCTGTCGATCTGCGAGCCGACACCAGTTCGCCATTCAGGCTCACGTCACCGAGGGCGCCAACGCCCCGATCCTCAAAAGCATGCCATCAACTGCCGGTCGAACTAGATGATCAATTCCAAGGGATGCCTGCGGAGGGTGTGGGGTGGGCGGCGGCCGAAGCCACCGCGAGACGGTCAGGCGGCGGGCTGCCGGCCCTGGTTGTCGAGGTGGCAGCGGGCGGTCAGGCGTCAGGGTCGACTTCGGGGTGCCTGAACCGCACGGGCTTGCCCAGCGACCGGGCGTAGGCGATTTCCGCTCGGGTGCTGTCTCCGATGTAGTCGCCGACTAAAGCGCCTGAGTTCGCGATTTCTGAGGCGCTGGCACCACGAACTTGGCTCTGCCGCCGGGGATCCTCGGCTGTGTACGGCTCGGTTCCGGTTACTGAGACTTGATGCGTGATGTCGTTGGGGCGACGCCTTGAGCTGCGAAGGCGAGTGCCCGCCGCCCGGCATCACGCGAAGTACGGCGTCACCTGGAGCACGGTCAACAAGGCCCTGACCTCGGCTTGGCCGCAGCCACGCACGACAACCGCTTCGGCGCGGCCGTCGAAGCTGGATCCGTTCACGCCGCTGATCGACGAGATCCTGCTCATTGATCTGGATGCGACCAGGAAACAGCGCCACACCATCACCCCGGATCTACCGCCGTCTGATCGACGAGCACTCCTCGTCCGAGGCGTTGCGTTGACCACTTGAACCCGCACCGATGAGAGGGCGCAAGCGTCCTGCGAGCAACCGCGCGGTCCGGCCAGGGACTGAGAGTCCGATGTTTATACCTTGCTCGCGACCACCATGTAGTTCTCGGCCTCAAGATCGAACGTGCTCAGTTCCGTCTGGAGTCCGACCCGGTGCAGCTCGACTTCGAGTTCCTCGTACCGGTAGGGCCAGCAGGACAGCAGTTCCGAGCGGACAAGAACCGGCCCAGTCGCATCAACTTGGGCGATCGCAATCTCGATATGGTGCTCATCCTCCCAATGCGGCGCAATCTCCCAGCGGTAAATTACGACGGCATCGCGACCGTTCCGGCGGACGAGTCGGTCCCAGATGTCCAGCCGGGAACCTCTGGCCCTCACGAGTTCCCAAGTCCGGGATGTGAGCACCAAGCGCCCTCCCGGGCGCAGAAGCCGTGACATCGACTCCAGAGCAGCACCCCTGCCTGTCGCGCCCGCGGCATGGTGAAGCGAGTTGCCAACGCAGAACACCATGTCGAACGTGTTGTCCTGGAAATGGTCGGGCAACTCTTCCCAGTTCGCTCGTACGGCCCGGACGGATGCCCCGAACTCCTCAGACAACTCTGCAGTCCGGCGAACCATCGCCTCGCTGGCGTCAGTTGCGACAACCTGCATGCCACGACCGGCGAGGCCAACCGCCAACTGTCCGGTTCCGCACGAACAGTCGAGGACGTGAGCGTTCGACGGCAGGAGATTGAGGACGTCGTCGAACGACTTAGCGAACTCGGCTGGAGGCAACTTTGCATCCGAGATGAGCCATTCGTACACCTCGGCAAGCACGTCATAACCTGTCACAACCACTACCTCCGTCACGCGGCAGACTCACGGTAGGACGTCAGTCCATCAGCGGAGCAAGCCGCGCACCAATGGTTTTCGCGGTCAAAGCCAGTCAGTAATTCGGTGTCGAAGTGCATGACGAATTCGGTGTCCGGCCTCGGGGAACATCGGTACAGCCGTTGGCGCCGAGAACGATCATGGTCGGTTAGCACACGGGCTGGGGGCTCCGCTGGGGTTCGCGGAAAGATCGCCGGGCGGGTGCCGGGGCTGGCTACGGTCCGCTTCGTGCCGGTGGAATTTCTGACTGATGAGCAGGCCGAGGCGTACGGGGAGTTCGCCGAGGAGCCGACCTGCCCTGAGCTGGAGCGGTTCTTCTTCCTGGACGACGTCGACCGGGATCTGATCGCGCTGCGGCGCTCGACGCACCACCAGCTCGGCTTCGCGCTCCAGATGTGCACGGTGCGCTACATCGGCCGGTTCCTCCCGGACGACCCGCTCGACGCACCGTGGCCGGTGGTCGAGCACCTGGCCGCGCAGCTCGGCATCGAGGACCCGTCGGTGGTGAAGCGGTACACCGAGCGGCCGAAGACGGCGTACGAGCACGCGTGGGAGATCCGGGACGCCTACGAGTACCACGAGTATGAGGACCCGGAGTGGTCGCGGCGGTTCCGTACGTTCCTGCACGGGCGGGCGTGGACGCACGCTGAGGGGCCGAAGGCGCTGTTCGACCACGCGGTGGGCTGGCTGCGCCGCAACCGCGTGCTGCTGCCGGGGGTGAGCGTGCTGGCCCGGCAGGTGTCGGAGGTCCGCAAGGTCGCGGACCAGCGGCTGCACGCCACCGTTGCGGGAGCCGCCCGCCGCGCGGATGCGGCGTTGCCCGGGGACCTGGTGGCGACGCTGAGGACGCCGGAGGGCTCGCGGTTCTCGGAGCTGGAGCGGCTGCGCCGGCCGCCGACGCGGACGACGGGCACGGCGTTCGCCCGCGCGCTGGAGCGGGTGGACGAGATCGGCGCCTTCCAGCTCGGGCGGCTGAAGCTGTCGCAGATCCCGCCGAACCGGATGGCGTCGCTGGCCCGGTACGCGCTGGGATCGAAGGCGGCGTTGCTGGAGCGGGCGGCGGAGCCGAAGCGTACGGCGATGCTCACCGCGGTGATGCGGCATCTGGCGGCGAAGGCGATCGACGAGGCGCTGGATCTGTTCCAGGTCCTCATGGCCACCCGCCTGCTGAGCACGGCGAAGCGGAAGACGGAGAAGGAGCGCCTGTCCACGCTCCCTCAGCTGGAGAAGGCGTCGCGGACCCTCGCGCGGGCGGCGAAGGTGTTGTTCGAGGAGCTGGAGCTGGTCGAGGAGCACGGCACGGATGTGGACGTGGCCGCGCTGTGGGCGGCGCTGGAGGAAGTCGCCCCGCGCGCCGCCGTGATGACCGCCGCGGCCACGGTGGTCGCGCTGGTGCCCGAGGACGAGGGCTCGGCCGAGGTCGCGATGCGGGCCGCGCTCGCGACCCGGTACGCCACGGTGCGCCCGTTCCTGTCGCTGCTGGGCGAGTCGAAGGCGCTGGAGGCGGCGAGCGCGGGCAAGCGGGTCCTCGCCGGGGTCCGCAGCCTGCCGGCGCTGGCGCGGCGGAAGACGGGCGTCAAGCCGCTGCTGCCGCGCGAGGTGGACGACAAGCTGGTGCCTCCGGCGTGGCGCAAGGCGGTGTACGCCAGCCCCGACCTGCCGCAGGGCGCGGTGGACCGGGATGCGTACGTGGTGTGCGTGCTGGAGCAGCTGCACCGGGGCCTGAACAACCGCGACGTGTTTGCCTCGCCCTCGCACCGCTGGTCCAACCCGCGGGCCCGCCTGCTGGAGGGTCCCGAGTGGGAGGCGGTGTGCGAGGACGTCCTGGCGGCCCTGAGCCTGGACATGCCCGTCGAGGAGCATCTGGCGGAGCTGGTGCGGGGCCTGGACGCCGGGTGGAAGCAGCTCGCCGAGCGCCTTGAGGAGGCGGGGCCGGCGGCGAAGGTCTCCGTCGAGGTGGCTGGCGACGGGCGGGTGAAGCTGCACGTCGACAAGCTCGGCGCGCTCGGCGAGCCGAAGTCGTTGACCTGGCTGCGCAAGCGGGTCGAGAAGATGCTCCCGAAGATCGACCTGCCGGACCTGCTGTTCGAGGTGAACGCCTGGACCGGGTTCCTGGACGCCTTCGTGCACCTGGGGGACGGCACCACCCGGATGAAGGACCTGTCCACCTCGGTGGTCGCGCTGCTGGTGTCCGAGGCGTGCAACATCGGCCTGGCTCCGGTGGTGAACCCCGGCCACGAGGCCCTGACGCGGGCCCGGCTCGTGCACGTCGACCAGTACTACCTGCGCGCCGAGACCATCGCCGCGGCGAATGCGCGGCTCATCGAGGCCCAGGCCGCCGTGCCCATCGTGAAGTTCTGGGGCAACGGCCTGCTCGCCTCGGTGGACGGACTGCGGTTCGTCGTGCCCGTGCGCACGATCAGCGCGGCGCCGTCGCCGAAGTACTTCGGGTTCAAGCGCGGCATCACCTGGCTCAACGCCGTCAACGACCAGGTCGCGGGCATCGGGCAGATGGTCGTCCCCGGCACCCCGCGCGACTCCCTGCACATCTTGGACGCGCTGCTGAACCTGGACGGCGGGGTGAAGCCGGAGATGGTCGCGACCGACAACGCTTCCTACTCCGACATGGTGTTCGGCCTGTTCAAGATCCTCGGCTACAACTTCTCACCCCGGTTCCGCGACCTGGACGACCAGCGGTTCTGGCGGGCCACAATGCCCGGCGTCGAGACCGGCGCGTACGGTGCGGTGGAGGACCTGGCCCGCAACCGCGTGAACCTGAACAAGGTGATCACGCACTGGCCGGACATGCTGAAGGTCGCCGGTTCCCTGGTCACCAACCAGGTCCGCGCCTACGACCTGCTGCGGATGTTCGGGCGCGAGGGGCGCCCCACTCCGCTGGGGACGGCGTTCGCGGAGTACGGGCGGATCGCGAAGACCGAGCACCTGCTGCGGGTGGTCGACCCGGTGGACGACACCTACCGCCGTCAGATGAACCGGCAGCTCACCGTGCAGGAGTCTCGTCACAAGCTGGCGAGGGACGTGTGCCACGGCAAGCGCGGCACCATCCACCAGGCGTACCGGGACGGGATGGAGGACCAGCTCGGCGCGCTCGGCCTGGTCCTCAACGCCATCGTGCTCTGGACGACGAAGTACATCGACGCCGCCGTCGCCCAGCTCCAGGCCGAGGGCCATGAGATCCGGGAGGAGGACATCGCTCGGCTCTCCCCGCTCAAGCACCGCAACCTGAACCTGCTCGGCCGCTACAGCTTCACCGCCAGCGTCCCGGCCGCCGGCGCCCTGCGTCCGCTGCGCGACCCGGACACGCGGGAGCTGGATGAGGACGACGAAACGTGAACCGGAGGATGCAAGCGGCCGACCAGAGTGAGAGTCCGTCCCGCGGTGAGGGCGTGTCCTACAGGTGCGGGTAGTCGGTGTAGCCGTGGTGGTCACCGCCGTAGAAGGTGGCGGGGTCCGGTGTGTTGTAGGGGCCTTGGGCGGCCAGGCGGGCGGGCAGGTCGGGGTTGGCGAGGAACAGTGCTCCGAAGGCGATCATGTCTGCGGTTCCGTCATGGATGAGGGTGAGTGCGTCCGGGCCGGTGGGCTGTGGGTGGGTGAGCGGGTTGAGGATGAACGTCGAGGGCCAGAGCTTGCGCAGGCGTGTGGTCAGTTCCCGGTCGGCTCCTTCGATCATGTGCAGGTAGGCCAGGTTCAGCTCGCCGAGCCGGGTGACCAGCGTGGTGTAGGTGCTCTCCGCGTCCACCGCGTCGTGCTCGGCGATGTCGTTGTAGGGGTTTGAGGGCGAGATGCGGAAGCCGGTGCGGTGGCCGCCGATCGCCTTTGCGACGGCTGCAGTCACCTCCAGAGCGAAGCGGATCCGGCCTGCCACATCACCGCCCCAGCCGTCTGCGCGCTGGTTAGTGTTGGGGGCGAGGAACTGGTGGATGAGATAGCCGTTCGCGCCGTGGATCTCGACCCCGTCGAAGCCCGCGGCGATCGCGTTGTGTGCTGCGTCGGCGAAGTCGGCGATGGTGCGGGCGATGCCGTCGGCGTCCAGTTCCTGCGGGGTGACGAAGTCCACCGGTCCCTGGTGGGTGAATACCTGGCCCTTCGCGGCGACGGGTGAGGGCGCGACGGGGTGCAGACCGGCGGGGAGGAGACTGGGATGGCCGATGCGGCCGGTGTGCATCAGCTGCGCGAAGATCACCCCACCCTTGGCGTGGACGGCGTCGGTGACCTTGCGCCAGGCACTGACCTGCTCCAGCGAGTGCAGGCCCGGTGTGTCGGGGTAACCCTGGCCGACCGGAGAGGGCTGTATGCCTTCGGTGACGATGAGGCCGGCGCTCGCTCGCTGGCTGTAATAGGTCGCCATCAGGTCGGTCGCGGTGGCGCCCGGCCCGTTGGCCCGGCTGCGGGTCATCGGCGCCATCACGATGCGGTTGGCCAGCGACCGGCCGGCCACATCCACCGGGGCGAATACGTTCGTCATGAGAATCTCCCTGCTGTCACAAAAAATGGAAGAGAACGGGGGCATCTGCTGCGTCGCCGACCTGCGAGGCATCACTGCGCGCGGGTCCGGGCACGGGGCTGCGCCCGCGTAGCGCCGACGGGACCGCAGAGGCCCCACGTGCGTGTTCGTGCGTTCCCGCCGCGCTGATACGCCGATCACGGGCGGAGTTGAAGCATGTCCTCAGGACACGGATGGTGCCGGCAAGTCAGCCGGCTCTCCGTGCCCGCTTACTCGCAAGGTGGCTGTCGGCTGTGGTCCCTGACCGACTCCTCGATGATGCGCGCGCATGTGGTGAACGCCTGGATCTGGTCGGGGGTCAGGTCGCGCACGGAAACCTGTTCCAGAGTCCGCCACATGTCGGCGATGGGCTCTTGGAGAGCACGCCCGGCGTCGGTGAGGTGGACCACCATGACCCGCCGGTCGTGGGAGGCGGGCTCCCGGGTGAGCAGCCCGGCCTCCTGCATACGGCGCAGGGACTTGGAAACGGTGGAGTGGTCAAGACCGGCCCGCTCCAGCAGTTCCGCCTGGGTCCGGCCATCGTGGTCGAAGAGCTGCATCAGCAGCAGCTCCTGCCCCGGGTGCAGGTTCATGGCGCGCAGCATGCCGGCGGCCTGGGCGCGGTGGGTGCGGGCGAGCTGGAAGATGGCGTAGCTCAACGGCCCCGCTCCCGCCGTGTTCGGAAGCTCCGATGAGGTGGGGTCTGACATGGTTCTCCCTCATCACACAGCACGTGGGCTGGCGGACTAGTTGACGGTGAGGACGATCTTGCCGCGGTTGTGGCCGGCGTCGCTGGCCTGCTGGGCCTTGGCCGCTTCGGCGAGGGGGTAGGCGGCGCTGATCGTGGTGACCAGGGTGCCGTCGGCGGCCTGCTGGGCCAGCTCGGCGAGGCGAGCGGCGGAACGGCGCTGGGGCCCCTCGGCGAAGACGACGCCGAGCTCAGCGGCGCGGAAGTCGGCGGTGGTGACGATCCGGTCCGTGCCGCCGCGCAGAGTGATGGAGTCCTCCAGCGCACCCTTGCCGGCGGCGTCGAAGACAGCGTCCACCCCTTCGGGGGCAAGCGCACGGACACGCTCGACCAGGTTGTCGCCGTAGACCAGTGCGGTGGCGCCGAGGGAGGTGACGTACTCCTGGTTGACCGGGCCCGCGGTGCCGATAACGCGGGCGCCGCGTGCGACGGCCAGTTGGACGGCGATGGTGCCCAGCGCCCCGGACGCGCCGTGGATCAGCAGCGTCTCACCGGAGGTGACACCGAGCAGGTCCAGGACGCGCTCGGCGCCGTCACTCGCCACGGGCAGGGCGGCGGCGTGCGTCCAGTCCAGACCGGCGGGCTTGGGCGCGAGGACGGCCGCGGAAGCCAGGGCGTACTGGGCGTAGGAGCCGGTGTCGGACCAGCCGAGGACTTCGTCCCCGGCCTTGAGGTGATCGACGCCCTCGCCGACGGCGTCGACCACTCCGGCGATCTCGCCGCCGGGCACGGCGGGGAGGGTGGTGGGGAAGATGGCCTCCATACCGCCGGAGCGGATCTTGCCGTCCACCGGGTTGACGCCGACAGCCAGGACGCGCACACGGACCTGGCCGGGGCCGGGCTGGGGAGTGTCGATCTTCGCCTCGTGCAGCACCTCGGTGCCGCCGAACGTGTCAAAAACGATGGCCTTCATGACTGCTCTCCTTGAAGTGGGATGCCGCACCGACCAACTTCCGTGGCCAGCCACATAAATGTAGCACCGATTATGTGGCTGGCCAAGTAATCGTTTGAGGAACTCCCAGAGGCGAGCCTGCCTGTCGTCAAACGATCGTTTGCCGACGGGCGCCCGAGGCGTCCAATGAACCCGTGCAATCCGGGGGTTCGGGGCGGCGCGAATCCAATCAGATCCGATGGTGATTGCTGACAGGGTTTGACGACAGATAGGGTCCGCTCCTCCGTACGGAAGGGGCCCCCAGTGGCGAACCTGGTCTACAAGCGGGTCTCGACCGACCAGCAGTCCACCGCCCGGCAGAACCTCGTCCTGGACGAGGCCGGGATCGAGGACCCGGTCGCCTTCGAGGAGGACCCGGGCACATCCAGCCGCCTCCACCCGCTCCAGCGGCCGAAGTTCCGCGAGCTGCTCACCTACGCGCGGCCGGGCGACACCGTGCACATCTCCGAGATGTTCCGCCTCGTACGCGGCACCGGACACATCCTCGACGTGCTCGACGTCCTGCACCGCTACCAGGTGGCGCTGCGCATCCACGACGGCGCGTTCTCCGCGATGGACCTCACCGCCCGCCACCCGCGCACCGGCGAGCTGCTGTCCACCGTGAAGTTCATGGTGCAGACCCTCGCCGCCGCTGGCGAACTTCAGCGCGACCTCCAGCGCGAGCTGACCTACGACGGACTGCGCGCCGCCGAAGCCAAGGGGAGCAAGGGCGGGCGCCGCCCCGCCGTGACGGCCGCGAAGACCGCCGACGTGCGCGCCGCGTACCTGGAAGGCCGCTCCATCGCCGCTCTCGCCCGCGACCACGGCGTCAGCCGCGGCGCGATCCGTACGGCCGTCGCCGACCTCATGCCCGACCACGCCGCCATCGAGGAGGACGTCCCGGCGCCGGAGCTGCCGATCACCCTCGACATGCCGGGCAAGGTCGCCGACTTCCTCCGCGCCGCCGAGCTGGACGACGTCGAGCGGGCCGCGCTCGACCAGGGCGTGACCGTACGACGTGGCCAGGGCTATACCCTGCGCGTCACCACCGTCCCCGCCGTGCACCTCGGACTCCTCGCCCACTGCCAGCCCCTCGACGGCGGCCGCGGAGTCCCCGCGGTCCCAGCGCAGCGCAAGGCCCGCCGCGAGTACGAGAACCGCGTCAGCGCGCTCACACCGGCCGGGCCATGATCGTTCTCAGCGCCAACGGCTGTACCGATGTTCCCCGAGGTCGGGGTCCACCCCGACGTCACCAGCACCCGCGTGCCCCACATCCGGGAGAACGGGAAGCGTGTCCGGCGAGATCAGCTCGACGTGCCCGCCGCCTTCGGCGAGGGGATGCTGTGCCTGATCGACCGCAACGGCAGCTACCCGTCCGCGTGTTCGGCCGTTCCCCTGGCCCCGAACAAGCTGCTGCACACCGGGCCCCTTCAGTCGTTCGACAAGGCCGGCGCCGGTATCTACCTCATCGACATCCCCAAGTGGAACCGCACGGACATGCCGCACCCGCTGGGACGGATCATCGAGCGGCCCGGCGAGCAGGGCCACGTGTGGGTCACCACCCCGCACATCAAGCAGCTCGAGAAACTCGTCCGCGAAGGCCACCTCACCGCGATGCCGGCCATCCACGACTCCTGGACCGGAAAGGCCAACGAGTCCCTCTTCAAGCCCTTCTACACCGCCGCCCGGCAAGCACGTACCGAGCTCGTCCAGGCCGGCGGCGCCCCCTACAAGGCGTACAAAACCCGGCTGTCCATCGCCCTGCGCCTGCTGTGGCCCAAGCGCAAGGAACAGAAATCCCCCTTCTGGCGGCCGGACTGGCGCATGAGCATGGTCGCCGAGGCGTCCGTCCGCCACTGGACCGTCGCCTTCAAAGCAGTCCAGGAAGGCCACAAGCTCATCGCCCTGCGCAACGTCGACGCGGCCGTCTTCTGGACACCCGCCAACACACCGCCCGCCACGTACCGGATCGGGACCGGGTTCGGCGAAGTCAAGGCCAAGTTCATCCAGCCTGGCCAGATCATCCCCGAGGGTGACGACTGATGGCCGGCCCCACCGGCCACGGAGGATCCCTGGGCGCCGCCCTCAACGACCTCCTGCGCTCCCAGGTCACACCCCGCCACCGGCTGTCCTCGTACAACGCCAAGCACTGGCACGCCCAGCTCAGCCAGCTCACCGGAACCCACCGCGGCCACCAGGCCCTGGAAGAAGCCGGCCTGGACGTGACCGTCAAAACCCTTCTCAACTGGCTGTCCGACCCCGAGTACCACGTCCGCCGCAGCTACCGCGACCTCATCCACACCGCCTACGAGAACGTCGCCATCGTCCCCGCCGACCCGATCCCCGACCACGTCAAGAACGGCGATTTCGAGATCAGCGGCTGGGTCACCACCGGCAGCGACCGGCGCCAGCGCGGAACACGCTATGCCGCGCCCCTGCGGATCGACGGTCGAAGTGGCGACTGGAACGAGATCGAGGAACTCTGGTTGGCCGGCGAACTCACCGACGACGCGTTCGAGGACCACTTCATCGACGACGTCATCGTCGAGGACATCGGCGAAGGCACCGACGGATGGACGTTCGACGGAGGCTCATACTCCGTCGAACTCAGGTAACACACCAGTAGGGAACCCGCGTATGAACAGCCGGAACGGCCCGCGTTACCGCTGATCATCGTGCACAAAGAGGCAGCCGCGAGCGCCCGGCTTCGTGGGGCCGATCTCCTTGAAGCCGCAGGCGTAAGCCCGGCGGAGGCACTGCGCCTCATCGCGGTGATCGAGGCCGGGGCCGTGGAAGGCGCCCATGTCGAAGCACAGCCTGCGGTCAACGGCCACGATCGCGGCTGCTCCAGGACTCCGGGACGACATGTTGCAGTTGCTTCAGGGGCTGTGACCGGATGCTTGTTTTCTGGCGCTTCCGGCACTAACCCGCAAGGGCAAGGAGTGTTGTACCGGCCCCGACGTCCGCGTCGGACGGGGGCCATCCCCGCCGAGACGGGGAGCAGCCCATGGCGACGGGCTCCTTGCGCCCGCGGTCGGGACCACTCCGCGGGTGCGCGGAGCGGACAGCAGGCCCGGTTCGCGAACAGGACCATCAACCTGTCGCACACCCATTCGTCTCCCCGCCGTCGAGTCCTCACGTCATTCCCTTCAGCACTCAGGGCGCCAATTTTCGACGAGGAAGTGGACCGCGACTCCCCAAGACCTCTCCCTCCCGCTGAGCGGAAGGCCACCGACTGCTACGCGGCCGCCGCCACTCACCTGACAGCAGGCGGCGATGGGGGGAGCAAGTACGACAAGATCAAGCGGCTCGGCCAGGAAGGCGCCGTCGGCGCCCGGCTGCCGACCAGCCGTGAGGACGGACGCACCGCAGTGCGCCTGTGCCGACCGTACGCTCACCTCTCCCGGCCCGGCTCCATTGCGACGGTCAGACCTTGCAGAAGCCGAGGCCCTTGAGAGCCTCGTTGATCTGTTTGCCTTGGGCTTCAGTGGTCGTGACGTCCTTGTAGGTGAAGCGCTGCGCGGCGGCCCAGTCGAGTTTCCCGCCGCCGCCGTTGATGGCGCTGCACTGGTTGCGGGAGGCGTCGATCGCCTTGTCCTCGTACTTGACGATGCCCGGGTTGGCCGCGGCCAGCGCTCGGAGCAGTTGGGCGCGCTTGGCGCCCGTCGGCTTGGGCGGGATGCCGGCCGCCTTCTCGGCGGCGCTCCAGTCGGCGCTGGGCTTGGCGCTCTTGTCGGTGTGCTGTTTGCTGCTCGCCGCGGCCTTGGGTTTGGCGCTGGTGGCAGCCTTGGGCTTGTCGTCGCTGGAGTCGCTGCCGTCCAGCGCATCGACGATGCCGCCGACGACGGTCATCAGGCAGAGCACGCCGAAGATCTTCTTGTTGCGGCTGCGGCGGCGCTGTTCCTGCTCAGCGGTGAGCTGTCTACGCATTGTCCCCCCTGGGATGTTGTGCTGGAGGGACATCATGCGGCATGTGTGGACCTCGTGAAGACGCGGGTCCCGGCGACATGGTGAAGCCCCGGCTGGGGCCGTCGCGACGGCCTCACCCGAGTTGTGTCGCATTGCGGCGCAGGGCCTGTTCCTGTCGGCTGACGCAGCCCAGTTCCTGCAGCACGTCGCGCACTGCCTGGGTGCCGAAGTGGTCGCGGCGTTTGGGCGGGCGGAAACCCTCGGCGTTCAGGATCTTCGCGATGGCAGGGGCGAAGTACCCGGCCGCGGCGAGTTCACGGGCAAGCGCGGTTACGTCTTCCTCGGCAGCGTCACAGTCGCCGCCATCGTCATCTGGCTACGCACCCGCTGGCCCAAGAAGACCCACTCACCCCATCAACTCCGCCAGTAGGGCGGGGTCGCCCACCAACGGCGCAAGCAGACTCTCCACATAGCTACGGCGAGTCGCCGGTTCCATGGCTGTGACGGCTTCAGCGTGGTCCCGCAGGTGCCGTCGGACCCTGTCCAGGACATCCTCGTGCCCTCGCGCGTCCCGCCAAGACTCCCATCTCGCGGCCTGCTGGGGTTCAGCCCGCATCAACGCTTCAAGGATCGCGTGCTGCGCGGCCTCGAGATGAGGGCTGCCGAAGAAGACGTCGTTTGGGACCGTCGAACTTCCGGTTCATCACCATGCGATGCAGGGCCTTCAAATGCCACAACGAGCTGAAAGTCACCGAGACGGAATCATCTGTCACACCAAGATCATGACGCACTAGGCTCAAGGCAGATCCCGCAGGGACGTTACGTGATCGGCCGGACAGGTCCTAGCAACCGATACCGCCTCGGCCCCCGCGGCACCTGCGACTGGACCAACTTCCAGCACCACGCCCGCAAGGGACTCGCCGACCACGGGGAGGACGGTGACCTCGCCCAAACAGCCCGGCCAGTCAACGCGCTGGCCGGGCCGTTCGTTGCCCGCAGACCGCCGGGCCTACTTGTAGAAGACGGCCACGCCTCCGTGATGCGAGCAGGCGCCCTGGTGGTGGGCGGCGTACGAGTAGCTGCCGTCATTGCAAAGAGCGGTAGCACCGTTCCCGGCACTGCTGGAACCACCCGACGAGCTTGAGTCGCCGCCCCCTGACGACCCGCTCGACGAACCGCCGCTGCTCCCCGAACCTGCGGCGGCGGCTTTCGCGGTGACGGTCACCTTCACATCGACCGTCTTCGTCGCGGTGACGGTCGGCCCAGGCTCAGGTTTGGCGGTCTCCGTAGCCGTGGCCGTCGCGGTGACCGTGGCCGTCGGCCGCACCTTGTCGGCCGTCGGCTTCGCATCGGTCCCATTGTTCTGTCCGCTCGCGCCGGCGCCGATGCCGAGGAAGAAGGCGAGACCGATCGTCGGCAGCACGTACCGCTTCCGCGCCCACCTCGGGGCCGATCTGACGGGCGGCTGCGGCGGCATCGTGTACTGGTTAGTCATGTGTCCCCCCAGGGAGCGTTGGAGGGAGACCGTAGCGCCAGTTGTGCATCTCGTGTGCAGACTTCGTGCAGCAGGCACCCATTCGTGACGTCTTCCGAGAGGAGTCGGACCGGCCATGGGGCCCCGGCCCGGTGCCGACCGCAGCTCGTCGAACGGATCGAAGCCGAGGTGCCCGATCACCTGCGCCCGCCGCGCCGCGCTCGGCTTCCATTCCAGGGCTTGGGATACGACAGCCCCAGGGCTGGGGGCAAGTGACATATCCGCTAATGATCACTAGGGCGCGTATTGAGTCGTGATCAATCTGTCGATTTCTCCCTCGTGGCGAGACCTGGAGCGGTAGATCTTCTTCTGTGACGCGAGTGCAACTGACAGACGCGGAGTGGGAGTTCATCGGGCCGTACCTGCCGATCGGCAGGTACGGCCCGTACCCCGAGCGGCTACGGCAGCAGTTCGAGGGCGTGATCTGGCGGTTCAAGACCGACGGGCAGTGGCGGGAGATGCCGCAGGAGTTCGGTGCCTGGCCGACCATCCACAACCGCTTCCGGCAGTGGCGTGACGCTGGGGTCTTCGAGGCCCTGCTGGAGGGGCTGATCGGGGAGGCCGCGAAGCGGGGTGAGATAGACATGTCTCTGGTCAGCATCGACTCCACCACCGCGCGCGCTCACCACGACGCTGCCGGGATGCACCTGGGCGAGGACGTCATCACCGCGCTGGAGAGGGCTGCCAGCGAGGAGGAGAAGACCGGGTCGAAGGGGGCAGCCTAGAAGAACAAAACGGGCAGGATGCCGAAGCGGATCCCGCGCGGGAAGAGTGACGACGTATCCGGCGCCGACGCAAACTCCGGCTGAAGGCCGCCCTCCTCGGACGCTCCAGAGGCGGGCAGACCAGCAAGGTCCACCTTGCTGCCGACCGGAAGTGCCGCCCGCTGGCGATCATCCTGACCGCGGGACAGGCTGCGGACAGCCCGCAGTTCATCCCCGTGCTCAAGAAAGTACGGGTCCCCGGGCCCGTCGGCCGCCCCCGCACCCGACCGGATGCGGTCGCCGGGGACAAGGCGTATTCGTCCCGCGGGAACCGGGCCCACCTGCGGAAACGCCACATCAAGGCGGTCATCCCGGAGAAGAGAGACCAGGCCGCCAACCGGAAGAAGAAGGGCTCCAGGGGCGGCCGGCCCGTCAGCCACGACGCAGACCTCTACAAGGAGAGGAACACCGTTGAGCGCTTGATCAACAAGCTCAAGGCCTGGCGAGGCATCGCCACCCGATACGACAAGACCCCGGACAGCTACCTCGCCGGACTCCACTTACGTGCCTCGATGATCTGGATCAAAGACCTCACCCGGACCACCCAATGATCACGACTCAATACGCGCCCTAGGCGGGTCACGGACATCGACGCCTGGGCCGACTGGAACACGGACGTCGACCAGGCCGAGCTCGACGGCCCGCTGCTGCCAAGGCGCGCGCAAGATCCGCTGGTTCTCCATCGAGCGCTGGCCGGGATGGTCTGGCGGGCCGTGCCCGGCGCGCCGTCGCCAGCTCCGAAACGGCCTTTCGGGGGGTGCTGGCCAGAGCTGGGCGAGTTATGTCGGCCCGCGGCGAGGAAGCCGTTCTCCAGACGGTCGTGACTCACGGGTGGCGCCGTTGGCGGGGACGAAGACGGCGCTTTGACCGTAGCCGGACGCGCTCAGCTTTCGGGGATCACGGCGCCACGGGTCGAGCAGAGTCTGGCCGGCGCAGTGGTGGGCCATACGGCCATGAAACTCACCGGGATCAAGACGGTCACGATCTGTCCCTGGGCCGTGCGTGAGGGAGTCCTCCTGCGCTACATCGAGAACGGACCCGCCCGGTGGACGGCCATCGCGGAACGCGGCGGTGAGCCCGTTACGACGGGACGACTGCAGATCGTGACACCGCCCCCGACCTCGGCGTGAAGTTGATGAAGGATCCGCAAGCCCGTTTGAGCACGTGACGGCCGGGAACCCGGCTCGTGGCCCAGTGGCCAGGGGAATGTGAGTGGCGTGGCCTCGGGCGGCCAGGGCCGGGGGGGGGGGGGGGCGGGGGGGGGGGCCCCGCGCTTATTGCGGGGCCGCGGCGCCCCCGCCCGCCCGCCCGCCGCCACACCCGCCAAGACGCATCCCGCG